>NZ_JAINDY010000034.1:0-477876 GCF_026191755.1 Agrobacterium sp. InxBP2
CCGGGCATCTCCCCCTCAAGGGGGGAGATCAGATGCCGCCCTCGCTCGTTCCTTTGCCACGATGCTATGGGGAAGAGTGTTCGCCACTTGCCAATCTCCCCCCGTGAGGGGGAGATGCCCGGCAGGGCAGAGGGGGGTAGCGCCGCCCACCATACCGTCATTGGAGTTTCACCATGCTGACAGTCGACAACATCAACCTCCACTACGGCGCAGCGCAAGCTCTGCGCGGCGTGTCGCTGAAGGCGGAGATGGGCAAGATCACCTGCGTTCTCGGTCGCAACGGCGTCGGCAAAAGCTCGCTGCTGCGGGCCGTGACAGGCCAGCAGGCCACCAGCGCTGGCACGATCCGTTTCGGTGATGCGGCGCTTGATGGGCTGGCGCCTTACCAGCGGGCGAAGCGCGGTGTCGGTTACGTGCCGCAGGGGCGCGAGATTTTTCCGCTGCTCAGCGTGCAGGAAAATCTGGAGAGCGGTTATGCGCCGCTGTCGCGCAAGGAGCGGTTCATCCCGGATGATATTTTCAGCCTGTTTCCCGTGCTGCAGACCATGCTGTCACGCCGCGGCGGCGATCTCTCCGGCGGGCAGCAGCAGCAGCTTGCCATCGGCCGGGCGCTGGTCACGCGGCCGAAAATCCTCGTTCTCGACGAACCGACCGAGGGCATCCAGCCGTCGATCATCAAGGATATCGGCCGGGCCATCAAATATCTGCGCGATTCCACCGGCATGGCGATCCTGCTGGTCGAGCAATATCTGGATTTCTGCCGTGAGCTTGCCGATTACGTCTACATCATGGACCGAGGTGAAATCGTGCATCAAGGCCTCGCTGAAACGCTGGATATGCCGGAAGCGAGGCGGCATCTGACAGTATAAACCGAGACCAAAGCCTGTGCGCGCCGATCACGGCGTGCAAACGGGCGATTAATATTTTGAAAGCCTATGCGCCTCGACATGGCTTTCATGCGTAATTTTAGCATTTCATTGAATAACCGCCTGTGATATTGGCAGCGAAAATGCTGCATGCGAGACACAGGAAAAGTCTATTCGCACGCCGCGACAGTTGATCCCTTACATTCCACGCACGTCCGACGTATTGTCGGAAAACTGTGCCAATAAAGGCGTGTCAATGATTCAAGACTTTGCAGTGGGCCGGGCCTCCCGGTTGGTTCGTTCCGCACGCAGCCTGCTTCTTGGGCTGGCGATCAGCGCAGGCGCAGGGGCCGCAGCGTCGGCATCGACCTGCGGTCAGGGTATTGGCCCCGGCATGGAACCGGGTCGACATGATTTTTCCATTCTCTCTAACGGGCAGAAACGCGACGGCGTCTATTTTGTTCCATCCGCCTATGATGGAAATAAGCCTCTGCCTGTCGTATTCGATTTCCACGGCTCCAACAGCAACCCGCACGGCCAGCTGAACCGCAGCGGCTGGGACAAGCTTGCCGAGCGTGATGGTCTTGTGGTCGTCGCGCTGGCGGGCAGTTTAAACGGCGAATTGCCGGGCACCCATGCCTGGAATGTCCCCGGTGTTACAACACGCCCCGGCGGGCTGGACGAGGTGAGCTTCATTCATGAAGCGATTGCCATGGTGAAGGGCAAGTTCTGCGTCGATGAGGAACGTTTTTACGGTTCCGGTTATTCCGGCGGCGGGCGCATGCTGTCGCAATTCATCTGCACCGGAGCCAAGGATTTTAATGCCGCCGGTTTTGTCGCGTCGTTGCGCGCGGGTTATCCGCTGGAGACCGAAGGCAAATGGGCACCGGATGCGGCAAGCTGCACACCGGCGCGGCCGATGTCGATCATCGCCTTCGCCGGGCTGAAGGATCCAGCCAACCCCTATCAGGGCGGCGGCAAATCCTACTGGCAATATAGCGGCGAGACGGCGCTGAAGCGCTGGGCCGAAATGGATGGTTGCAAGGGCGCCGCCAAAAGCAAGGTGGGCGAGAGCTTCACGGTCAATTCTTACGATGTCTGCAAGGCAGGCGCTCGTATCCAGTCCTATGTCATCAACGACTGGGACCATGCCTGGCCGCGCGCCACCATGAAGGCCGAGGTTCTGGCCGCAAACGCCGTTGTTACCCGCAAGCCGGGCGGCGAGCAGACACCGAAGGCGGAGCCCGCCGTGGAGCGCAAGATGCCCACAGGCGAAGTGACGCGGACTGTTGATGCAGCCGAGAGAATGTGGGATTTCTTCCGAAACACGGAAGGTCAGCTTGTCGTGGACGCCGTCGTCAAGAAGGATTGCGTCGCCAAGGCCAATCCCGCTTCCGCAACCGCTTCGGAGACCGCGTGCAGCAGCAACAGCAAGCCATCAGCCCTTCCGGTTGCGAAGACGCTCAACCTGTCCGGCAACAGCGCGCCCGTGGCAGAGGACGCATTGTAACCAAGGCAGTTGAAGGGCGCAGCCGGCTGGACGAATTGTTTCAGGAGGGCTGCGCCAAGATCCGTCTTCCGGAAACCTACTCGAACGAAGCAGAAGCCATACTCATCAATTCCTCCGGTGGTTTGACCGGCGGAGACGAACTTGAATGGCAGGCAGTCGCCGGCGCCGGTACCTCGCTTGTGGTCACCACGCAGGCCTGCGAAAAGGTCTACAAGGCGTCGTCGGGCACCGCCACCGTGACCGCGCGTGTTTCCGCCGGGCCGGGTGCGAAGCTGCACTGGCTGCCGCAGGAAACGATCCTCTTCGACCGGGCGTCGCTGACGCGAAGGCTGGAAGCCGATCTTGACCAGTCCTCAGAATTCATCGCCGTCGAAGCCGTGCTGCTTGGCCGCCAGGCCATGGGCGAGGTGATGACGCACGGGCTTTTCCGCGACCGCTGGCGCATTCGCCACGGCGGCAAGCTGGTGCATGCCGAAGAACTTCTGCTTGCGGGCGAGGTGGCGGCGCTGACCGCGAAACCTGCGGTTCTGGCCGGGCAGGTTGCCTTTGCCACGCTGCTTTACATCGGGCCTCTGGCCGAGGCGCTTCTGCCTAAAATCCGGGCGATTGCCGGGGAAAGCGGCGGTGCCAGCGAGTGGCAGGGCAAGCTCGTCGTGCGCGTGTCCGCCGCTGATGGTTTCTCCTTGAGAAAATTGCTTTTTCCGATCATTTCGCTCTTGCGAAACGGCGCGCCAGTGCCGAAAGTCTGGAATCTGTAAACCCCTCGGATCGTCTCGTGACAGGCGTTCTTCGGGGGCTGTCAAATGTCGGATCTGGTCTCCAGCAAACCTCGTTTGTGGAGCAGATGCCAAGCCGTGGGACGACGATGAACCTTAGCCCAAGAGAAAAAGACAAGCTGCTGATTTCCATGGCCGCCATGGTGGCGCGCCGCCGGCTGGAACGCGGCGTCAAGCTGAATTATCCCGAAGCGATTGCGCTGATTACCGATTTCGTGGTGGAGGGCGCACGCGATGGCCGCGCCGTGGCCGACCTGATGGAGGCGGGCGCGCATGTCATTTCCCGTGATCAGGTGATGGACGGCATTGCCGAGATGATCCACGATGTGCAGGTGGAAGCGACCTTCCCTGACGGCACCAAGCTGGTGACCGTTCACGAACCGATCCGGTGAGGTGACTTATGGCGCTGGAACTTCGGCCCAATTGCGAATGCTGTGACCGTGATCTAGCGCCCGACAGCGGGGACGCGATGATCTGCTCGTTCGAATGCACTTTCTGCGCCGATTGCGTGACCGGCGTGCTCAAGGGCGCGTGCCCGAATTGCGGTGGCGAACTGGTGCGAAGGCCCGTCCGCCCGGCGGGAAAGCTCATCAATAACCCGGCATCGACAAAACGGGTGCTGAAGGCGGAAGGCTGCGCAGCAGCCACGGCCGCATAAGAACGATAAGGGGAACACCGATGAAACCAGGCGAAATCATTGCCGCCGAAGGCACCATCGAACTCAATGCCGGCCAGCCGACCGTGACGATCGAAGTGGCCAATTCGGGCGACCGGCCGGTACAGGTGGGCAGCCACTACCATTTCTTCGAGACCAATGCGGGTCTCATTTTCGATCGCGAAAAGGCGCGCGGCATGCGTCTCGATATTCCGGCCGGCACGGCGGTGCGTTTCGAGCCTGGCCAGAAGCGGGAAGTGACGCTGGTGCCGCTTTCCGGCAAGCGGGAGGTTTATGGTTTCCGTCAACAGGTCATGGGGAGGTTATGAAATGGCGACGGCGCATTATCATGGAAGCTGCCAGTGCGGCAGCGTCAGCTTCGAGGTCGATGCCGATCTCGATCACACTGTTGTCTGCAATTGTTCGCGGTGCAAACGTCTGGGCTCCACGCTCGCCTTCGCGCCGCGTGACAAGTTCACGTTGCTTTCCGGCGAGGGCACGCTGAGTGAATATCTCTTCAACAAACACAGGATCCATCATTTTTTCTGCTCCACCTGCGGCATTGAAAGCTTTGCCTATGCCGATGGGCCTGACGGTACGCCGATGGTGGCGGTCAATGCCAATTGTCTCGATGGCGTCGATCCGCGGGCGCTGAAGCCGCAGGCTTATGACGGCGCGGCGGCCTGAGCGATGGCGATCAGCAAGAACAACCTCGTCATGACCGCTCTCATCTGCGTAACCGCCGGTATTTCCATGCCGGTTGCCGCGCAGGAGCCGAACTGCAAGGAACCGCAGACGCAGGCGGACATGACGATTTGCGCCGGCAAGGATTACGAAAAGGCCGACAAAGAGCTCAATGTCGCTTATCAGAAGCTGCGCAAGCTGCTCATCGAACGTGACAAGGCGGCGGATGCGGATGGAAAGGGTGCAACCGACGCGCTGGTGACAGCTCAGCGCGCATGGGTGGCGTTCCGTGACGCCAATTGCGCACTTGCCGGTTTTCAGGCGCGTGGCGGCTCAATGGAGCCGATGCTGATCTCTTCCTGCCTGGCCGAGACGAGCGGCAAGCGGGCGGAAGAACTGCGCCAACTCTCGGAAGGTTTCTGAACCCATGGGGCGGCGGATCACGATTGTCGGAAACGGGGAGCTGCCGCCAGGCGCGGCCCTGCTTATCGACCGGTCGGATATCGTCGTCCGTTTTAATGATTGCCGGTCTCTTGGGCTGGGCGGTACGCGCACCGATGTGGTGGCCGTGTGTAATACCGGGCGGCCGGGCCGTGAGATGACCGAGGGAAGCGAATGGCGCGAGAGCCATGGTGTGCGCCAAGCCGCCGCCATCTGGTCGGTGCGCGATCCTGCGAAATTTGCCGAAATGGAACCCGGCATCCGCGCAGCCTGGCCGGAACTCACTGATTTCTGCGCCGATTATACCGGCGAATTCGCGGCCATCGCACGAGCTGGCGGCAAGAGCCATGTCGTTATTTCTCGCGGTGTGCATGAGAGGCTCGATACGGCGCTCGAAGCCTATAAGCCCGCACCATACGTCTGCCCCAGCACCGGCCTCGTTGCCATTGCCCATGTTCTTGAAAATGTCAGCGGCGATGATGACGAGGTGACGATTGCCGGTTTCAGCCACCAGGGCTGGAGCGGCCATCCCTTTACCGCCGAACAACAGCTGGTCGATGCCCTTGCGGGAACGGGCCGGCTGACACGATTTTCCCCCATACCGATTTTCTCCGCGTCCGAAGGAGCCTGAACCCATGCCATACAAGATTTCCCGCGCCGCCTATGCCGGCATGTTCGGCCCGACCGTTGGCGACAAGGTGCGTCTTGCCGATACCGAACTCTTCATCGAGATCGAGAAGGACCACACGACCTATGGCGAGGAAGTGAAATTCGGCGGTGGCAAGGTCATTCGCGACGGCATGGGCCAGAGCCAGGCGACGCGGGCAGAGGGCGCTGTCGATACCGTCATCACCAATGCCGTCATCGTTGACCATAGCGGCATCTACAAGGCAGATGTGGGCCTGAAGAACGGCCGCATTCACGCCATCGGCAAGGCCGGAAATCCCGATACGCAGCCCGGCGTGACGATCATCGTCGGTCCCTCGACGGAAGCAATTGCCGGCGAAGGCAAGATTCTGACGGCTGGCGGCATGGATGCGCATATCCATTACATCTGCCCGCAGCAGATCGAGGAAGCGCTGATGAGTGGTGTGACCTGCATGCTTGGCGGCGGCTCCGGCCCGGCGCACGGCACGCTTGCCACCACCTGCACCGGCGCATGGCATATCGAGCGGATGATCGAAAGCTTCGATGCTTTCCCGATGAACCTCGCGCTTGCGGGCAAGGGCAATGCCTCTCTGCCGGCTCCGCTGGAAGAAATGATCCTCGCCGGTGCCTCCTCGCTGAAGCTGCATGAGGACTGGGGCACGACGCCCGCCGCCATCGACAATTGCCTGACGGTGGCCGACGAATATGACGTGCAGGTGATGATCCATACCGACACGCTGAACGAGAGCGGTTTCGTGGAAGACACGGTCGCCGCTATCCGGGGCCGCACCATCCACGCTTTCCACACCGAAGGGGCGGGCGGTGGCCACGCGCCTGACATCATCAAGGTCTGCGGCAATCCCAACGTCATTCCGTCCTCGACCAACCCGACGCGGCCTTACACCGTCAATACGCTGGCGGAACATCTCGACATGCTGATGGTATGCCACCACCTGTCGCCGTCCATCCCCGAAGATATCGCCTTTGCCGAAAGCCGCATCCGCAAGGAAACCATTGCGGCGGAGGATATTCTCCACGATATCGGCGCGTTTTCGATCATTTCCTCCGATAGTCAGGCCATGGGCCGTGTCGGCGAGGTGGCGATCCGCACCTGGCAGACCGCTGACAAGATGAAGCGCCAGCGTGGCCGCCTGAAGGAAGAGACCGGCGAAAACGACAATTTCCGTGTTCGTCGTTACATCGCAAAATATACCATCAACCCGGCCATCGCCCAGGGTGTCAGCCACGAGATCGGCTCCATCGAAGTCGGCAAGCGTGCCGATCTGGTTCTTTGGAACCCGGCGTTTTTCGGCGTGAAGCCGGAAATGGTGCTGCTGGGCGGCTCGATCGCTGCCGCGCCGATGGGCGATCCGAATGCCTCCATTCCGACGCCGCAGCCGATGCATTACCGGCCGATGTTCGCCGCCTATGGCAAGCTGCGCACCAATTCCTCGGTCACTTTTGTCTCGCAGGCGTCGCTTGACGGTGGCCTTGCCCAGCGTCTCGGTGTCGCGAAGAAGCTGCTGCCGGTGAAGAATGTGCGCGGCGGCATTTCCAAGGCCTCGATGATCCACAATTCGCTGACGCCGCATATCGAGGTTGACCCCGAGACCTATGAAGTACGTGCGGATGGCGAGCTTCTGACCTGTGAACCGGCGACCGTGCTGCCGATGGCGCAGCGTTATTTCCTGTTCTGACGGCAGGCGCTCTTGAGACGCCTCACACGATGGATCGGCGGCGGCCTGCTGCTGCTCCTCCTGCTTCTTGTGCTGGGCACGGTTGCGCCGCGCCCGTTTTTTGCCGCGCAGGTGGGCGAAGGCGAAAAGAGCAGGGAAATCCTGCTCTTATCCAACCCGATCCACACCGATATCGCCCTGCCGGTTGATGACGATCTGCGGCGGGTCTTTGCCGCCTTGCAGGAGGGTGGGATCGCGGTCAATCATCCAGCTGCGGCCTATCTGGTGTTCGGCTGGGGCGGCCGCTCGTTTTACATTCAGACGCCCACCTGGGCCGATTTGAAACCGATGCCGGTTCTGCGCTCTTTCACGCTGGACAGCTCCGTCATGCATGTGGATGTGACAGGTGATTTTCCCGCTGATCTCGCCGGAGTGAAACGGCTTCGAATTTCCGAAGCGGGTTATCAGCGTCTCGTCGCGGGCATCCGGGCGAGTTTTGCCGGAAACGATGACGGTGTCAGGCCGGTACCCGGCGCCGGCTACGGCCTGACGGACGCATTCTTCGAGGCGAATGGCCAGTTCAATGCACTCGCCGGCTGTAACACGTGGTCAGCCGCGATGTTGCGGGAAGCGGGCGTTCAAACCGGTTGGTGGACGCCCTTGCCGCCGCTGTTGCGCTGGTCGATAGACCTGCACAATTGATCCCCAATTCCGTGCGGCATTTCGCGCATTTGGTGGCTGGAATCCGATTTTTATGCTGCACCGCAGCGCGTCTTGCGCTATGGAAACGGCAAAAGAATTCCGCGCGGATCGATCCCAAGCGATGCCTCGCAAAACGCCAGAACAGGAGACAAGACATGCTCGGCAAAAAAGTGCCCGCCGTAACCTTCCGCACGCGCGTTCGCGATGAGGCCGTTGGCGGCCCGAACCCCTTCCGTTGGCAGGACATGACCTCCGACGATTATTTCAAGGGCAAGAAGGTCGTCCTCTTTTCGCTGCCCGGCGCTTTCACGCCGACATGCTCGACCTACCAGCTTCCTGATTTCGAAAAGCTGGCGCCGGAATTCCGTGCGCTCGGCGTTGATGAAATCTATTGCCTGTCGGTCAATGATGCTTTCGTCATGAACGCCTGGGCCAAGGGTCAGAACCTCGAAAACGTCAAGGTCATCCCTGACGGTTCGGGCGAGTTCACCCGCAAGATGGGCATGCTGGTCGCCAAGGACAATCTCGGCTTCGGCATGCGCTCCTGGCGTTACGCCGCCGTCATCAACGATGGCGTCGTCGAGCAGTGGTTCGAGGAAGAAGGCTATTCGGACAATTGCGATAGCGACCCCTACGGCGTTTCCTCGCCGCAGAACATTCTGGAAAACCTGAAAAGCCGCGCTGCGGCCTGATTTTGGTTTTGTTGTTTGAGAAAGGCCCGGCAGCGATGCCGGGCTTTTTGTTTTCCGAGGCATTGCCGCCCTGAAAACACACCTTGAAATCCCCCCGCCTATCCGTCAAAAATCAGACCCCCAAAGACTGTTTCTGAAACGGATCATCCCATGCTGCGCGTCACCTCCTATCACCCGGCCGGAACCCCTGCCGACGAGCCCTCCGGCTATGTCACGCTGGCGCATGACCAGCGGCATCTGCGCCGCAAGCTTCTGCATCTGCAGAATGACGAGATGGTGATGCTGGACCTGAAGGAAGCCGTGCTGTTTGCCCATGGTGACCTTTTGATGGTCGAAAACGGCGATCTGATCGAGGTTCGTGCGGCGGATGAAAAGCTGTTCGAAATCAAGGCAAAGGACCGCCTTCACCTGATTGAGCTCGCCTGGCATCTGGGCAACCGGCATCTTTCGGCGCAGATCGAGGAGGAGCGTATTCTCATCCTGCGTGACCATGTCATTCGCGCCATGCTGGAAGGTCTGGGCGCCACAGTGCGCGAGGTGGAAGAGCCGTTTCAGCCGGCGCGCGGCGCTTATCACGCCCATGGCGGCCACTCGCATGGCCATGATCACGGGCACGGGCATGGGCATGGCCACCACCATCATGATCACGGCTGAGGCGTGAGCGGGGAAAGCGGCGTTGCCGCGCTGCTGCGCCTGATGGCCTGGATGTCGCCGGCGTTTCCTGTCGGCGGCTTTTCCTATTCGGGCGGGCTGGAAAAGGCGGTGGAGGACGGGCGTGTGCGTGATGCCGCCGAGTTGAGCGGCTGGGTGGAAACGCTGCTGCGCCACGGCAGCCTGTGGAACGATGCGGTGTTTCTCGCGCATGTCTGGCGATGCTCGCAGGATGCCGTAGCATTCAGCGAAACCGCTGATCTTGGCCGCGCGCTCGCCGGTTCGGCGGAGCGTTATCGGGAGACCGTGCTTCTGGGGGACGCCTTCGTTTCCGCCGCCAGCGCCTGGCCGCACGAGGTTCTGGAGCTGTTGCCGAAAGAGGCTCCCTATCCCGTCGCCATAGGCGCTGTGGCCGCTGGCCACGGCGTGCCGCTGCGCGAGACGCTTGCCGCCTTTCTGCATGCAGGTGTTTCGCAGATCGTTTCTGCCGGTATCCGTCTCGGCGTCGCGGGCCAGAAAGATGGCGTTGCCATTCTCGCCGCAAGCGAGGCTGGGATTGCCGAGGTGGCGGCACGGGCCGTCCAGTCCACGCTTGATGACCTCGGCAGCGCCACGATCATCGCCGATACGGCGGCGATGCGTCATGAAACACAGGGGACACGGCTTTTCCGGTCGTGAAAGCGACGGGAGCGAGCGCGTGCCACTTGTTTCTTCTCCCCGCCGAGGAGAAGGTCGCGGCAGCGGGATGAGGGGGCTCCGGTAGAGATATCCGGAGAGCTAGCCCCCTCATCCGACCCTTCAGGCCACCTTCTCCCCGGCGGGGAGAAGAAACAAGTGGCACGATCCTTGCGTATATTTGAGCTGTAATTTGAGTGGTTGTCGTAAGATTGGACCACAGCATAGTGAAGGGAACAGAGTGATGAAATCGGGTAATGGTCCGCTGCGCGTTGGGATTGGCGGGCCGGTGGGTTCCGGCAAGACGGCGCTGACGGAAAAGCTCTGCAAGGCGATGAGCGCCGATTATTCGGTCGCCGTCGTCACCAATGATATCTATACCAAGGAAGATGCCGAGGCACTGGTGCGCATGCAGGCGCTGCCTTCCGAAAGGATCGTCGGGGTGGAGACGGGCGGTTGCCCGCATACGGCCATTCGCGAAGATGCCACGATCAATCTGCAGGCGATTGCCGGGCTCAACCAGCGCTTTCCCGATCTCGACGTGGTTTTCATCGAATCCGGTGGCGATAACCTCGCGGCGACCTTTTCGCCTGATCTTGCCGATATCACCATCTATGTGATTTCCGTCTGCCAGGGCGAGGAAATTCCCCGTAAGGGCGGGCCGGGCATCACCCGTTCGGACCTGCTCGTCATCAACAAGAAGGACCTTGCGCCTTATGTTGGCGCGGATCTGACTGTCATGGACAGCGATGCGACGCGCATGCGCAACGCCATGCCCTTTGTTTTTACCGACATGAAACGGGGCGATGGCGTGGACCGCATCGTCGGTTTCCTGAAAGAGCAGGGCGGTCTCTGAATAATGACGATGCCCCGCCGTTTCGGCGCTTACGAAGTTTCCCGTTTTGTCGACGGTGTCTACAAGGCACCGGTCAGCCATCTCATTCACCGCCAGGGTGCCGAAGCGCTGGCTGCGGCCTTTGCCGGCCATCACGGCGAAACAGTGGATATGGACGTCAACTGCTTCACGCTTTCGGGACCTGAGGGCATCTGGCTGATCGATGCAGGCTGCGGCACGGCCTGGGGCGAGGCCTATGGCCATGCCCGTGCGGCTATGATTGCCGCCGGTATCCAGCCCGATGATGTCAGCCGTGTCATCCTCACCCATATTCACGGCGACCACGCACTCGGCCTTATCGATGGCGACCGGCCTTATTTTCCCAAGGCGGAGATATGGGTGCCGGAGGCCGATCTTGCCTTTTTCACCAATGCAGAGGCGCGAAAGACATTGCCGCCCGCCCGGCAGGGCGGTTTCGATCTGGCTGCCCGCCTGATCGATATTTGCGGCGCGATGTTGCGGCCGATCTCGGTGGGGATGGTTGCCGAGGACATAGAGGCAATCGCGGTGCCCGGTCATACGCCCGGACAGATGGCTTACCTCATAGGAAGAGACGATAAGCGCTTGATGTTATGGGGCGATGTGCTGCATGTCGGGGACATGCAGGCGGCCGATCCCGGAATTGCTTTTGTCTATGATATCGATTCCGAACTCGCCCACGCGACGCGTCTCGAAGCGTTGTCGGCGGCGGCTGACCATGGTTGGCTGGTGTCCGGCGGCCATCTCGGCGGCTTTTTTACGGTCGAGCGGCGGGGCGACAGTTTCGGTTTTATACCGCAGCCTGGATGACTTCCGTGCAATACACCGAAGGGCGGAATGCCTGATGGGCCTCCCGCCCTTCGTCCTCTCCCCGTATTTTCAGATCTGTTTCAGCGCCGCCACGTCATTGACCTGGACGATGCGACCGCGCACCGTGACGCCCGACTTTTTCAGGGTGGAGAAGGCGCGGGAGAGGGCCTCCGGCGCAAGGCCGAGCTTGCCGGCGAGCAGGCTTTTCTGGAACGGCAACCGCAGCGAGAAGGATGTCGCGTCGCGCGGGCCCTGATTGATGAGGTAATGGGCGACACGCTGCGGTGCCGTCTGCAGGCGGTCATTGGCAACGCAGTCCATGGCGGCCAGCAGGCTGTTTGACAGGCAGCGCATGACGGCCTTGGCGATGGCCGGTTCCTGATCGATCAGGCTGCGCAGCCTGGTGAGTTCGAAACGCGCCACGGTGCAGCTTTCCGCCGCCTGCGCGCTGTAACGATAGGTGTCGCTACCGAAGATCAGGCATTCATTGAAGGTATCGCCGGGGCCGCTGACGCGCACGTCCGCTTCGCGCCCGTGCCTGTCCAGCCGGTAGAGCCTGACGTAACCCGACAGCACGCAATAGAAATGCTGGGCCAGTTCGCCTTCCTTAAAAAGCACATGGCGGGCATTCACATTGGCAATGGTCGCCGCCTCCATCAGCTTCAGCGCCACCGCGTCATCCGCGATCCCGATCAAGGGCGCACGCAGCAGAATGTTCCTGTCCCTGTTGCTCAGCTTCACGGTCTTGTTCACGTCCATTCGGCTCCCGCTCAAACCTTTTGCCGGGCTGTCCGAAGCGATACGAAACCGGGGATGTTCCTTGCCCCTCACGCCCATCTGCACTGAACTCATCGCATTTTCCTCGACCGGCAATTCCCGATGCGAGGGAGACTAGCAGTTCAGGTGGAAAGCGAATTGATTTCGATCAAACGGGGGTGCGGCCGTTGTGAGGAAGGAAATGATGGGGCTGCTCATGCTTCCAATCACAAGGGAAATATGGAGCGAGCGCATGCGGCATATTTCTTCTCCCCGAGGGGGAGAAGTCCGCGGCAGCGGGATGAGGGGGCGAGGGTCGAGATATCAGGAGAGCTTGCCCCCTCATCCGACCCTTCGGGCCACCTTCTTCCCGGCGGGGAGAAGAAACGATCCGCGATGCCGTGCTCTCCCAAAGTATATGGAAACGCCGGGCACATGACCCGGCGTCTCAATCTTCAAGCTGCAGCACTCACTCGGCGGCAAGCGGCGGCAGTCGCAATATATTGCTGCCCTTGTCCGCGGCCTTGTCGCCGCTGCCCTTTTCCATACTGGCCACCCGTGCCTCCAGCGAGGAAAGCGCGAGGCTGTTTTCGCGGGCGATCTCCGAGAGTTTCTCGTTGGAGAGGGCCTCTTCCTCCTCTTCCTTCTTGCCGACGAAACGGCCGAAGAGGTGGGCAAGCAGGCGCGACAGGTCGTCCATGATCAGGAAGAAGGCCGGCACCACGATCAGCGACAGCACCGTGGAAACGATGATGCCGCCGATGACCGCAATCGCCATCGGTGCGCGGAACGAACCGCCTTCGCCGACGCCGAGCGCGGAGGGCAGCATGCCTGCCGACATGGCGATGGAGGTCATGATGATCGGGCGGGCGCGCTTGCGGCCGGCCTCCACCATGGCATGCACCCGCTCCATGCCGTGACGGCGCATTTCGATGGCGAAATCCACCAGCAGGATGGCGTTCTTGGTCACGATGCCCATCAGCATCAGAATGCCGATGAGAACCGGCATGGAGAGCGCGTTCTGGGTGATGATGAGCGCGACGGCCACACCGCCGATGGCAAGCGGCAGCGAGAACAGGATGGTGAAGGGCTGGATGACATCCTTGAACAGCAGGATGAGCACGACCAGCACCAGCATAAGGCCAAGCAGCATGGCGTTGACGAAGCCCTGCTGCATTTCGCCCTGCACCTTGGCGTCACCGCTTTCGGCAAGCCGAACGCTTGCCGGCAGGTTGGTTTCCGAAACGATGCGCTTGAACTCGGCCGTCGACGTATCGAGCGCCGTGCCGAAAGGCACATCCGAGCCGATGGAGACGACGCGGTTGCGGTCGTTGCGCTTGATCGAGCTCGGGCCTTCCGAGTAATCGATATCGGCCACGCTGTAGAGCGGCACCAGCGAACCGGAGGCGGTCTTGATCTTCAAGGCGCGGATCGTGGCGAGATCGCGGCGGGTATCGAGCGAAGCCTGCACGCGGATCGGGATCTGCCGGTCATCCAGCGAGATTTTCGTGAGCTGCGCATCGATATCACCGATGGTGGCGACGCGCACGGTCTGCGAAATCTGCTGCGGCGTGATGCCCAGGCGGGCGATCTCGTCCTTGCGCGGGCGGATCTGCAGTTCGGGACGGGGCAGAGCGCCTTCCGAGCTGACATTGGCAAGGATGGGCGAAGCGCGCAGGCGGCTTTCGAGAATGCCCACGGCGTCGTTCAGATCCTTCTCGTTGGTTGAGAGGAAGTTGAAGGAAAGCTCGCGTTCCGCGCGGTCGTTCAGCTTGATGATGCGGACATCCGCAATGCCACGCACCTGCGCGAAAATATCCCGCTCGACATCCCATTGCGGACGTGTACGGCCCTTCTCCTCCAGCTTGGGAAGATATTGGCCGATGAGCGGAATGGAGCCGAGCCCCTTGTTGACGAGGGTTTTCAGCAGCGAGTGATCGATATGCTCAAGGATGACATTGACGGTGGCGCGGCGCAGCTCCAGGTCCCCCTTGGGCGAAGCACCACCGAGGATGAAGACGCTTTCCACGCCGTTGATGTCACGGATCGCCTGGTAGATCTGCGTTGTCGTGCGGTCGGTCTCATCCAGCGTCGCATTGGGCGGCAGTTCAACGGACAGGGTGACGCGCGAGGCGTCATCAGGCGGCAGGAAGCTGCCGGGGACCTGGCTCAACAGCATCACTGAGGCGATGAGGAAGGCAATCGCTCCCAATAGTGTGAGATAACGCGCCCACCATTTCCGTGTGGTAGCGGTCACCATGCGCGTATAGGCCTTCATCAGCCTGCCGTCATTGTCGTGGTGATCGTCCATCGCGTCTTCGGCGCGCATCAGATAGGCCGCCATCAGGGGTGTGATGAGACGGGCCACTGCCAGCGAGAAGAATACCGAGAAGGCGACAGTGAGGCCGAACTGGATGAAGTACTGGCCCGGAATACCCGGCATGAACGAGACGGGCACAAAGACGGCGATGATGGTGAAGCTGGTCGCGATGACGGCAAGCCCGATTTCATCGGCTGCTTCGAGGGCCGCGCGATAGGGCGTCTTGCCCATCTTGATATGGCGGGCAATGTTCTCGATTTCCACGATGGCGTCATCCACGAGAATACCCGTGGCGAGCGTAAGCGCGAGGAAGCTGACGAGGTTGAGCGAAAAGCCCATGATGTCCATGATCCAGAAGGTCGGGATCGCGGAAAGCGGCAGCGCCACGGCGGCGATCAGTGTCGCGCGCCAGTTCCGGAGGAAGAGAAGGACCACGATAACGGCGAGGATCGCGCCTTCGATCAGCGTGTCCAGTGCGGCCTTGTAGTTGCCATAGGTGAAATAGACGGCGTCATCGACCATCTCAATCGAGACATCGGGGTGGTCCTTGCGGACCTGATCGAGACTTTGCGCGACGGTTTCGGCGACCGAAACCTCGCTCGCGCCCTTGGAGCGGAACACCGCAAAGGTGACGGCCGGATTGCCGTTGAAGCGCGAGAAGGACTTCTGCTCTTCATATGTGTCCGTAACCGTGCCGAGTTCGGAAAGCTTGACGAAGCGGCCGTTGGAAAGCGCAATCGTGGTGTTGGCAAGCTGGCTTACATCGCGTGTATCGCCCAGCGTGCGGATGGTCTGCTCGTTGCCGCCCACCTGGCCGCGGCCGGAGCCGAGGTCGATATTGGTGCCGCGCAGCTGGCTGTTCACCTCTGTCGCGGTGATGCCATAGGCATCGAGCTTTTCGGGGCTGAGCGAAACGCGCACCTCGCGGTCCGCGCCGCCGTAACGGTCGACCTTGCCGATGCCGGACTGGCCCTGCAGCGAGCGCTTGATCGTGTCATCCACGAACCAGGACAGTTCCTCCAGCGTCATGTTCGGCGAAGAGACGGCGAAGGTCTGGATCGCCTGTCCCTCGACGTCGATCTTGCTGACGACGGGCACTTCGATATCGGAGGGAAGATCGCTGCGGATCTTGTCGATGGCGTCCTTGGTGTCCTGAACCGCTTCTTCCGTCGGCTTTTCGATACGGAACACGACCGTTGTCGTCGACTGGCCGTCGACAACGGTGGACTGAATTTCGTCGACGCCACTGATGGCGGCAACGGCGTCCTCGATCTCCTTCGTCACCTGCATCTCCAGTTCGGAGGGCGAAGCCCCGCTCTGGGTCACGGTGACGGCGACGACGGGCACGTCGATATTCGGGAAACGGGTGATCGGCAGCGTATTGAACGCCTGCATGCCGAGCATCATCAAAAGTGCGAAGCCGAGAAGCGGCGCAATCGGGTTACGGATTGACCATGCGGAGAAGTTCATTTCATTCCCTCAGTCAGTTGGACGCAGCCGTCTGGGCTTCCACCGGTCTTATCCGGTCACCATCACGCACGAATGCTCCAGCTTTCTCGACAACCTTGTCTCCAGCGGCAAGGCCGCTGACGATCTCGATGAATCCACCGTCTTCTATGCCGGTCTCGATCTTCACCTGCTTGACGACGTCGCCCTCCACCTTGCGGGTGGTCGAGCCTTCACGCCCTGAAGTGACAGCCGAGAGCGGCAAGGCGAGCGCGTTCGTCTCCTCGATCACGATCTCTGCGCTGGCATACATGCCCGATCGCGCCGGGCTGTTTTCCGGCAGCACCACATGCACGGAACCGAGGCGCGTCGTCGGATCGACGGTCGGCGAAACGAGGCGCACCTTGCCTTCTATTTTCGCTCTTCCGCCAGCAACCGTCAAATAGGCTTTCTGGCCGACTTTCACGTTTTGAATGTCGGTTTCGGAAAGATCGGCAACAAGTTCGATGGCGCCGTCCTTGATGACGGTGAAAAGCGGGTTTCCGGCGCCGCTGGCAATCGCGCCCACCTTGGCGTTCTTGGCTGAAACGATGCCGGCGACCGGGGTTTTCACGCCGGTGCGCGTGAGCTTGAGATCGATATCGGCGATCTGCGCGTCAACCACCTTGATGTCGGCTTCGCCGGCGGAAACGGCCTGCTTGGCCGCATCGAGGCGAGCCTGCGCCACCTGCGCGAGGGCTTCGGTCTTTTCCGTTTCGGAAATGGAGCCTGAACCGGTCTGGCTGAGCTTGGCGGCGCGGTCGCGCTGGCGAAGGGCGTCGGCCAGATTGGCCTGCGCCTCCAGCACCTGCGCCTTGGACTGGGTGACGGAAGCTTCGGCCTTGGCCTTGTTGGCTTCGAGCTGGCTCTTTTGCAGGACGAGGCTATCGGAGGACAGGACGGCCAGAACCGCATTCGCCGCCACCCGGTCGCCGATATCGGCGTTCAACGTGTCGATCGACAGGCCGTCGACCAAGGGCTGGACGTAGATTTCGTCCACCGGGCGGATTGTGCCTGTCGCGATAACACGGTCAACGAGGTCGCGCTTTGCGACATGCGCGACGATGATCGAGGGCACGTTCTGCTGTTTCACCGGCGCCTGTGCCTCTCCCTCCGCGGCTGCTGGAAGGGGAAGCGCCGTTGCGGACAGAAGAAGAAGGAAAAGAATGCGGTTAAACGTGACTTTATGCTGCATATGTCTTGGCTCGCGCAATATCCGCTCACATGTCCTGCAGGCTGCGGCCCGTATCTTAAAAGGTCATGCGATGGCGAATGTGAAACAAGGGATCACAATACTCCCTTTTCGATCCTCCCGATTCGAACGCCCCTCAACGCGAATCTCAAGCACCTTTGCCCTGTGCTTTTTCTACAAGATCAAATTTGGCAGTCTTGTGGGCGGGACTGTAATTCTTGTTGTCGTGCAAATCAATCCGCATAGCCACGAGGGTTGATATACATTTTTGTATAGGCCGAGGTGTTGTAATTGGTTTGATGGGTTACCACTGCGTGACGCGGCCTGGAATTCTGACAACGCCTAATACGCCGTCATTCTCGGGCTTGACGCGGATCCAGGCACGTCGCCGCAATCGAAATGTCGGTAAATCCTCGGTCAAGCCCGAGCATGACGGAAGAGAGGTTGTCATTCAAGAAAATCGCGCGGTCAACGCCGCGCGATCCTATCTTCCCGCCCGCGCCTACTTCAACGCAGCGTCGGTAATTTCGGTCGTATATGCGCCCGAGGGCTCCTTGGTGATAACGGGGTCGGAGCCGCCGCCGAGCAGGGTCTTCACTGTTCGCTCGTAATCCGCCTTGTCGAGAGCGCCCTTCGAGCCGGCGGTGAGTTTTGCCACTTCGCCCATCATGCGCTTCTGGTGCTTTTCGGTCTGCGCGCCGGAGGCGTCGTTTTCGAGAACGATATCGGCGGCCTCGTCAGGGTTTTCCTCGGCCCATTTCCAGCCCTTCATGGAGGCACGGACGAATTTGACCATGTCCTCCTTGAACTTGGCGTCCTTCAGCTTGTCTTCTAGAACGTAGAGCCCGTCTTCCAGCGTCGCCACGCCTTCGTCTTCATATTTGAAGGTGACGAGGTCATCAGGCTTGATGCCGGCATCGAGGACCTGTCCATATTCATTATAGGTCATGGTGGAAATGCAGGCGGCCTGTTTCTGCAAAAGCGGATCGACGTTGAAGCCCTGTTTCAGCACGGTAACGCCATCGGCGCCGCCGGTGGTCGGAATTTTCAGGTGCGCCATCCACGACAGGAACGGATATTCATTGCCGAAGAACCAGACGCCCAGCGTCTTGCCTTTGAAATCATCAGGCTTCTTGATGCCGGTTTCTTTCAGGCAGGTCAGCATCATGCCCGATGATTTGAATGGCTGGGCGATATTGACCAGCGGCACGCCCTTTTCACGCGTGGCAAGCGCAGACGGCATCCAGTCGACGATGACGTCGGCCCCGCCGCCGGCCAGAACCTGCGCGGGCGCAATATCCGGGCCGCCGGGCTTTATGTCGACATCCAGGCCTTCGGCTTCATAAAAGCCCTTGTCCTTGGCGACGTAATATCCGGCGAACTGCGCCTGGGTGACCCATTTCAGCTGCAGGGTGATCTTGTCGGCGGCCTGAGCGCTAAATGCGGTCAGCAGTGACGCCCCGGCAAGAAGCATGGATGCAAGTTTCATTTTCATCGCTGTTCCCTTTTTCGTTATTTACGTTCGTCCCCCACGGACGGACGGATGCCAGAAGGTGACGGCCCGTTCTGCGAGCGCCACAAGACCGTAAAAGCCCGAACCTGCGAGCGCCGCCACGGCAATCTCGGCCCAGACCATATCGACATTGCTGCGGCCCATTTCCGCCGAGATGCGGAACCCCATGCCGACGATGGGCGTGCCGAAGAATTCCGCGACGATGGCGCCGATCAGGGCGAGCGTGGAGTTGATCTTCAGCGCGTTGAAGATGAAGGGCCAGGCGGCGGGCAGGCGCAGTTTTATCAGCGTGGGAAACCAGCCGGCGGCATAGGTGCGCATCAGGTCGCGCTCCATGTGGCTGGCGGCAGCAAGCCCCTGCACCGTGTTCACCAGCATCGGGAAGAAGGTCATGATGACGACGACGGCGACTTTCGACTGCCAGTCGAAACCGAACCACATCACCATGATGGGTGCCACACCGACGACCGGCAGGGCGGAGACGAAGTTGCCGATGGGCAGAAGCCCGCGTTGCAGGAAAGGCGAGCGGTCGATGAGGATGGCGACGAGGAACCCGAGGCCGCAGCCAAGGACATAACCCGTCAGTACGGATTTGATGAAGGTCTGGCGGAAATCCGCCCAGAGGATCGGCAGCGAGCCGAGAAGGCGGGCGAGAATGGCGCTCGGCGCCGGCAGCAGGATGGGCGGCACGGAAAATCCGCGGACCATCCCTTCCCAGAGAACCAGAATGGCAAGGCCGAACAGCAGCGGCACGGCGAGGCGGCTTATGCGTTTCGCGCTCTGGGAAATAAAGGCATGGCGTACCAGCCATTCGTTGAAGGCCCAGGCGGCAAGCCAGAACAGGATAGCGCCGATAAACCAGCCGGGGTTCGTCATGGCCGTGCTCCCATTCGCTTGAGGACGGCGGCATGGGCGACGCCGATGATCGATACCAGAATGGCGGCGACACCGGCTGCCATGAACAGCGCCGCCCATATCTGCACCGTCTGGCCATAATAGGAACCGGAGAGCAGTCTCGCGCCGAGACCCGCAACAGCGCCTGTCGGCAATTCACCGACGATGGCGCCGACAAGCGCGATGGCGATGGCGATCTTCAGCGATGTGAAGAGATAGGGCAGGGCGGCGGGCCAGCGCAGCTTCCAGAAGATCTGCGCCGGTGAGGCATTATAGGTGTGCATCAGGTCAAGCTGCAGTGTTTCGGGGCTTCTTAAGCCCTTCACCATGCCGACGACGATGGGGAAGAAAGAGAGATAGGTCGAGATCAGCGCCTTCGGCAGCAGCCCGGAAATGCCGATGGAGTTCAGGACAACGATGATCATCGGCGCGATGGCGAGAATGGGGATCGTCTGGCTGGCAATGATCCACGGCATGACGGAGCGGTCCATGGCGCGGTTATGGATGATCGCGACCGCCAGCAGGATTCCCAGCACCGCGCCGATGGCGAAACCGAGCAGCGTGGCCGAAAGCGTGACGCCGGCGTGGTAGACGAGGCTGCGCTTGGAGGTGACGGCCTTGTTGACGGTGGTATCCCAGAGTTCCGCGATGATCTGATGCGGCGCGGGGAGGACCGGGCGCTCCTGTGCGAAGGTTTGCGGCAGGAGTTCGAGGAAGCCCGGCGTCTGGCCGGCGCGGGTGGCCTGGTCGCGGGCGAAGGGCATGTTGAGGTAGATGACGGCGAGATGCCAGAGGATGAGGATGGCGAGGAGGACGGTGAGGATGGGGAGGACGCGGTGGCGGAGGAGGGTCATGGGGTTTTGCTCCGCTGCGTGCATTGAGGGTGATGGTTAGCGGTGACCTGTGGGTGAGGCTTACCCCCCTCTGCCCTGCCGGGCATCTCCCCCACAAGGGGGGAGATCGACTCGTGGCATGGTCGCGGCCATCTCAACGCCTGTGGAAAGAGCATTGGTAGCGCTCCTTGCCGATCTCCCTCCTTGTGGGGGAGATGTCCGGCAGGACAGAGGGGGGTAACACCTGCCGCAACGGCGTCTTTTCCAGCATCACCCCTCATAACCATGCCCCGCCTTCAACCCCTCACGCACCCGATGCGCAATCGCCAGAAACTCCGGCGTCTCGCGAATTTCCAGCGGCCTTTCGCGCGGCAAAGTGGATTCAATCACATCGGTCACCCGGCCCGGCCGCGGCGACATCACGACGATCTTGGTCGAGAGATAAACGGCTTCCGGTATGGAGTGGGTCACGAAGCAGATGGTCTTGCCGGTCGTATCCCAGAGTTTCAGCAGCTGTTCGTTCAGATGATCGCGAACGATCTCGTCCAGTGCGCCGAAGGGCTCGTCCATCAGAAGCAGGTCGGCATCGAAGGCGAGCGCGCGGGCGATGGAGGCGCGCTGCTGCATGCCGCCGGAAAGCTGCCAGGGGTATTTCTTGCCGAAGCCGTTGAGGTTGACGAGGTCCATGGTGCGGTCGATGCGCTCGCGCTGCTCGGCCTTGCTGTAACCCATGATTTCGAGCGGCAGGGCGATGTTCTTTTCGATGCTGCGCCATGGATAGAGTGCGGCGGCCTGAAAGACATATCCATAGGACCGGTCCTTGCGGGCATTTTCCGGCGTGGTGCCGTTGACGGTGATGTCGCCCGACGTGTGTTTTTCCAGATCGGCGATGACCCGCAGAAAGGTGGTCTTGCCGCAGCCGGAAGGGCCGATGAAGGAGACGAAGTCGCCCTTTTTCACGTCGAGATCGACATTGGACAGAGCGTGAACCGGGCCGTCCCCCGTTTCGAAAGTGAGGCCCAGTTTTCTGGCGGAAACGACGGAATAGGAAGAGGCCTGGTTCATCGCGACTTGGTTTCACTTTCCGTAAGTGCGGCGCGCGCCAGCGGCAGCATCTGGGTTTCCGTCAGTCTGGCGATGGTGACGCCGGGGGTGCGGTCTAGATCGAGCCAGCGGACTTCCTCGATTTCCGCCTGCGGGGTGACCTCGGAATGAAGCCTGGCGGTAAAGGCATGGGCGACGACATCAGCGCCCGGCTCATTGGCGGCTTCCTCGCGAAAGACGCCCTCATAACGCGCGGCATTTTCGGGCAGCGTCAGGCCGATTTCCTCGGCCAGCTCGCGGCGAAGCGCCTGTTCCGGCGTTTCGCCCGGATCGATCTTGCCGCCCGGCTGCATGAACTGCGTGGTGCCGCGCTTGCGCACCACGAGCATCTGCCGCTTCTCGTTGAGCAGGATGGCGGCGGCGATGAGGATTTCGCGTTTCGGCTCGCTCATGATCACACGCCCGATGCCGGAATGCCCGTGCGTTCCACCTTGCGTGGCGATACGAGCTCCTTCCAGGTGGAAAGCGCCTGGCTGACGGCCGGATAGGGATCGCGGGCGATGAACTGGCCGTGGCCGGCCTGTGTCTCGATGGTGCCTTCCTCAACGCTCACCAGCCCGCGCGAGAGCGTGTAGCGCGGCAGACCCTTTACCTTCTGCCCTTCGAACACGTTGTAATCGATGGCCGATTGCTGGTTTGCCGCACTGATGGTCTTTGTGAGCGCCGGGTCCCAGACGACGATATCGGCGTCGCTGCCGACGAGGATCGCGCCTTTCCTCGGATAGATATTGAGGATCTTGGCGATGTTGGTGGAAGTGACGGCGACGAACTCGTTCATCGTCAGCCGGCCGGTCGCCACGCCGTGGGTCCAGAGAAGCGGCATGCGATCTTCCAGCCCGCCGGTGCCGTTCGGTATCTTGCGGAAATCACCGAGGCCGAAACGTTTCTGATCTGTGGTGAAGGCGCAATGGTCGGTCGCCACACATTGCAGCGAGCCGGAGGCCAGACCCGCCCAGAGGCTGTCCTGATGCTGACGGTTGCGGAATGGCGGTGACATGACGCGGCGGGCGGCGTGATCCCAGTCGGGATGGGCATATTCACCTTCGTCGAGGATCAGGTGCTGGATCAGCGGCTCGCCATAGACCCGCATGCCGTTTTGCCGGGCGCGGCGGATGGCTTCATGGGCCTGTTCGCAGGAGGTGTGGACGACGTAAAGCGGCGCACCGGCCATATCGGCGATGATGATGGCGCGGTTGGTGGCCTCGCCTTCCACGGAGGGCGGGCGGGAATAGGCGTGCGCCTCCGGCCCGACATTGCCTTCCGCCATCAATTTTTCCTGCATCTGCGCGACGATATCGCCGTTTTCCGCATGCACGAAGGGAATGGCGCCGAGCTCCGCGCAGCGCGAGAAGGAGGCGAACATCTCGTCGTCATTCACCATCAGCGCGCCTTTATAGGCCATGAAGTGCTTGAAGGAATTGATGCCCTTTTCCTGAACCACCGTCTTCATCTCATCGAAGACCTGTTCGCCCCACCAGGTGACGGCCATGTGGAAGGAGTAATCGCAATTGGCGCGCGTCGCCTTGTTGTCCCAGCGTTGCAAGGCATCGAGAAGCGATTGCCCCGGCTCCGGCAGGCAGAAATCCACCACCATCGTCGTGCCGCCGGAAAGCGCCGCCCGCGTGCCGCTCTCGAAATCATCGGCGGAATAGGTGCCCATGAAAGGCATTTCCAGATGCACATGCGGATCGATGCCGCCGGGCATCACGTAACATCCGGTGGCATCCAGCACGGTGCCGCCGGTGAGATCAGGGCCGATCTCGGTGATCCTGCCGCCCTCGATCTTCACATCGGCCTTGTAGGTGAGATCGGCGGTGACGATGGTGCCGTTTTTGATAATGGTAGCGGTCATTGCACGATCTCCGCAGTCTCCAGCACGGCATGCAGCAACACGTCGCAGCCGGCCTTTGCCCATTCGGGTGAAATTTCTTCGGCCTCGTTGTGGGAAAGCCCGTCCACGCAGGGGCAGAAGATCATGGTGGAGGGGGCGACTCTGGCCGTCCAGCAGGCGTCGTGGCCGGCGCCGGAGATGATGTCCATGTGGCTGTAGCCCAGTCGTTCGGCGGCGGAGCGTACGCGCCCGACGAGGATAGGATCGAAGGTGACGGGGTCGAAATGGCCGATGGCTTCGATCGAGCAGCCGACGCCGAGTTCTTCGGCGATGGCGGGCACCTCGCGTTCGAAGATGGCGCGCATGCTGTCGAGCTTTGCCTGCGAGGGGGTTCTGAGGTCGATGGTGAAGACCGCCTTGCCGGGCAGCACATTGCGGGAATTGGGCGTGAAGATCATCTGGCCGACGCCGGCGACGGCTCCCGGCTGGTGAGCCATCGCCACTTCCTGCACCTTTTCGAGGATTCGCGCCGCGGCAAGGCCGGCATTAACGCGCATCGCCATCGGGGTGGAGCCGGTATGGGCTTCCTTGCCGGTCAGCGTCACTTCCAGCCACCACAGGCCCTGGCAATGGGTGACGACGCCGATCTGCTTGTTTTCGGCCTCCAGGATCGGGCCCTGTTCGATGTGATATTCGAAATAGGCATGCATCTTGCGCGCGCCGACCTCTTCCTCACCCAGCCAGCCAATGCGTTTCAGCTCCTCGCCATAGGTTTTGCCGTCGGTATCCGTGCGGCTATAGGCGTAATCGAGATCGTGAATGCCGGCGAAGACCCCCGACGCCAGCATGGCAGGCGCAAAGCGGGCGCCTTCCTCGTTCGACCAGTTGGTGACGACAATGGGGTGTTTCGTGCGGATATTGAGGTCGTTCAGGCTGCGCACGACTTCCAGACCAGCCAGCACGCCAAGCACGCCGTCATATTTGCCGCCGGTCGGCTGGGTATCGAGATGGCTACCGATATAAACGGGGAGCGCGTCCGGGTCCTCGCCGGCGCGGGTGGCGAACATGGTGCCCATGCGGTCGACGCCCATCGTCAGGCCTGCCGCTTCGCACCAGCGCTGAAAAAGGCGGCGGCCTTCCGCATCCTCATCCGTCAACGTGCGGCGATTATTGCCGCCGGCAATGCCGGGGCCAATCTTCGCCATATCCATCAGACTATCCCACAGACGGTCGCCATTGACCGTCAAGTTCTTACCCGCCGTCATGAAGTGTCGTCCTCACCTGTTTTGTTTTTATCAAAGCAAAGCTTGTGCCGTTCCCTTTTTTGCCGGTTAAGATAACAGCCATTGCCTTGTGGCGGCGATGATGGATAAATTGACCGGCTGGTAAACATTGCAAATTCGCGATGGCGTCAGCAAGGGAATTTGTGACGAAACGCAGTAATTTTGCCTAAGCTATGAACGTCGATTATTTTTTAAGCATACTGTAGCGGCAATTGCATTGAAAAGAAACAGAGAGCTGAGAATGGCCATACCGCGCGCAGCGAAAACACAGAAGCGGACCCGCATTCAGGAGGAAAAGCAGGAAGCGATTCTTGAAGCCGCGCTCAGTGTTTTTTCCACGAATGGGTTCCGCGGCTCCACCATCGACCAGATTGCGGAAGCGGCCGGCATGTCCAAGCCGAATGTGCTTTATTACTTCCGCACCAAGGAGGCGATGCATCGTGCGCTGATCGAGCGGGTGCTGGACACGTGGCTCGACCCGCTGCGCGCTTTCGATGCCGAGGGTAATCCTGAAAGCGAGATCCGCTCCTATATTCGCCGCAAGCTGGAAATGTCGCGCGATTTCCCGCGCGAAAGCCGGCTGTTTGCGAACGAAATACTGCAGGGCGCGCCGCATATCGAGGATGAACTGAAAGGCCCGTTGAAACAGCTGGTGGATGAGAAGGCCGAGGTGATCCGAGCCTGGGTGAAGGCGGGGCGGATGGCCAAATGTGACCCTTACCACCTTATTTTCTCGATCTGGTCGACCACCCAGCACTATGCCGATTTCGATGTACAGGTGCGGGCGGTGCTGGGCGACAAGAATGGCGGCGAGGGACGTTTCGAAGACGCGGCCCGCCATCTGGAACAGCTTTTCATGGGCGGGTTGCGGATAAACGGCTGATCGGCCTGCTTCTCGCGATTATGTGATAAGCCCTCCGCATAAAAACATGAGGAAATTTATCACCTTTATACTTTACTCCAAAACTCATCTTTATTATGTTGCCGGCATCCCGAACGTCGGGGCCCGATATCGGGGTATCAAAAACCAACCGGCAGGTGAGGGAATGGCACGCAAGGAAAAGAAGAAGGCCGAACGTGGCGGCAAGCAGGGCAAAGGCGCTCCCCAGACCGAGCGGGACGTGGCCGAACAGCAGCTTTCCGGTCCGAAAAGCTTTCTTTATGTCGGCGGCCGTGACTGTCAGGTTGCCCATCTTCGCCAGATCGCCAGCAATTTCGGCGCCGAACTGATCCACCACGACGGCGGCCTGCGTGAGGCGGTGTCGCGCATCGATACCGTGCTTCCTTCCGTCGACTGCGTTTTCTGCCCGATCGACTGTATCAGCCACGATGCGTGTCTGCGGGTGAAGTCCGGTTGCAAGAAGTTCGGCAAGACGTTCATTCCGCTGCGCAATGGCAGCAAATCAAGTCTGGAGCGGGCGCTGCAGACGATGAATGAACGGAGCCCCAGCGATGAGCGACGAGCGCAATAATTTTCCCGACGAGCACCGCACGGCGGACACGCCGTGTGGTGTGGAACTGCACAAGATGGCCGAACAGGCGAGCGATCCGGCCACGACGGAATTTTATGACATCATCGGCGAACGCGAAAGACGCAGCCGCGTTGCCGGAAGCGGCGGCAATGTGGTGACCTTTCCTCATCAGCGCGCCCGCCAGCCGGGTGAAACGACGGCCTTTCAAACAGGTGTGGCGGCTGAAAAAGGCCGCAACATTCTGCCGTTTCGCTGGACGCGTGGTTAGCGTTAAATCCTTGCCGAGAGGGCAAGATCGCGCCAGGTGTGAGGGAAGCTCCGCTCGCACTCCGGGTCACGATGCAGATGCCCTAAAAACAATCAGCCTTTCGGCTTCAGAAACGCTCCCGCGCACAACACCAGCCAACCCGCGATCATGCCGATGCCGCCCAGCGGCGCAGCGTATGGAAACAGGCTGTGGCCGGAAAAATGCCTGATAACGAGATCGCCGGCGAAGATCGCCGTGCCGAGACCGAGGATCAAGCCCGCCGGAATGGCGGTCCTGATGCGATCCGCACCGATATGGAGCGCGATAAGAACCGGCGCATGCGCCAGCGCCATGGCGGAAGCATTACCGAGCATATAGGTCTCGCCGGTATGGGTGGCAGCGGCGGCAAGCATGACGCCGGCAGCACCCAGCAGGCTGCCCAGCAACAGAATGAAGGCCCGTAATCTGGCCCCGGGCACCGTCGCTATGGTCGCGTTCTGCGTGGTCATTGGCTGTCCGCCTCCCGGTTCTGCATGTGAAAGGCGAGCCTCTCGATCGGGGGCCATATGATGTCGCGCAGCTTGGGATTTTCGATCGTCTCCTCCATGGCGCGGCGGAAGCAGAGCAGCCATTCATCCCGCTCGGCAGGGCCGATGGGGGCGACGAAATGGCGGCGGCGCAGCATCGGGTGGCCGTGCTTCTCGACGTAGACCGGCGGTCCGCCAAGATATCCAGTCAGGTAATCGTAGAACTTCGCTTCGCTGCCGGAAAGATCGGCCGGGTGGATGGCGCGGCAGCGGGCTGCTTCCGGCAGGGTATCCATCAGTTGATAGAAGCGCCGGGTGAGCGCCCTGACGGTCGCATCGCCACCGATCGCTTCATAAAGGGTAATGGTTTCGCCAGTCATAATCCGCCTCTCGTGGCCCTCCGGCTCTTATCGCTCCGCGGAGCCGGAAGAGCAACAGGCACGGGCAGGGTGCGACATTTGGGACAGATTAAAAAGGGCAGATGCCGGGCTTGCCCGGCATCATCCAAAAATCATCCAAAATTTCGGATAAGGTCGAGCCCCTTGCTCAAAAGCGTCTCGGCCTCATCCTGATTGGCAGCTTCGACGTAGCAGCGCATTTCCGGCGCGTTGCCTGACGGGCGGAAGTGGATGGTGCTGCCGTCGGTCAATGACACGCGCAGGCCGTCGATGTCGCTCAGGCCTTTCACCGTGCCAACCGGCGCGAGGAAGGCTTCGAGATTGGTGCGCGAGGCGCGCAGATGAGCCATCAGCGCGGCGCTCTTTTCCTGCGCGAAATTTTCCAGGCGGTCGGCGGCGGCGACCGGAAGGTTATAGGCTGCGGCGATTTGCGACAGCGGTTTTTTCTGTTCCGACGAAAGAAGCAGCACGGCAAGAACGGGCAGGAAGCTGTCACGCGTAGGCAGCGGCGAGAGGGGCCTGCCGTTAAGCGTGAAGGAAGAGGCCGTCAGCAGGCCGCCATTCGCCTCGAAGCCCATCACGCCGTTCTTGCCGGATGAAAGGGCGTCTGCCATGCCGGCAATGACGAAAGGCGAGCCAACCTTCGTACGAACGACCTCAAAGGAACCATTGGCCTCGATGCCGGAATTGGACGTCACAGGGGTGACAACGACGCCTGCGCCAAGGAAATTGGCGGTGATGAGGCCAATGAGGTCGCCGCGCAGCGGTACGCCCCTTTCATCGGCCAGAAGGGGGCGGTCACCGTCGCCATCGGCGGAAACAATGGCGTCGAGACTGTGCTCAGGAGCCCATTTTCTGAGAAGCGAAAGCGTCTCCGGCGAGACCGCCTCCGTATCGACGGGGATGAAGGTCTCCGAGCGGCCGAGCGGAACGACTTCGGCGCCGTAATGGGCGAGAACGTCGACAAAGAGATCGCGCGCCACCGTGCTATGCTGGTAAACACCGATCTTGAGGCCTGAGAGGGCCTTTTCCGGCAACAGCGCGATGTTGCGTTCGTAGAATAGTTCGGCTGCGGTGGCGGAATGGTCTTCGGCAGTCGCCGTTTCGTCGCTGGTGCCTTCCGCTTCGATTTCGGCGGCGAGGGCTGCGATGGCCGTCTCGTCCTGCTTGTCGATTTCGCCATCCGGGCGGTAGAACTTGATGCCGTTGCGGTCCGCCGGTATGTGGGAGCCCGTGATCATCAGCGCGCCCGCCTTCAGCGACAGAGCATAAAGCGCCAGAGCCGGGGTGGGCACCGTGCCGCAATCGAACGGCGTGAGGCCTGCCTTTTTCAACGCCGCGATGCAGGTGGCGGACACATCGGGGCTCGAATCGCGGAAATCGCGGCCAACGAGAATGGGGTCGCCCGCCTTTGCCTGGCCCGATGTGAGAAGGTGCCTCGCAAATGCCGTGGCATAAACGGCCGACGCTTTTCCTTTCAGATCGACGGAGAGGCCACGAAGGCCGCTCGTTCCAAATTTCAGGCTCATTCTCAACTCCGCTTCCGTAAAATCCTTGAGGGCCAAATGGATAGTTCAAAAATGTAACGCTTGAAAGAACCGTATCGATCCATTCACGTCAATCCTCCCCTTCCCTGGAGGCCGCGAATAGGCGATGATGACGGCAATGATGCGGGTAACCTAAAATTCACCCGTCATATTTAAACTTGTCCGTCGATAGCGGCTATGGCGACGATGAGGATCATCGGTTGCCGGCTTTTTTGGTTCGTTCGAGTTGGATTGGCTGATGTACAGGCTTCAAAAGGCGGGACATAAGCAGGTACGTCCGCTCGATGAAAAAACGGCGCCGGCCGCGAAAACTCATGGTTCCCTGCTGGATGATCTGGTGGATGACGACGAGGTTTTCGAACGCACGGTGCTGAAAGAGCATCTCGAGCCGAAACCGGCGGCGGCTGCCGTCGAGCCCGCTCCGGCCGCGAGACCGGTGAAGGCGGCGTCGCCCAGCGGAAGTCTGGCCGCAGCATTGCCGGGCCTCAGCCATATCGACAGGATCGGCGTTGACGACGTCCTCATCTGGCTTCGCAGGGGCATCGTCTGGATCGTTCTGGCAATCATTCTCTGCGTCGCGGCTGCGCTCAGCTATGCGTATATGACGCCGCCACGCTACACGGCCTATACGGATATCGTCGTCAATCCCTCCAATCTCAACGTTGTCAACGACGGCGTGTTCTCGCCGAACCAGCAGCGTGACACGCAGATTCTCGAAGTCGAAAGCAAGCTGCGCACGATCACGTCGCGCAACGTGCTGGCGCGGGTGGTGGAGGAACTGAAGCTCGATCAGGATCCGGAATTCATCAGCCCGCCGCCGCTCGCCCGGCTGAAGGCGATGTTTTCATCCAGGCCGGAAGATGGCGACAACCGGCTCGGTGCACTCCGCTCCCTCGGCGACCGGGTCGCAGCGGAACGCGACCCACGCTCCTTCGTGGTGACGCTTTCCGTCTGGACCAATGATGCGGACAAATCCGTGACGGTCTCAAAGGCCATCGTGAAGGCGTTTGAAACCGAGCTGTTCCAGACGACCTCCGACAGCAGCCAGCGTGTCGTCGACGATCTCAGGAAGCGGCTTGAGGAAATGCGCGAGAATGTTACTGCGGCTGAAAAGCGGGTGGCCGATTTCCGTCGCGAAAACGGCCTTCAGGAGAATAATGGCCAGCTTGTCAGCAACCTGGCCTCCGGTGAGCTCAATGCACAGGTTCTCGCGGCCCAGCAGCGCGTCATCCAGGAAGAATCCCGGCTGAAGCAGATGGAGGCGGCAATCGCGCAGAACCGCACGCAAAGCGATGCGATTTTCGATAGCCAGACCATGAACACGATCCGGGCGCAATACAGCACCCTGCAGCAGCAGATCGGAGCCATGACGCTAACCTACGGCGCGCGTCATCCGCGGCTGGCGACTGCAGGCGCGGAACGGGCCATGCTGGAACGCGGCATGGCCGACGAGGCGCGGCGCATTCTGCAGGCAGCAAAGACAAATGTCGCCGAAGCGCGCTCCTCGCTCGATGCGCTGCGACTGAAAGCCGTGGCGGAGCGTGCCAATGTCTTCACCGATAACGAAGCGCAGGTGCGGCTGAGGGATCTTGAGCGCGACGCCCGCTCGGCAGCGGCGATCTATGAGACCTATCTTACCCGGTCACGCCAGCTCGCCGAACAGCAATCGATCGATTCCACCAATGTCCGCGTTATTTCGCAGCCGGTTGCGCCGAACTCCAGAAGCTGGCCGCCGGGCAAGCTGGTCTTCCTCGTCGCTGGCGGCGCGGGTGGCCTGTTTCTCGGCCTCGCCATTGCAATCGCACTCGGGCTGTGGGGTTATCTGCGCCGGGACGATCATGCGGAAGCCGTGGCGCGTTAAACCTGGGACCCCGCGCCGACTTATTCTTCCGAGATCAGACCATCATAAACTTCAAGGAGAGCGGCGGCGATGGCCGCACCCAGCGCATTGCCGGCATCGCGAATGCCTGCCTCGTCGCCATCACGGACGGAAACGGCGAGATCGGACGCCTCGTTGGCAACGATTTCCTTCGCCCGTTCTATTGCCCAGAGGCCGAAATCGCCGCGGTTGTCGATTGAAATGGTTTCCATGGCCGGGACCTTTGTCATTGATGTTTCCGTCCATTAAACCATCGGACGCCAAACGGGAATAGGCGAGGGGAAGGTCATTCAACCAGCGGGCGTGCAATTTCCCCGCCTCAAGCGGAGGATTTATAAAAATATTAATGATAGTTCTTCGTAGTGTTTGAAGCCTTCTATTTTATGCATATGCGTGCCCATAACAATGAAACGATGCCTATCTTGGACGCCGGACAGATTATGACAGGGAGAGAGATGCCGCAGACGGAGGAGACTGGTCATTCCTGGCCGGTTATTTCTCTTGCGTCCCTACCCATTACTGACGCAACCATCGATGAAACCGCGCGGGATTTCATCCTGCGTGCAACGACGGAGCGTACGCCGGGTGCAAGGCCGTTTTATTCGACATCCGCAAACGGTCAGGTCATCGCGCTCTGCCACCACGACCGCGAATTCGACGCCATGCTGCGGCAGGCGGACCAGATTCACGCCGATGGCATGTCGCTGGTGATCTTCTCCCGCAAGTTCTGTGCCCGGGCGTTGAGAGAACGGGTTGCAACGACGGATCTCGTCCATGCGGTGGCCAAGCGCGCCGAAGAGACGGGCAGCCGGTTTTATTTCCTTGGCGGTTCCGAAGAGGTGAACCGTGCGGCGGTCGAGGAAATGCAGAGGCTTTATCCGCGCCTCGTCTTTTCGGGACGCCATAATGGTTATTTCAGTCCGGGTCGCGGGGACGAAATCATTGCCGATATTGTCGCCTCGAAGACCGATATTCTTTGGGTCGGCTTCGGCATTCCGCTCGAGCAGCGCTTCGTTTCGCGCAATCTGGACAGGCTATCCGGCGTCGCCGTGATCAAGACCTGCGGCGGCCTTTTTGATTTCATTGCCGGCAAGAACAGCCGGGCGCCGCAGTGGATGCAGGATATGGGGCTGGAATGGCTCTACCGGGCGATGCTTGAGCCGAAGCGTCTTGGAAAACGTTACCTGCTGACCAATCCGATCGCCATATATTCGCTGCTGAAGTATCGCTTTGGCGCTTCGGGGCAGAACCGCTAGATCATTGCGCCGTCTTGCCCGATAAATGTAAGGTTTTTCTAACTTATTGAATCAGCGCGCTGCGGCGCCGAAACCCGTTGCAACTGCGAACGGCTGCGCTACACTGCACAAATATTACAAATTTATTCGAATCAGAGATATTTTGAGGCCACCAATGGTGATTACGTCCATTTCTCTTTTCATATATGGAATTGGCACCGTTACCTCTCTCGCCATGACCTATATTGAAGGCGCCCGCCGCGACAAGAGCTGGGATTTTTATCGGGTAACCGGCATTGTCCTTTGTTTTTTCTGGCCGGTGCTCGTGCCGCTTCTCGTGCTTGCGGCGGCCTTTTCGTCTTTCGGTTTGCAGAAACGGCGCGCGAACCCGATGTCGTTCGGCAGGCAAAAGACGCTGGGTTAAACGTGACGGTAAGATCGGGCGTCAGCTTTTCTTCGCCGGTGCCTTATAGGGCGTGAGCGTGATGCCGAGGCTCGCCATCACCCGGCCCACGGACATGAGGGGGGGATGGGTGGCGGGCAGCAGCGAACCGGTTTTCAGCAATGCTGAAACGGCGCGGAAGAGCGACAGGCACAGGCTGACGGCATTTTTGGCGGCGAGCAGCAGTCCGCCCTTCAGGCCGGGGCGGCGGGCGCGATCGATGCTGTAATTGATGATGCCGGTCCGGAGCGAGCGCTCCATGATCCAGCGCGGCGCCATGCGGCTTTCCGGCACGTATTCGATGATGAGGGCGTTCGCATTCCAGGCGAATTTGAAACCGGCCTTGCGGCAGCGTGTGAAGAAATCCATGTCGCCGCCGCCGAGGAAGTTGAACCGCACGTCGAATTCCGGCTTCGGCAAGGTTTCGAACACTCGCCGTGAAATCAGGCAATTGCCCGAGCCGTGGATCTGGTCGACCGGGCCGGTCGGTGCTTCTATGGAACCGAACAGCGGATGCGAAAGAACCGCCCTGGAAGCCGGGGCGTCGAATTCGCGATTGACGGGTCCGCCGACGATATCAGCGTCGAAGGATTTCGCCGCCGAGACCATTTGCCCAAGCCAGACGGGGGAGGCGGCCTCGTCGTCATCGATCATCAGAAACCATTGCGCCGAAGGATAGCTCTGCCGGGCGGTGCGGAACGCCGTATTGATGGCGTAACAATTGCCCTGTGTCGGTTCTACCAGGGCCAGCCCGGCCATGTCGTTTTCGGCAAAAAAGGCGCGCGCAACAGCGAGACCCTGCTGGCCTGCACCATCATTATCGACCACGACGACCGCGAAGGGAAAATCGGCCTTCTGGGCTGCAAGCGATGCAAGTGTCTTCTTCAGGCCTTCCGGCCGGCGGAAACTGGGGATGCACACCACCGCTTCCGGCATGATCTCGGACATGGAAACTCCTAAATTCCGGCAAGTGCTGCGGCGGAAAAAACGACGGCCCGGAGGCTCTGGCGCGGGCGATGGATGACGGTGTCGGCCAGTGCCGAAAAGGCTTCCCGGTAACGGCGGGCACGAAACGCCTGGGCAACGGTATAGGCGTTCATATGGTTTTCGGATTTGCGGCGAAGCCGTCCGAGCTCCTGCGGGGGTATGGCTGCGACGATGGCGGGATCGGAAAACACGGCTTCGATTGCCGGTTCGCAATCGCGGAAGGTCAAGAGCCGGTTCATCATAACGCTCGTCCGGTGAACCCGATAATCGAGGACGTGGCGGCCGGGAAGATAAACAAAGCGGCCCGCGGCGGCCAGCCTGCACCAGCCGTACCAGTCTTCCGCATACCGCAGGGTTTCGTCGAAACCGCCGAAATCCTGGAAGATTCGGGTTCTGACCAGCATGATGCCGCCATTGACGATGAAGTTTCCGCCGAGCAGCGGCCGAAGGATGAACCCGTCAGGCTTTTCGCGGCGACGGATGAGGTTGCGACGGCCGATCTTTGCACCGTTTTCATCGATACGCTCGTAATCGCCATAAACGGCAACGACATCCGGGCCGGTGACGCCGGCGCAAAGCGCCGCGACGGCGCCAGTCTTCAGGCGGTCATCGGCATCGAGAAACATCGTCCACTCGCCACGTGCCTGCGAAAGACCGAAATTGCGAACCGCGGAAACGCCCTGCCGTCCCTGCGGCCGGGCAAGCAGTTTAACGCGCGGATCGGAAAAACCCTGCACCTTTTGCGCCGTGCTATCAGTGGAACCGTCATCAACCACCAGCACCTCGCAGACGGTTTTGCCCTGAAGCAATGCGCTTTCGATCGCTTCCACGATGTAACGCTCGCCATTGCGAACGGGGATGACAATCGAAACGGATATCAAGCTTTAAACTCCGTGAGGCATGGGCCAAGAATTCGCACGGCGAAGTTACTACCGGATTAAGCGGCGCTGGCCAATTATGGCGTGGTATAGCGGCGGTTAACCTTGCAAATCTTTAATATCCTTTTGGCATGATCAGAATGTTATGTTTTGAGAATGGAGCGTGCCGGGTCCATCCGGATGTGCGGAAACGCTCCGACATTTTGGGCTGCGCATCGTTGCTGGCGAAAATCGATCCCGGTTTTCCCTCGATGCGCCGGGGTTGTGGAGGCGGATGAATGCGGATCGGGCGGCGGAATTTTCTGGGCGGTGCGGCAAGCGCGGGCCTTTTGCACGCCGTGACCGGCACGGCCTCTGCCGCGCAGAAAAAAACCTCGACCAAAACCGCCCCTTACGGCGCGGCCATTTATCTGCCTGACCTCACCGCCGATAGCCGCATCGGTGAGGCGATCGTGAAATATTGCTCGCGCATCACCCCCGTGACTGAAATGAAATGGGAGGTCATGCGGCCATCGGAAGCGGTGTTCGATTTTGCGCCCGCCGATGCACTCGCCAACTTCGCGCGCCAGCACAAGCTTTCCATGCATGGCCATCCGCTGATCTGGTACGCCTCAAATGCCCCCTGGATTGCCGGCATCGGTGGCAGCGGCAAGGTCGAGAAGCTGATGGAAACCCATATCGTCAAGGTGATGGAGCGTTACGGGGATGTGGTCCATAGCTGGGACGTGGTGAACGAACCGATCCCGGATGTTCCCGGCAATGTGCGCGCCCGGCGTGACGCCTGGTATTACGGCGCCGGGCCGGACGCCATCAAGAAGGCCTTCGATATCGCCCATCAGGTCGATCCGAAAGCGCAGCTCGTTCTCAATGAATATGACGTGGAATTCGCGGTCGAAAAATCGCCAGCCAAGCGCGAGGCGTTCCGCAATCTCATTCTCGAGCTTCTGGAAAAAGGGGCGCCCATCAACGCCATCGGTCTGCAGGGGCACCTGCGTGGCGGCTGGCCGATCGCCAAGGACGAGCTTGCCGCCTTCGTGACGGAAATGCGCGGTTACGGCCTTGCCGTTCTGGTGACGGAGCTTGATGTGATGGACCAGACGCTGCCGGGTCCGGAAGCGGAACGTGATTTGCTGATCAACGGTCAGGTCCGAGATTTTCTTGAGGCGGCCTCGGCCGGCGGCCCGCTTTCCTCGATCACCACATGGGGTATTTCGGACCAGTATACCTGGATCCGCTGGGCCTATCCGCGTCGTGACGGCACGGCGAACCGACCGTTGCCGCTCGACTGGAGCTTCAACGAAAAACCCATGATGGCCATCATCAATGAATTCCGGAACCGTGGTGCGTGACTATGAATGCTGAAATGCCGCTTCCTCCCGTCCAGAAAGCGCTGCAGGTCAATCTGCATCCCTTCGACGCTCCGCATGCCGCATTGACGTTGCCGCATCAGCTACGGGTCTGGGGCGGACAGGTGGACCGCATTCTGCTGACGGTCGATACCGGCCAGGTGGGGGCGGGTCGCTACAAGGGCAAAGGCTTCGAAGCGTCGCGCAAACGACTTTTCGACATGCTGGAGGAAATGCAGATCAACTATCCGCATCTCGTCGTCGATATCGTCGATTACAGTGATGAGGCGCGCAAGGCGGTGTCCGAGACCTTCTTTTCCCGGTCGGCGGTTCCCTATCCCGCCAAGGCTTTCGACGGCGGTCCTTTCCACGTCTATTTCCACGGTCTTAAACGGGCCAACGCCCGTTACGTGCTGCACATGGACAGCGACATGATGTTTGGCGGCGGCAGCCAGAGCTGGTTTTCCGAGGCGATCGCGCTGCAGAAAGCCAATCCGGATGCGCTGTGCATCACGCCGTTTTCCGGGCCGCCGACAGTGCGGGGCGATCTCGATATTTCCCGCCATGTCGGCATGCCCGGCGTGAAGAACATTCCTGAGCCGCGCAAGTTGCCGTCGCGTATTCCCACCTGGCGCTTCGCCACCGTTTCCACACGTCTATTCATGATTGACATGGAACGCTTCGCCAAGCGGATCGGTTCGCTGGAACTGCTCAGGCCCGATTTCAAACGGCGCATCCGCTCCTATGCCTATAATCAGCAGCCCATCTCGATGCCTGCTGAGGAGGTGTTGAGCACCAACATGATGCGCCGCGGCGTCTACAGGCTGGATTTTCTCGGTACGGGTAAAGGCATGTATTCACTGCACCCGCCTTATCGTTCGCCGGAATTCTATTCGGCGCTCGCTTCCATCGTCGAGCGGATCGAAAAGGGCGATATACCCGAAGGTCAGCTCGGCGATTTCGATATCAACGGATCGATGGTGGACTGGACCAGCGCGCTGGCGGCCAAGACACGCTCCAAACGTTACGCGAAGGCCCTGCGCCATCTGATATCGGCCAATGTGGGTCGTTTTACCAAGGCTTGAGGCGGCGGCCCGGCTCGTGTCGGTCTGCGGGGGGCCTCAATAATCGGTGATGAGTTTGCTCCAGCTCTCCGAGCATAGTCCGCCTATATAGATATCCCCGGCCAGCGCCCTTTCCCTCAGCAGATCGTCCCGGGTGGCCATGCAGAAATATCCGTCATGGCGGAAGCTCATGTGGTTCTGGCGGTAAAGCGCGTTGATCAGAAAGGGCTGCGCCATGCCAGTGACATGGGCGTAATTCTCATTGTCAAAATGGTGGAACAGTGTGTTGAGGACATCGTTTTCGCGGCCGGCATCACAGACGAGATTGAGCACATAGGCGGTTCGCGCCGGCTGCCCGAAAAACAGGGCGGCTCCCATGACATGACCTTCGGCCGTCTCGATCGCCAGGCTTTTCAGTTCGCCTAGGCTCTCATTCGTCCTGCTCATGCCGATCAGCCAGTGAAATTCGTCATGGGACCATTCCGGGCGGACGGAAAAACGCTCGATCATCGGCAGCGCTGCGCGGCGGAAGGTTTCGAAATCCACTTCTTTTACCCTGGCGCCCGGAGCCTGCTGCGGCCTCAGGCCTTTTTTCCATTTGCGCAGAACGCCGTCCACGAAGCCGAGCGCCGCCAGGGCAAGCGTTGTCTTGGCCAGTTTCGAACGGCGCGGCATGCGCAGTGCGATGGTTGAGAAGGGCTTCAGCGCCTTGTGCCATTGCAGGCTTTCGATGGGCAGCATGTTGCCGCCGGTCGCAACCCAATGGTCGGCGCTGACAGGCGAGGCTGTATCCGAAAACAGCATGTCGTGTTTCGATGCCCGCATGCCGCGGGACAGGCGCGCGGCCCCGAGTGCGCCAAGTTTTCCATCCGACGCGAAAGCACAGAGCAGGCGCGCCGTAACGGTTCTTCCATTGGCGACAAACCGCATGGGCACGGCCAGAATGACGCTTGTCACGCCATTCTCTCCCGCATCGTAAACCACGCTGCCGTAATCCGGATCAAAAACGGGGCTGCTGAAGAACAACGTCTCTACATAGGAGCGAAAATCGAAGCTCGTCGTGGGCCCTGTCTTCCTGAATGCGCTGTTCAGCACCCGCTCGACAGCCGGCACGTCGTCCCTGCGCATGGGGCGGACGCCGGTTGAGCTTTGCGGCGCCGGGCATCGCGTCGACTGACCGTTATCGCTATCGTCCGTCCTGGTGTGCCTCGGAACGTCCACCCTGGGTCTCCAGCCTATGCGCATTTACGAAATCAACCCAAAGATATATCTTGAGTTGTTAATATACGCTAAATAGAGTATCTGCTGGCTGCGTGAGTATACCTCCGGCATACGAAGACGGTTCTCTTGTCGTGCAAGTAGAGGCGGGCTTTCCGGCCGGGAATTTCGTGGTAAATATTAAGGAAATCAGCGCATTAAATTTTCGATGCGAAGTTAACGCCTGAGAGCCGTTCTTCAGGGCGCAGCTTCTTTCCCGGCAGTCCTTCTCCGTTTCTAACCCTTTGACCTCGTTCCGGAAGCGCGGTCGGAAATGACGGAATTACTATTCTTCCGTGCATTATATATAACTAAAAAATAGGATTTTGGGAGGATATTCGGGTAACCGGATGAAGCATCGGACGGGATGCCGAGGCGGTGGAAAGAGGAAGAGAAAAACCCCTTATGGATGCACCGCATGACGGACAGGGGCGTGGCTACTGGCGGGACGCATTGTTTTATGTGACGTTCCTGTACTTCACAGTCGGTTTTTCGCCCTATATCTCGCTCTCCTCCACCTATCTGGGGTCCGCCATGGCGGCCGGGTCCAACCTGCTCAACCAGCTCACCGCAGTCATCCTGCTCTGCAGTTTTGTGGCATTCATGGCCAGGGAGCGCTCGTTCTCCATCATCCTTGCGCCGCGCCTGCTGACAGCGGCAATTTTCGGCTGGTTTGCCTTGACCTCGCTTCTCGGTGAAGCACCATCGTTTTCTCTACGTCGGCTTGTCATGTGCATCATCATCTGTGTGCTCGCCGGCGGGTTCCTGCAGCTGCCGCGCACCGAGCGGCATTTCACCACGCTGCTCGCCACCTGCGTCCTCATCATATTGTTCCTGTGTTATTTCGGCGTCGTCGCCCTGCCTTCGCGGTCCATTCACCTGGCAAGCGATGCGCTGGAGCCGCTGCTGGCCGGCAACTGGCGGGGGGTCTTCCAGCACAAGAACGAGGCCGCATCGGTCATGGCGGTGCTGATCATCGTGTCGATTTATCTTTGCAGGCGCTGGTCCTTCATCGGCGGCCTCTCGGTGCTGCTGCTGTCGGTTTTCTTCCTGGTCAAGACAGGTGGCAAGACGGTGCTTGGCCTGATGCCGATCATCGTGGCAACCGGCTGGTTCATCGTTCGCTGGCCCCGGTGGCGTTATATGGTCGTGACCCTGCTTCTTTTGTTCTGCGCGGCCGTGACGGTGGGCACCACGGTAGACCCGGTGTTTTCACAGATGCTGACGAAAATGGGCATCGACGCCAGCTTTACGGGCCGAACCGATATCTGGGCTGTCGCCATCGATTACATCCGCAAAAGCCCGATCCTCGGATATGGCTACCAGGCCTTCTGGCGCAGCGATACGCTGATGTCGAGCTTCACCGAGGACAATAGCTGGGCGACCACCGCGCCGGCTTCCCATAGCGGCTATTTCGACCTGCTGCTGGAAGGTGGCGTGCCGGGGCTGGTTCTGGTGCTGATATGGATTTATCTGCTGCCGCTCCATAATCTCGGCAAAATGGACAGCGCCACGCGCAACAGTCCGTTGACGCGGCTTTATGTCGGCGTCTGGCTTTACGTCCTGCTATACGGCTTTCTGGAAACCCTGTTTCTTCTGAGCGCGGGTTTCGTCTGGTTTTTCCTGCTCGTCGCGATGATGGGCCTGCATCTGCAGGCCCATGCCAGCCTCGTCGAGGAAGAGGCGGAGCGGGAACCCGGCCAGTCCGGCGGCCCCGTGCGCAGTGCAGCGAAGCCGGGCGGGCCGCCTGCCGCACAACCGCAGGTCCTGCATTCCCGTTGACGGTTCGAGATGCGCCGCCACCGCCGGCCGCTCTGCGTCGGGTAATGATGCAAGATCACTGCTCCATACTGGTTCCGTCATTTGATATCGCGGGCAGCAGCTGCACCGCGAATCCCTGTCGGCACCTGCAATTTTTCGGCGTGAAGAAATTATAAAGTTTTTGATCATAATTATTTTGCGATAAAAGGAATCGCGAGCAGCCCATAGATCGGCTCTGCTCAGCTTTTCCTCAAGATGCGGCCTGGCGCCTGGCCTTTCAGGGGCGCCATGCCACGGGGGGAGACGACCTGTGCGTATTGCAGGGACAGGCCCGGACTTTCTTCGGCGTATGCATGATGCAGAGGCAATCCCAGCCGATGATGCGGCTATCGAAGCCCTGATGACCGGGGTCCTCGACGTGCCATGCCAGCCTTGCCGAACACCTCCTGTGGCACGGGGAAGGAGCGGTTTTTTCATGACGTGAGGTTTCCGTGTCCTTTCTCCAGAACGCCAGCATCCGCACCAAAATTCTTTCCCTCATTCTGCCGATCTGCATCGTCGGTCTTGGCGCCACCGGCTTCATGTCCGACCGCTACAAGCACGCGGACACGGCCTATTCCGATTTTATCGCCAAAGACAACGCCGCCCTGGTGGAGCTTGCCCGGGCAAACCGCAACCTGCAGTCCATGGCCTATGGTGCGTATCAGATCATGGTTTATGACGCCAATAGCCCCGACTTTAAAATCGTGAAGCAGGAATATGCGGGGGACAGGGCAGAGGTGGTAACGCGGCTGGACGATGTCAAAGCCATTTTTCCGGAAGAGACAGCAGCACTCGACAGGCTGTTGCGAGACGTCAAGGGCATTATCGCCATCACGGATAAGGCCGTGGAATTCGGTTCGGCCAACCGCAACCAGGAATCCGCTGCGGAGCTTCTGAAGGCTGACGTTGCCATGCGCGCTACGGGCGCCGACATCGCCAATCTTCTTGACAAGCTTGCCAAGGGTGTCGTCAAGGGAAGCGACGACCTGACCGATCAGACCAATTCGACCATCCTCACCTCGCTGATGGCTGTCGGCGTTGCTTTCGCGACCGGCATTATTCTGGCGCTTTTCGTGGCTTCGCGCGGCATCACCACGCCGATTGCCCGCCTGCGCGAGCGCATGGTCTCGCTGGCCGCCGGTGAAACGACGGCGGAAATCGACGGAATGGCACGCAAAGACGAAGTCGGCCAGATGGCGCAGGCGGTTCAGGTTTTCCGTGAAAATGCCATCGAGCGCATTCGTCTCGAGCGGGAAACCGAAGCGAACCGCAGCCTGTCGGAACGGGACCGGATCGACCGTGAACAGCAGAAGGCGAAGGAAGCGGCCGACGTCAAATTCGCCGTCGACAACCTCGCTGCCGGTCTCTCGAAACTCTCCGACGGCGATGTCTCCTACCGCATCCGCGAGCCATTCACGACAACGCTCGATACCGTGCGCAACGATTTCAACACATCGGCGGAAAAGCTGCAGGCAGCCCTGACCCGTGTTGCGCAGAACGCCAACGGCATCGGCGCGGGGGCAAACGAAATCAAATCGGCCGCCGACGATCTGGCGAGACGTACCGAACAGCAAGCGGCGGCCGTGGAGGAAACCGCGGCGGCCCTGGAGGAGATCACCACGACCGTGCGGGATTCCACCAAACGCGCGCAGGAGGCGGGCCTGATCGTCAGTCGCGCCAAGGCGGGTGCGGAACAATCTGGCGAAGTGGTGCGCCGCGCCGTGGTCGCCATGGAGCAGATCGCCAATTCTGCCAATGAAATCAGCAATATCATCGGGGTGATCGATGAGATCGCCTTCCAGACAAACCTGCTTGCCCTGAATGCCGGCGTGGAGGCCGCCCGCGCCGGTGAGGCCGGCAAGGGCTTCGCCGTCGTGGCCCAGGAGGTGCGCGAGCTTGCGCAACGCTCCGCCCATGCTGCCAAGGAGATCAAGGCGCTGATCACCACCTCGAACGATCAGGTGCAGCAGGGCGTGCAGCTGGTGGGTGACACCGGCAAGGCGCTGGTGACGATCGTATCCGAAGTGCAGGAAATCAACCGCCACGTGGTTTCCATCGTGGAGGCTGCGCAGGAGCAATCCTCGGGCCTGCAGCAGATCAACACCGCGGTCAACCAGATGGATCAGGACACCCAGAAAAACGCGGCGATGGTTGAAGAAACCAATGCCGCAAGCCACAGCCTGGCCAAGGAGGTGGCCTCTCTCAACCAGTTGCTGTCGCAATTCCGCCTCGGCGACAGCGCCTATCAGCCGCAGAGCCAGCCCGCGCCGGTGCGCACCGCCGCCGGCGGCGAAAGACCGGTAGCATCACCCGTGCGTGCGCTCGGCCACAAGCTCGCTGCCGCCTTCGCGGGCAATGCCGCCCTCGACAGATCGAGAGACGAATGGCGTGAGTTTTGATCCTGCGACTTCATTCGCCTGAAACCAGCGCCCGGTGCTTCGACCACCGGGCGGCTTTTTGTGTCGGGGTTGTCGAAGACCGGATAGCTTATCTCAGACCACCACTGATCCGCCGCCGCCAGCCTTCGGCCATCGCCTTCAATGCTTCAGTAATATCGATCGGGACGGAGTCTAGCGGCGTTTTGGGGAAGACTGTTGCGACACGCAATTGTCAAGCACGCTGCCTGGCGGATGCGGCAACGCCTCCATAGGCTTCCGTCAAAAAACGGTGCGTGGCAATCCGGGGCGATACGTTCTGCGTAAAATGGCGCACCCGACAGGATTCGAACCTGTGACCTTTGGAATCGGAATTGGAAGACATTAGTTGTAAGTATATGATTTTCAATAGATAGATTTTGCAGTGCGTTAAGGCTGCGCTAGATTTACGAGTACTGTGAACCAGCTCCGGCTAGCTCAGTTCAATTTTTTGACCTGTCTAGGAGTGTCATCGGAATTGGCAGACATTGGTGGTAAGTTGACTACAAGACCTTTGACCTTATGCTGTGCTAAGGTTCCACTTTACATGAAATCTTTGATTTAGTTTAATCTCCGCTATCTCACGCGGTTTAGGAGCGTTATCGTTTGATCTACCTGTGTCACCTGTCTCTTTAATCGTCGGTGAACTGCCGTATTCGTTGAATGTCGAGATTGGCAGCTCAGATTTGCAGAACTCAGACACTATCTAATTTATGTGGCTTCCAAACTGAGCGAGGTAAGTAGTATTCTTTCGTTAATCGCTCTGTAACTTGTAAACTTGCAGGATCATGGACCCACTGCACAGTTAATGCGGCGGTAGGCAGGAAGTTTTCTACTATAGCTAGCACGTAGTTGCTTCGATTATGGCAGGCTTCGTAATATTCTTTTTTTGTTAAAACGGGTGCACATGGTCCGGCGGAGCTCTTTACCTCTATAAGTTTCAAAGTCGAATCTTTAGTAGCTTTGAAATCGCAACCAACGCCCATTCGACTGACGTCCATTACTGTCCAACCGTCGGCTACCAACAAATCCCGAACCGCCTGTTCAGCATTCCACCAAAAGCCGCCCTTTGGTGGTAGCGAGGTTTTCGCTGTCTTGTTAGTTGCGTTAGTTGAGGGCGTCTTAGTTGACGAGGGCGTCTTCGGTGTCGGCACTGGTGATGTTGTGCTTGGCAGCGCGGCTGAAACTGGTGCCGAGAGATGAACAAGTTCCTCTACCCAAGGCGTGATTTTCCCTGTCGCCAGAATTGCAGTGTGAGCAGCAGATGTCTGAGAATCCTCGAAGTATTCTGAGGCTTCTTTTGGACTGAAATCAAAATCGGCAAGGAAGTCGCTTAAGCTTACGGCAACGCGTCCCGCAGCCAGGCTGCTATCATAATATAAAGCAATTATAAGAGGTACGATTGGTAGCTTATCGCCATTATTCGGGCGAACTATGTTTCGGTAAAATTCAACATCACTGAGATCATGTATAAAATATTCGTCAGTTGATGGATCTTTTCTAAAAACTTTGGCGTGATCTTCGTTGCGATATTTCGCGCCTGGCTTCAGCTTACACCCTGCACCTCTCAGGGTTTTGGGTACAACGGGATCAAGATGAGGACACAGCGTTCGGGATTGCAACAAAAACGTGCGATCTTGAAATTCCGTAACTGTGCCATAGCACATATACCCTTTTTGGAAATTAAGATTGTTTCTCCAAATATTGGACGGGCTTGTCAGCGTACCGCCCAGCTGCCGTGAAGCAACTTTGAATTCATTTTCAAATAATATCAGAATTTTATAGTCACTTGTCCTGCTTGGCTTCCTATAAAGATCGTCTAATATTTCCTCGATTTGGCCTGTAGTAAGGCCCATGGGATCACCGACTTGCGGAACGCCGTTGCCCATCTGCTTGCAAGCTAAGAAAATTTGGACGATTCTCCCTAAGTAGCGTCTACCAACGGAATCTTGAAGAATTTCGAGCGAACGTTCGAAAAGATCAGCGTCGTTTATGGGTATCATGCAGCGTATGTCTCGTCCTGATTAGTCGTCTTGCCGAGGTAATCTGTCGGAGAGTAAATCCCACGCATTAATTTTTGATATGCGGACTTCGGTCCGGAAAGGTAGGATTTGGATGCCCCATCTTCTCCAGCACATAGTACTGGCAGATCGCTTATCGCGTCTCGAACTGTTGTTCTCAAACCTTGAGAAGGCTGAAGTGACAGGTCTAAGTTTGTTCCTTCGGGTGTACCAACGATTATCACCCGATTTCGACGTTGAGGTACACCATAATCCGCTGCGTTGATCTTGAGCACACTGGTTTTATATCCGAGATCTGAAAACTCACTGAGTATGGTAGCCAGAAACGTTCCTTTCGACATGCTCAGCAACCCGGTGACATTTTCGAAAATGAAAATGTCCGGTCTAATTCTTTTCAAAAGAAGTGCGTACCTGCGATACAAGTGGTTTCGATGATCTCCCTCCGATCGGCGCTTCCCACCTGTTGAAAATCCTTGGCACGGAGGTCCGCCGACGAGAGCAAGTATGCCCCCACCGCTTTTCCTCTCCGAAGATTGCACAAGTCGGTCGATCGTTTCGTCCAGCATCATGTCGCCCACAAAGGCATTGCTGTCGACATTCTTTTTAAAGGTTTCTATAGCGTTCTTATCGAAATCGGTCGCGGCGATGGTTTCCCAACCTGCCCACTTGAAACCAAGTGACAGACCACCAGCCCCAGCAAATACGTCTATCATCTGGCCTGAAACCCCTAACGCTTTTGCCAATTGCATAGCGAGCAAGGGCGGGACGGCGTTACCAATCTGCTGACAGACAGCGCGCTGAGGGCCAAGAAATTCGAAGCTGTCGGGGAACGATTGCAAACGTGCTGCTTCGCGGTGAGACAACGTTCTATGCTGCAAAGGGCTAGGGTGGAGAAAGCAACCATTTCCCGGTCTGTTGTAGTACGTCCCGATTGTAAAGGCAGGTAGATCGTAGAGGAGCCGTCCGTAGTATGTGGACCGCGAACCTTTACCTGCCGCCGCGCTAGCGCGTATCTGGGCTATCCGTTGTGATGGGATAGAAAGAGGTATATCCTTCCAGTTGCCGCCTGGAGGGACCGCCTTCGCGATCTCTAGGTCCAGTTGGCTCAAGGATGCGGCTTGATGATTAGCGATCATTTCAGAATTTGGACCACGATGCTTGTTGCGTCATTAACTCAGCCGAAGAGTCGGAGACTTTGGGTAAACAATCAAGCAGCGAAATCATTTCTCCCCTACTAAAGCCATATAGCTTTGCAGCGGCAATCTCTAAAAGATGAGCGCTGCGATCTTCAGCATCCTCATTCAAAACCTTTGCAACAAGCTCGCTCAGAAGTTTTTCGTTACGAGCAGTAATTTCAGGAACAGCTGCCTGTCTGATAACGCCTAAAGACATATGGTTTGTGGCTGATCTGAATCGGACTTGGAATTCAACCATCAGCGATGACATAATGGCATAAAATGCTCGTGTACGCTGTAGATTGCCATCTCGATAACAAGCGACATGTAGTGAATTCCCCGCGATCCATTGCGGTGGAATCATAGCAGTTATCATACGGCGTTCTTGCGTGGGCCTCGAAACATCTCGCCAAACGATACGATTCTTACCTATAGATTCCATGCCCTTAACAAATTCAGTTTTGACAAAATCTTGAGGGCCGGCCAAAATTTCATGACGCCGGATCATTTTTCCTTTGATGAATGGGTGCGACGAACCAGCTCCAATTTTTTCGCTGATTCTCGTCTCGTCTAGCTCCCGACCAAGCCAGAGTTGATTATCTTCAGTTCCTTCAAAATGTTCGAGTGGCTTAAAACCATGAAATTTTGACATAAATTTAAAGCCCGAAGGACCAAGCAGAACCGGCAAGGTGTAAAAACGATCGGCTTCGAAATAAGATTCAATTTCGATAAATTGCGAACTCGCCTTGTTCCCGCTGGCGTCGTAGGCGACAAAATTCGATTTTTTTGAAATGCTTTTGCCAGGGCTCATGATCAAAGTTACGACTGGCTGATCTACCTTTGCAAACAGCCTAGCTTCAGCAGGATATACGGCGATTTCTTCAACAGAGCACGCAGTAAATGCTTTCTCTCTCAGGCGGGCCGACGACTGATCTCCAAGCAAAGATGCCGGTAGTATTATACCTACAACGCCATCGTTAGCGGTCATGTCGATACTGAGATCCCAGCCGCACCGTGCTAGATTGGTGGACCAACCTCCCCAAGCTGATCTTGACTTGGAGTCGGGGAATCGCGCTTCAAGACGGTCTGAAAGTTTCTTCAGACTGTCTCTATATGAGGCCGCTTCCGATGCGGACATGTGTGAGGTTTCTCTCCTGTCCGGCTTCAACAACTCCCAAGGGGGATTTGTTATAACTATATCGAATTTGGTTGGACTTTCATAAAAAAAGCTATCTCCTACCCGCGTTTCGATGCTGACGGATACGCCTAATAAAGACGCAGCGCTTAGAACCCTCGATTTAGCTTCCTTTACGGCTTCTTCATCGATGTCATAAAGATGGATGCTCCACCTAATATTCGAGAAATGTTCTAATCTCGATGCTGCTTTTAGAAAGGAGCACAAGAGCTGACCATCGCCGCAGAAGGGATCAACAATAAATATGTCTTTCCGCTTCGTCGTGCTTTTTTGGATGCTTTCAACAACCGATTTAGCTAGCTGTACAGCTAGAATTTCGGGAGTGTAGAATTTACCTCGGACCCGTTCGTGCAAAGACTTTCCGTTGTAGCTCTCGGCGCGCAAATCTGCCCCAGGGTAACTCAGCTCTAACAATTTAAACCTCTAACAGTTGCCAACTTGAACCTTACCGCGCGAACAAATTGGGAACGTCCGTGTTAGCTAATTTCTATTTCAATGTCACCCTGCAGGCTTTGCGCGTACAACGCCTTTGGAGTTTATAGTAGCCGTCGTTTGATCACTCTCGAAGTCGCCTCTCGTCAGTGTGAAGGGAGACTTGGAACGGCGACAGTGTATGACAGGGATTATGCTTGATAAGCGGAAAATGACACGCCAAACGTCGAACATTTGATAATTTTTTTCGCGGATATTTTCATCGATTTTTCTTGCGCACCGATATATAACCGTCCGCAGCAAGGAGCAGAAATGGCCCGCATAGACAATACCGACGATTGGCGGGACCGCCACGCGCCAACAATTTCAGCCTTCGAATCGCTTGCCATCGAGGCATATGGCCACCTGCCGGACGAATTTCGCGCCCTGACCAAAGACCTGATCATCGAGATTTCCGATTTTCCCACCGATGACGTCTTCGAGGACATGGCTCTTGAAACGCCCTTCGATCTGCTGGGCTTGTTCGAAGGCCGAGGTATTTCGGAGCGCTTCACGATGGAAACCGGCGAGATGGTGAACCGCATCACCCTCTACCGTCGCCCGATCCTCGACTACTGGGCCGAAAACGAAGAGACGCTGGGCGATATCATCACTCACGTCCTGATCCACGAGATCGGCCACCACTTTGGCCTTTCGGACGATGACATGGAGCGGATTGAAGAAAGCGCTGATGAGGCGGCTACAGATCGCTAGGGTTGTCGGCTTTTCTCCAGGCTATTTGCCGTCAAAGCTTGCTTTTCCGAAATCGTCTTTTGCATAGCGATAAAGTAAGCTCTCAAGCAATTCGCGGGAACGAAGCGATAAGGTTATGCAAATGTACCTTCATAAATGAATTATACTATCTTAGAAGTCGTTTTAAACTGGAAGTGATAATGGTGAAAGACGTGACTATCTGGGGCGTGCACATGGGCGTACACGTGGAAGACCGACCAATACAGGGTGGTTATGTTGCCATAGGATGGCCTGCGTTGGGTGATGTAAGACAGGTCGGACAGACACGAGAAGACTACAAACGCGCCATGGCAAAGGCCTACGTCGACATTAAGCCGGGCGCAATCCCGGTCGATGCTGGGACTGTGTTTAAGTTTGTTCATGAGATTCAAGCAGGCGATTTCGTTATCTACCCATCCAAGTCAGATCGCATGATTAATATCGGAAGATTTCTTGGGCAAAGCGCGTACGACGTGAATGACTCCGACGATTATCCTAACCGGCAGCTGGTTAAGTGGTTGGGGCACTTTCCCCGCAACGAGTTCAGCCAAAGTGCCCTGAACGAAGTTGGGTCGTTTCTGACCCTTTTTCGTATCAAACGCCATGCGGCCGAGTTTCTTTCTAAAATTGGATTGGGTGAGGGCGACGTGCATGTGGCTGGAGTTGGACCGGTCGCAGAAGTCCAGGAAGAGGTCGAGGACGATGATAGCGCCACTGTCGCGGTTTCTCGGCAAGCAGAAGAAACGACAGAGGATTTCGTTGTTAGACGTATCATGGCACAGCTTAGCGGATATCAGTTCGAAGAGCTTGTCGCGCATTTGATGGAATGTATGGGTTATACAGCCCGCCTTACCCCGAAGTCGGCCGATGGCGGTGTTGACGTGATTGCTCATATGGATGCTCTTGGCTTTCAGCCCCCGATAATTAAAATCCAGTGTAAGCGAACAACTGCCCAACACGGCTCGCCAGAGGTAAATCAGTTGTTGGGCACCTTAGGCGAAGGCGAATTTGGTCTTTTCGTATCTCTTGGATCATTCAGCAGATCGGCGAATGAGCTTGAACGAAATCGTTCGAAGTTGCGATTGATCGACGGCGAAGCTTTTGTAGCGATGATCTTGGAAAATTATGGAAAGCTTTCGCCTCGTTATCGAGCAATTGTCCCGCTGAAGCAGATCTACGTTCCAGATTTGCCTTCCCCGTAAAATCGCGCTGCCATAGGGTCAAACCTAATTAAACACACATTTTCTTAGGTTCCAGCTCTCTCAACCATTAACCTGCTGCACCCGCAGAGCAATTCCCCGGTGGCACTCTCCGGTGGCCCTACGCAATCATCGGCAACATAACGAATGGCATGGCAACGCTGTTTTTTGTGAGGTTCTGATGAAGCAGGCGCGTGTTTTGACGGATGCAGAATTCAAACGTGTGCTGGCCGTGGTCGCGCAGATGAAACATGCCGGGCGCAACAGGCTGGCATTGTTGCTTTCGCATCTCGCAGGCCTGCGTGTAGGCGAGATTGCTGCGCTAACTGTCCGCGATGTCTTCGACGGTGATGAGAAGGTTCGAGAGCAATTGCGGCTGCGGGCTGAGATCACTAAGGGTGGTCATGCGCGAGTGGTTTTCCTCAACGAGAAGCTACGCCGGGAGATTGAGCGATATTGCGGCGAATGGATCAATGATCGGAACACCGATGGGCCTCTGCTGCTCACACAAAAGCAAACAGCATTCTCGGCAAATACCCTTTGCCAGTTGATGGGGCAGCTTTACCGGAGTGCCGGATTAGATGGAGCTACATCGCACAGCGGTCGCCGCTGGTTTATCACTCGGCTTGCGCATTCCGGGGTCAGTCCGAAGGTCATTATGATGCTGGCGGGCCACAAAAACCTGACTACCACCCAGCGTTATATCGACGTCCGTGATGAAATGATGAAAGCGGCTGTCGATTTGCTGTAATGCATCTGCGATGGAATACGGCAGCGTATTGGTATCCATTCGGACAAACTGTCCGATGTAACTTTTATTTACCTTTGATTAATACCCCTTCGTTGTGGCAACCTCTATAGAGATCGATGATGACTTCACCCCCAGTAAGTTGCACTAGATCAGTATACGAACTGTATGTCTGGTATATGTATACGAAAAAGTCTTTCAATGTCTGGCTTTGAAAACAGAGAGACGTTGCAGCTTGCAACGTTAGGTGCCGGGATATTGCACGTGTGCGCTTAACACACGATAGAACAGGCTGTGCTTAATGTCATCGAACCGGCTACAGAGTGGACCTTCATGGCTAAGAAAACAAGAGCATCGACAGCGGATCACGAAGAACTGAAAATCGCGCGCCGTAAACGCAACCGTCTCCGGCGTGAGACAATCGCGGCTACGAAATCCTCGATCAAGAACGCTAGCGCGGATGTGTGGCCAATTTTCGCCGCAATGCCGGAAGGTCAGTTCCGAAAGGATTCAAATATCGAATCACGCGACGAAGCAATCATATATAAACTTGCCCATCCCAAATTCGATCTGGCGGCCGGAATGCAAGCCTATGATAATAAGCGCAGGAACCATGGCCTCACTGAGGACCAGCGCGCGGCGCGGATTAGAGAAATCGGCGCGAAAGCAAAATCCGAGATGGAGAAGGTATTTTCCCCATCGGAAGACCTCGTTTCGAACAAAGAGCGCATTTCGCCCGAGGTGCGACGTTATCTCTCCGCATTGCGTGGCCGGGATATCGACACGCTATTCGAAGACTTCCGTCGTCAATTCCATGCCCAGGATACTATCAATCCGGCTAAAATGCATATCGAAGAGACATTGCTCTACAAGAGATGGAGACACTGGTCTGTTGACGATACGGCCCCCGGGCTTCGCGCTATGGATGCCCTGGTCCATTTCTTGCAGGAACAAGAGAAGTACTTTCCCGAGGATTATTGCCATCTGATTGAGCGGTTCAATGCTGACACGTTCATTAGCCGACTGAGCTGGGAGGGGCGTGACAAAAACATCATCGTCGCCGCTTGCATTATGGCAGCGGAATACGATCACTCGACGGAAAGCTTCAAGGTTGCGGACGCCGACGCCCGGGGTGTCGCCGATCTTTATGAGCGTCACAGCGATTTGCGGCGAGAAATAAAAAGGCGGCGAAAATAAAATTTCTCAAATGTCTGCATATTCAATGACATAAAACGCTACTCCATGTTTTTCGAAAGCGGATTCCGCCCTCAGAATTGCCTTCAGTTAACAAGCACGGAGGCATTTCATGCGGTACATCAACGGAAGCATCAGCGCATCGAACGCAGCTTCCGATTTCGACGCAACTGCGGAAGACGCGCATGCTTTGGCGCAGTCCATTCCCGACGCAGATGACATTTGGCGCGGCTTCAAGTGCAAAGAGCAGCTCACAACCGACGAGGCGGTGCTTGAGGAAACGGCCCACCTTATCCGGTCGCATGACCGGAGATACACTAATATCACGCTGTCACTTAGCCGCCGCTACAAGCTTCGGTTTCTATGCCGTGCCCTTTGCTGGAAGGCTGAGGCCAAGGACATCGGCGGCTATCTCGCTAGCGTGCTTGAGAAGGCGGGAGTCTCCATTGCCGGAAATACGGATAACGAGCAGGCCATCAATGCTGCTGTGCTTCGTTACCTTTCTGCGCAGAACGCCGAAGAACTGGCACATAAGTCGGAAATCTCTCGGAGTGCCACGGCGCTCTCGGGAATTGAGATTATTTGTGCAGACAACGGCATTGTGCCGTCGTTTCGCACGGCCAGCGAGGTTCTTCGACTGATCGAAGGTTCGAGTCGTGATGCCCTCGCAAAGATCGTGAAAGATCGGCGCTCCGAACCTGTTGAGCCGCCGCAGCCGGTCCCGCTGCCCGTTCCCGCTCGCGTCGCGGAAGAACGTGTCGTGGGCCGTCAGTCGCCTTCTGCAACGGACAAGGCGGAGAACGAGTTGGCCAACACGTGTCTTGTCGGTGAGATCAATCAGAAACTGCCGCTTGTGGCCACGATTGATCTGCCTTTCGGCCTGGCTGGTGATACATTCCTGTTCGAAGGTCGCACGATTGGCGATCAGCTTCACATTTACGGCCCGATCCTGAAGGCCCCTGGCCGCTAAATGCGGCCAGCTTTACCCCCTTATCAGATATGAATGTGGAGCATGAATATGGCCGCGCGGACCTGTGATCCGCTGCGTCACGACGGCGCGTGTTATCGCGCTGCGGTGCAGCCTTGGTATTCGGAAGCTTTGTCGCGCACGGACGTTGCGGCGCGGACTAATGGCCGGATCACGAACAAACAGCTCGATATGCTGAGCGGCCATGGATTGATGACGCTTGGGCATTTTCTGCAGTCCGCCTTTAGCGGATTGAAGGCGCGTGACACCATGGTTGCGGGCCGTGATAAGCGCCTTAGCGCCGCCCTCATTGACAGCGGTGGCTATCAGATTTCAACTGGCGCGGAAAAATACTCCGAACGCACGATGTTCGATTTACTGCGGTATTCCGAGCAGTTCGAAGCAGCGCCGATCCTCGACGGCCCGACCTCCTCCATTTTCAATCCGAAAAGCTTTCTTCGCAATGTTCGGGAGTGCTTTGATTTCACCGTCGAGAATGCGCGATACGCGATCTCGAACCGTATTCCGGGCAAGACCAGACTGCTCAACGTCATTCAGGGTCTGAGCTTTGAGCAGGCTATCGACTGGTTTGAAGCGGTCAAGTTCCTCAATGACCCATGCAGCTTTGGTGCAAGAGCGCTAGAGGATTGGGCGTTTGCTGGAGCGACGCGGACCTATTTCTCGCTTGTGCTTACGTTGCTGGTGATGATGCGGGACCAAGCACTCATTTTGCCGGGCGCGCGTCTGCATTTTCTTGGAGTCGGTCATCCCGAAATTGGCTGTGGGCTGACCGCGATACAGGACGGCCTTCGTGCGACTGTCGATGAGGCAATTCTCGTTTCTTTCGATACGGCAACTCCGTTCCTGCTTGCCGGAAGGTTCAAACGGGGCTTCGGGACGCCATCGTTGACGCGCGAAAGCCTCTATGTGCCGGTCGTCAAGATGCCGGTTGCCGCCTCGTTTGTCGGCAGCACTGCGTCATGGAAAATGTCTAGCCCGTTTGCTGACCGTCTTACGCTGGGTGACCTGAACTTTCATGCCAGCGGTCGCAAGACATCTTGGGATGACATGTCGCATGCGGTTCTCGCCGCGCACAATGTTTGGGCGCTGAGCTACGCCGTAGCCGAAGCAAATAGGCGTCTTCGGCTTCCAGTCGGGGAGGCACTAGCGGTTTTACCTTCCCGCCTCATCGAACTCACGGAACTCGTGCGTGAAATCCTCCACGCAGAAAAACCGATGTCCCTCATTCGGCAGCACCGACCGCTGCTCGATAGCCTGGCTCACAAAAGCCGAAACACCCGTTTGGTCAACGACCCGACAGGGTTTGATCGTTAATCGCCGCATCGCGGCAAAAGGAGAATAGTAATGCGTACTCTCACCACTGTCGTTGGTCACGTTAGCCTGGGGTTTTCCGCGCTGTGCTGGCCGCTTGTCTATTTTGCGACGATTGTTTTCAGCAATTTCCTGATGATCTGGCTACCGATGATGCCGCTGTTCGGCACTGTTATTCCTCCGGCGATTTTCGCCTTTGGTTTTGTATTCGTTCTGCGGGATTTCGCGCAGCAGGCTATCGGGCATTATGTACTTCTTGTCATGAGCACTGCGGCCGTGGCCACATACGCGCTTGCCGGTCCTACAATCGCCTTTGCCAGTGTTAGCGCCTTCGTTGTCTCGGAGCTGGCCGACTGGGGAATCTACACCATGACGAAGCGACCGATGCGTGAACGCATCCTCTTGTCCTCACTGGTCGGCGTGCCTGTGGATACTGCCGCGCTCTTTCTTGCGCTCGGGATACTCGATCCTCATTCGCTAGTCGTCGGGATCGGCGTCAAGCTGATCGGCACTGGTCTTTTCTGGATCAGTCTCACGATTTGCCAGCGGAAGGAGGTCTGATTATGGTCATTTACGTCGTCGGCCTTGAGGCACACGAGCAACGCTATACGGGTGAATGGGCCACGCATCTGCCGGATCAAATCCGGCAGGCCTTACCGAACGAGGATATCCGCGTCATCGAAGGCGTTGCGAAACAGCAAGAAACCACGCCGGGAGCGTTCCTTAACTTCGCGGCGACCAACATCTTCAAGTCTCAGCAGATCGCGGAAATCGCTGCGTTGTTTGAGCGAGGCGACGTTAAGGACAGTGACTGCTTCTTGTTCACTGATGCCTGGCACTATGGGATTGTCGCTCTGCGTTATATTAGCGATTTGCTGCGGATTCCCGTTCGAACCGTAGCGCTCTGGCACGCAGGTAGCCATGATCCGCACGATTTTCTTGGCCGCATTCCCGATGTCACATGGGCTCGGGATTTCGAGCGCTCGCTGTTTGAGGCAATCGACCTAAACATGTTCGCCACGCGCTTCCATATCGATCTGTTCAAAGAGGCACATGGGATCAACGATGAAAGCCGGATCCAGCGTTGTGGTTGGCCGATGGAATATTTGCCTTCAAACCTTCAGCCTCACCTCGAATTGTGCAAGCGCAAGCTCGTGCTGTTCCCACACCGCATCGCGCCGGAAAAGCAGGTCGAAATTTTCCGCGATCTGGCGACCGAGTTTCCTGAATACGAATTCCGCGTTTGTCAGGAGGCGAAGCTGACGAAGCGCGAGTATCATGAACTGCTGGGACAGTCCGTGGCCGTATTCTCCGCGAGTTTGCAGGAAACCCTCGGAATTGGTCTCTATGAGGGGCTGCTGTGCGGCGCTATGCCGATTGCGCCGAACCGGCTTTCCTATTCTGAAATGTATCCCAGGGAATGTCTCTACCCGTGCGCTTGGACCGCGGACTGGGACAGCTACCAGCGTTGCAAATTGCAACTCGTAGCGCATATGCGGTCGGCCTTGACTAAAGCGAGGACGAACCAATGGCAAGACCATGCGGACGTGCTTGCGTCCAATATCAGGAACAAGTTCTTCGACGGAGCAGTACTATATGATGCGTTGGCCGCGTAGGCCGGAGCGACGGACATCGGTGACCGTCCGCCGTTCGATCTCGCTGGCGAGTTTCTGCTGTAAATCTAGTAGCCGGGGGAGATTATTTAAGCGCATACGTTTCAGCCGCCATGAAATCCCACAAAGCGTGGCAAGCCCCGGCTCTCGATTAACGGCGATGAGATGCGAATAATAGCGTGGGCTACGTCCGAGCCAGATGCGAGAAAACTCCATCTGCGAATTCGTCAGCCCGTCTGCTTGTAATACCTCGTAAATGTCTTTGATCTTCATTCTGCTATCTCCTTGAAACAAATATTTATTTTCAAGAGGCCAAGGCGCTAAAATGGTGCTGGATAAATAGCACGTTATTTCAGCAGAGGATTTTCAATGACAAGTATGGAACAGCTAAGGGCGGATTTGATGACGAAGGGTGTCTTCACCCGTTATGAGCGACGCCAAATCCGAACGTTGACGAAAGCGAATGAGGCTCAGCGTCAATATGTAAGAGCAGCACTGCCGGTGAACCATCTGGCCGGACGCCGGATGGAAACCTGTGGCGAGGTAGATGATTACGGAAACATCGATTATTGCCGTGTCCCGCTTTGTCCGCGCTGCCATCTGCGAGAACGCGGAGTGCAAACGGGAAAGGCAGTTAAAAAGATTTTCTGTGATGCCACCAATGACGAACTGGCGTTCGCAACGATCCTGCTGCCACCGCAATTGGACTTCTCCGGCATGACCGTTCTCGTTGAAAATGAGAAGCGCCGCCTAAGGACTTTTATAGATCGCCAGCGGAGAAAGGACACCCGCTGGAACGATTTTCAGTTGATGGGCTGGTGGGAAGTCGATCGCATGAGCTTCGGTGATTTCGAAACCTGTGGCCGTAACACACGATTGGCCTTGGATGCATTAGGATTTCCTTTGATGGAAGCTCCCAACAAAACAATCTGGCGTCCGCATCTTCATGCAATAGTTCGCAAGGGCGAATTGCCCACGGAAGAAATTGCCTGCGCCTTACGCAAGGAAACCCACACAGCAAAATATCAGGTGGATATCCAGCCATTTCGTACATATCGCGATGTCGGCGACAATATTCAGAACATCGTCCGATATTGCCTAAAGTTCCGCATCGAGTGTGACTACAAGCGGCCGGATGCTCAGGACTTCATCGAGACAGAACAAGCCGATGAGGCAAAGCCAACCGAACGCAATTGGTGGTCAGCTGAAGATATCCGCGCATATGTGGATTGGCTATGTGTGGAGCGATCAGGCTTTCAATCGCTTCGCGTTATCATCGGGCAAGCCAAAGAAAACGCAGTTGGCGGTGATCAACGTATCACGTCTTCGAGCATTTCAATTGATAAGGATATTGAGGACGGTGAGAAATCGGCAGATGCGATACCTGACCGTTCCGTTGCATCGGAGTTGAATGGGATTTCCGTCGTCGAAGACAGTCGTGTTCTTTCGAGAAGTAGTACGGATATCTTCGATGTGGGAAGTGGCTTAACGCGATGTGTGTATAATAATATTGTACAGGATACGAACTGGACAGATATCGACGTTGACAGCCTCTTACCGACAGACAATCGCTCGGATGCGAGAGCTATCAGCAATACATCCAGATACACTGGAAACGTTATAAGCCTCTCCGAACGCCTGCGTAGTATTATAGCGTTGAAGCAAGCTAGTGGCGTTCCACGCGGAGATATGACGCAGCCATAAAAGTTTGCTCAAAGAACTTTTTCGATACTCGCGAGAAATGAGTAGTCCTCATAGATCGTTCGACCTCGCAGCTTCGTCATGCTCGGATTTTCACGGCACGCCGCGTCGAAGACACTGTGAACAGCCCTCAATGTCGGTGGAGCATTAAGCAAAGGTGTGATGTGAGTGATAGACAAACTGCAAACCTCCGGCTCGTCTACAATCCTACCGCTCATCGCGGCGGCTTCGATGTATGCGCTGATCGGCATTGTCGGCGCAAATGTCTCGTCCCGGACAAGCTCAATTCCGAGCATGGGACGCAAGGCAATGATGTCGGAAATCCATAGAGGCTGAAACACCGGCCCGCCATCGGTGAGGTTATGCAGCACATCGACAGCGTGGCCGCAAAGTCGGCTCCGCGTCAGCAGCATGACGGTGCTGCCCTCGGGGTCGTATAGTCTGGCGACAGGCGGGAAATTCGCGTTCGGTCTTGCGTGCCATTGAAGGCGGCGCAGCAGGGATTTCGGAAAGAGTTGTCGATATCGTCCCGGCTGATCCATTTCGTGAACAGTCACGGTTTTGCCGTCGCTCAAGGCAAACAGCATGATCGCCCGCCATGACAGCGCCGACAGATAGCTGCGCTGGTGAAGAACACCGTCAATGTCATAGCGAAGATTGAGCGCCGTCCCTTTACGCTTGACCTTATAGAGCCACTTTGACCCGATATGAAGATCAGTTGCGAACAGCGGTGCAAGATCGATTTGGGTTTGTGTCGGTATCCTGCCGTTATCGTTCTCGCCTTGATGGCCATTGTTGCGCTGTATCTGCATCCATATCTCGCCTCCGTTTCGGCGAAACAAAAAGCCGTTGGTGCAAAAGGGCGAGTGGAGAATGCCGAGACAGGGATCCGCGCGTAAAGTGCCTGCTTAACGCTTGAGCTTACTCGGTCGCACATCATGCAGAAGCACAGACATATCAAGGAATGCGGCAATGCGCGGAAACAGCACTGCGTAGCGTCGTGAACCGGGCGCGCTTCCACGGCTTTCTATGACGACGGTTCTCCGCACACCAGATACACGAAAGGCATGGGATCATATGATCCCATGCCTTTCGGATTGTTACCTGCGATATTCGTACGGTTATGCGGACTTGCGCAAAAGCTTGCCGCGCTCGGCAGCAGCAGCAGTGAGTTGCACGTCAAGCTCTCCACCACGAACGGCCTCGATCAAGGTGTCGATGATCTTCGGCAGTGCCGAAAGCTCACCCGCCTCAACGGCGTTCTTATCCTTGGTGAACTCGATTGGTTTGCCAGCATAGCGGATAGCAAAAAACACCTTGCCATTGCCATCGCTAAACCAGCCCTGACGCACACGCTTGAGCGTTTCCACCTCCACGCGCTGCCCCTCGGCGTTCTTGCGACGAACCATATGCGTGGGCGCAAACACCTGACCGGCGATCTTCGCCTCTGCCATCTGCTTCTGCTCTGCCAGTGCCGCAATCATTTTTTCCCGCGCCCGCTGTACTGGATCGACAGTTGCGCGAACCGGAACGGCAGAGGTGAGCTTGAGCGCTTTCAAATGAGACATGCTGTGATCCTTCCCGGAAACCGTTGAACTGTCCCCGGGATACAGCCGTTTGCCAAAAGGGCGAGTAATGATTTCGACTTAAAGCAGACGTAACCTTTCTTTACTATGGTTGCGTAGTGGCGGTGATGGGTCAACCGTCAACCCAAATAGTAAATCTTCAATCTCTTCGGTAGGTATAAGAAGATCACGCGCGATATGGTTCTTCGATACGCCCTGTTTCCAAAGATCTTTGAGCACCATTTCCCATACCGCAGATTTCTCATGCGGCAACCCTTCCGGTTCAATTGTCCGGTATCGTCGGTTGATCTGGATGTACTGCCACTCAGTCAACCGTCCAAGCTTGTTAAGGCGATAAGCAAGAGCAACGGCGGCAACACCCCATCGCTTTTTAGCCTTTAGTATTTGATCCACACTGCTAACGTAGGGAATATGAGAAACTAGGTCGTCATGAGGCATGAGAAACGCTGAGGCAAAAGCATTGGCCTCATTTTCAGCCTCACGCCCTTGAGGTCCACCATGTCTGTGCATCACCAGATGCCCCAGTTCGTGAGCCGCATCAAAACGGCTTCGTTCCGCCGATTTGAACGTGTTCAAAAAGACGAAAGCTTCGTCGTCTCTCCAGCAGGAAAACGCATCAACCTTTTTTGTTTCTTCAGCTAACGAGAAAACGCGGACACCTTTGGTTTCAAGCAACTTGATCATATTGGTGATCGGCTTTTCACCAATCGCCCAGTGTTGTCTTAAAAGACGTGCGGCTTTGCCGGGATCTCGCTCATGACTAAGATCAATAAGATCGATAGACGGCAGATCATATTTCTGCTTAACCCATTCCAGCACGGCAAACGCCAATACGCCTGCCGAAAGAGCTGCATCACGCTCTCTTGCACTCATTGACGTCAAGCTACGAAAACTAGCTGCCTGAACGTCAATAGGATTAACGTCATCAAGAAAGAAGAACTCACGGGGGTATTTCAGAGCCCTCGCTAGTGCGTCCACGGTGCTGTCGTCGGGATTTTGCTCAGCGTTGACGATGCGAGACAAGGTAACAGGAGAGATGTTAGCCAACTCTGCCAACGCCTTCGCTGTCACTCGCCTTCGCTGTCTAGCAAGTTCCAACCTTGTGAAATTGAACATTTTCCTACTTGCGGCGGATTACGGGCTCGAACTCAGTTCCGTCTGGCTCATTGTCTTTCTTCACTCGAACCTTCTCCCATTCACCCTTACGGATAATGAAAATGCGTTCTTCAAACCGTCTGAAATTTCCGTTCAGGACCCCAGCAGCTTTCGAGAGTTCTGCACGGACATCTTCACCATTGACGGACACGCAAAAAAACCAAACACCTGACGGGGGAGCCGTTACAGGCTGAAACGTAACCGCGTCAAGATCGCGGTCAGAGAAAAGGCTTCCTTGAGCTTGATCAATAGCCCGTTCCGCGCCGCTGCCTTTTCCAGAAATTGCCTGCGGAATATGTTTCTCGTCACATGCTACGTCAACGCTCTGGTAAACTACCTTAAGATTTCGCTCGAAATGCCTAACCGCTTCGATGTTCTCTTTGCGGTCATGCCGCCAGCCTTTGGAGCGAAATAGCGAGCGGGTATTTCGAGTGCCATGAATGTAGGCAAACAAGCCCGCTGCCGTTACTGGATCATCATCGACCGCGTCAGCACGAGCACCTACAACTTCCCTAACGACGTTTACCAACTCTTCGCGGGTTACATCAAACGCCACAAGACGCGTATTGATTTCGACTTCTTTGACATAAAGATGAGTAGCGACCATGTGACCCTCGATAATTTTTTCGACCTCAAATGTGCTCGAAAAAATTATCGTCGTCAATAGGTTTGACGTGAAATCGCGAATAAGCTGCGACATTGAATTCATATATGCTGTTCATCTGTACAACTGTAACATCAATTCCGCATTGCCATTCGCGATCTGGAGACTTTGAACGGCGAGCTGCTGCTGGATTTGCTGAGCAGATAGCCTTGCCGATGCCTCCTCCATGTCGATATCGACAAGACGGCTGACGCCTTGATCGATGGCGTCCATGAGCTTTCCGGCAAAATCCTGTTGCATGTCGATACGTGTCGTGAGCGCGCCGAGCGTGGCACCGCCGGTGATAACACGTTTCAGCATGGCATCGACGCCTGATAGATAATTGTCGAGGCTATCGGACGGATTTGTGATATCGACATCAAGGATATCGAAATTCGCCGCGGGTCCAAGGTTGTCCGCGACGTTGCTGATTTTGAGCTTGGATCGGGCTCCCATTTCCGGGTGAACTGCCGGATCTACATCAATGACGATACGGCCACTGTTTTCCGTTGCCGTTAGCCCTACACCCGACATCGCAGCGTTTAAAATGTCTGCGAGATCAGCCGGTGAGCTGATTTTGCCGTCCACTGTACCAAGCGTATTGTCAACAATTTGGCGGTCTACTGTTACGGTCGTGCTGGGCGCGGTGTTGACGCTTACATTGAATGAAAAGCTAACGTTATGATAGACTTCAAAGGGGGCCGTGAAAGTGAATTGGTCACTTGCATAGCCACCGGCAGAGCTTGCGAGTGGCGTTTCCTGAAGACCGCCCGCGTTACCGCCCGTGGTGTCATTCACACCAGTTACCGAGATCGTTGAGGCATCCGCACCGGTGTTTTCCCGGCTGAGTATGCCAATTGCCGCCTGATTAGGCGGGCCGGTCAGGATTGTTTTGCTTGAGCCGACGAGTGAAGAAATTCCTGCCTCAACGAATGACTGATTTAGGACGCGCGTGTAATCATCGATGTTGCTGATGAACCCGTTCGTACTGCCCAGTGCCGTGTCTATCGTCGCTTTTGTGATTGTAACGGTTTGCGATGAGCTTCCGTCAATCATCAAATTGAAGCTGATACTGTCAGCGGAGCCGAGCGTAACCGGTCCCGTCATTTTGAAGAATTGCCCTCCGGCGAAAGAGTTTCCGTTTAAATTCGCAGACCTAAAGCCACCAATATCGCCCAGCGAGCGAATATCCTTTTGCAGCGCGCCGCCGCCACCGACATTGAACAGGCTGATATCAGCAAGATCGACCTCGGTCGTGCCGACGCGCACTGTGCCGTCGGAAGAGCGTATGAAGGAAGAAACAAGACTGGTCGGGTAAGATGAGCGTGTCATCAGGTCATCGGGGGAGCTGGTGTCGAGCCAGTTGACGCCGTTGAAGCTTGCCGATGTCGCGATAGAGGTGAACTGCTTTTTAAGCTGGTCGAGTTCGTTTTGAATTTTGCTCTTATCGATGCTCGTTTCCTGTGCCGAGACAAGCTTGGCCCGAAACTCTCCAAGAAGATCTATGGTGTTTTCTATTCCTGCATAGGCGACATCGACATTGGCGGCACCAAGGCCGAGAGCATCACTCACCGCCGACAATGCTTTGTTATCCGAACGCATCGTGGTGGAGATCGACCAGTAGGCGACGTTATCCGATGCTTGGCAGACACGTAGGCCGGTGCTGACTTGCCGCTGTGTATCGGTTAGACTGGAGCCGATGGCTCGCAGTGTTTGCAGTGCTGCAATGGCGGAATGGTTCGTTAGGATGCTGGTCATTATCGCCTCGGACCCTATGCCCGCCAGCCACACCATCGTCCTTGCATATACGTTTGCGCTCCCCCGGAATTAACCTTCTGTTAACTATGCTGGATGCACTAATCGCTATGAAACCTGCGGTGATTTGCGCCGCGCTCCTACAATCTCATCCCGCAAGCCAGACGCGCACGCTGTTTTAGCTGATTGCGCTTACGCCCTCGCTCGCCCCTCCAGCACCGCCATGTTAGCGACACGCAACATCAGGAGGCTGATGAGATGAGCAGAGATAACAGCGCGCTTCCGATCCGCGCTTATTCCTACGTCCGCATGAGCACCACCAAGCAGCTTCGCGGCGACAGCTTGCGTAGGCAGCTTGAGCGGTCGCGGGCCTTTGCGGACGAACACTCTCTGCTTCTGGACGACAGCTTGCAGGATCTGGGTGTCAGCGCGTGGAAGGGCAAGAACTTCAAACACGGTGCGCTTGGCCGGTTTCTGGCGATGGTCGAAAGCGGAGAAGTGCCGAGGGGCAGTTACCTGCTGATCGAAAGCCTCGACAGGCTCTCGCGTGAAGCCGTGCCGGATGCTCTGACGCTGTTCATGGCGATCATCAATGCCGGTATAACCATAGCCACGCTCGGTGAAGATCGACAGATTTACAGCCGTGACACACTCAATGGCGATTGGACCAAGCTTATCATTGGTCTTGCGGTGATGTCGCGTGGACATGAGGAAAGCCAGACCAAGAGCGAACGAGTGCGGGCGGCGAACAAACGAAAGCGCGAACGGGCCAGAGAGGGAAAAGGCCATATCACCAGTGTCACACCGGCATGGATCGATGCGGTGCGGACAGGGTCAAACTCTTACAGCTTCACTCTCAACGATCACGCAGCGGGGGTGAAGGTGATTTACGAGATGGCATCAAGAGGGATGGGCGCGACTGCGATTGCGCGCAGCCTTAATGCGGATGGCGTTCCAGCGTTCAAGAGCAGGGACGGTTGGTACCAGAGCATCATCAAGTCGCTGCTTCGCCGTCATGATGTTATCGGCACATTCCAGCCGCATCGCATGCAGGATGGCAAACGTGTGCCGGATGGCGATCCGATAGAGGGTTATTTCCCGGCGGCGATCAACAAGGATCTGTTCCTGCGGGTTCAGGCCATGCGGAGCAATCCCGGCAGACCGGGCCGTAAGGGTGAGAGCTTTGCGAACCTCTTTACCGGGCTATGTCACTGCGCCCATTGCGGCGGGCCGATGACGATCAAGTTCAGTCGGGTCAAAGGAAATGAAAACGGTCGATATCTCGTATGCAGCAATTACGTCCGCGGCCATCAATGCACAGACGGCAATAGGCATTTCCGCTATGAACCGCTCGAAGCTGCCGTTCTTGACCATGTCAAGGAACTGGATTTTGCCACCGTTCTGCAACGGCAAAGCACCGATGACGCTGCGACAAAAATTGACGAGGCCATTGCAGGTCTGACAATCAGGATCGAAGAATTACAGCGCAAGGAACAGAGGCTTGCTGCTGCCATCGAGGATGATGGGCAATCACTGGAAAGCCTGATCAGGTTGCTGCGGCATCGTCAACGCGAGCGACACGCGGCTGAGCTTGAGTTGCGGGATCGCCAGCAAGATCGTCAGCGGCTCTCTACACGCAGTCGCAACGCTGCTGGCAGCCGTGATCAACTGACCGCACTGCGAAGGGCGTGGGAGACAGCGCTTGATGCCAACGCGCGATACGTCTTGCGGGCAGAGGCGCATGCGGCAGTCGCCGAATTGATCTCGGATATTTGTTTCGATAGCGATGACCTGTCGGCGGTCGTCGTGGTGGGGAACGGCATTGCCGCTTACAGATTACATGATGGAAAGCTCATCGAAGTGTTCACGCCTTTTGCTTAGCCCGCATCCACTCTCAATATCCAGCATCAGCCCGCTCGTTTCTGAGCATAGCGCTCGGCAATCTTTTGCTCGGTCGAGCTTCCTTTACCACCATGCCTCAGCTCTTCGATCCTCTTTTCGAGAAGCCTGATCTCATCCTGACCGTCATCATCCAGCAGAACCGGCTCTTTTGCGAAATCCTCTTGGCCGGGGCGCAGGAAGTCCTTGATCTGCTCGGTATTGACCTGAGCGTAGTGCTTGTCGATCATCGCCAAAGATGTTCGGGTGTTTCGAGCTACATGATGGACCGAAACATTTTGGGCCAGCATCTGCGAGATGTAAAAATGCCTGAACGAATACGAAGTACGGCGTACTCCCCGATTATCCTTTTCCAGTCCAGCCGCGATCAATAGTGCGTTGAGGCTCTTCTTGAAAGAAAGAATGGACTTGCCCTTCTCATCGGCGAATACCGGATCATTGTCCTGTGGTTCGCGTCCGAGATCATGTTCAAACAAATTCCAAAGCATTTCTAATGCCGACACCGCGCCATAGAGCGGCACAGCGCTTCCATGCTTACCCTTGCCCCGCACGGCAAGACGCGCATCTTGTTTATGGAGCGGCAGTTTTCTCGTTTCTCGATATAGCGAGATGTCGCCCCAGGTCAGGTTCTTCGCTTCTGTGGGCCGCAGACCTGAATTTGCCATCAGCTCAATATAGGCGTGCAGGCGAACCCTATCGGATCGAATGTTCTCTGTGACTGCTTTCTGCGTCCACACACGTCCGTCTTTCGCCCTGATGACCTTGAGCGACGTGTGATGCTCGTTGATGCGTTCGATGCTTTTGGCGATCAGCTTTTCGTATTCCTCCGGCTTGAAGCCTGGCCTTCTGTTGTCAGGTCTTTTGCGCGTTTCTACCGTTGGAAGTTCCATGGGTTTGCAATAACCCCATAGGGCAGCCTGTCGGAAAAGCTCGCGGATGATGACCATTTCGCCTTTCATTGTGGTCAAGGCTGCAATCTTACGCGGGGCAGGGCGCGTGAAGACGCGACCATCCTCACGTTCGCACCTGATCTTTTCGATCTGCGAGCCCGGTCCTTTAGTCCAATAAGTCTTTCGCCATTCGAGATAGCGCGCAACGTCTGCTGGGGTGATGAGGTCGATAGCCTTATCGCCGAAATAGCCGACTGGAAAACGCCGGATGATCGGCGGCCAAAATGTAGGGTGATAGTGACTGCGCTCGCCACGCTCTGCTTCCGCGCAGATTTTCTCGATGAATTCTTCCGCCACGTCGTTAAAGGCGTGCTGGGTCAGCGACAGGCCCTGCTTATGCCGATACTTCTGTTCGTGATAAATTTCGTGTGCCCGCTGCATCGCAAGGCCGTGATCAGCAATGCCAAGAGACTTTTTGATCTGCTTGCCGCCCAGCGAATAGCGCATCGACCAATTACGGGTGCCTTCGCGCTGGAACAGGGTGAAAGGGGCGTTTGTCGGTTCTTGGTGACGCTGCAACATGAATACAAGCTCCAACGGAGTTACTTCGGTCGGAGCACTGCGCTTAAACTGCGCTGGTTCCGAGCCCGAGCACGGAAACGCTATATTGAAAACATTGACGAATTCGAAACGGGACGCGCTACTGAGCTAGGACTGAGCTAACTTATTGCCTTCATTGGATAGGACAAGAGAAGGCTAAAAAATCAATGAAATCAGTAAGTTCAGTGGCGCACCCGGCAGGATTCGAACCTGCGACCTTTGGAATCGGAATCCAACACTCTATCCAGCTGAGCTACGGGTGCAGCGGTCACGCTTGAATCGCGTGCAGCGGTTGGTTCATACCCTAGCTTTCTTTCCGCATCAATGACTAAAAATCCAAGATTTGCGAAACCTTGCCAGTTTTCGAGACCGCAGGGTGAAGAGGGCCGGAAGTGGGGGCTTGCGGGTTTTTGGCGACTTTGCGCGCGGGGCTGCGTCGTTTGGCGTCCCAGGTCTCGCGGAAATCGATTTCACTTATAAGTAGTAGCTTGTCACGGGTTCCGCATGCAGTTTCAGCATGTTCATCCGTCGTGGACCGGAATGCCCGTATGCCTGCCAGAGAAGGGTGGCCCCGCTGTTCCGGCCCCTCAAAATTGGCGGGTAAATAGTCATGCTTTCGTCGCAGATTTTGTCGCCAGATGGCGGGCAGCATTGGGTTTCCGACCATTAACTGTCAAATTCTTATGCAATATTAGTATCATCTACATTTATTTAGGATACAGTTTCGTGACTTTGTCAGTTATGATTTCGGCAGGGTAAAGGACGAATCAGGCGGGGGATCGGATGGCTTTGCGATTGGCACATAGCAACGGGCCGCGGACGGAAAAGGTCGAAAGCGGCAGCGCGCAAACGACGGCGATCGATTACGGTTTGCTGACGACTGCGATCAGCTATCATTTGCGGCACTCGCAACTTGCCGTGGCAAACGGTTTTTCCGATGTGCTGGCGGAGCAGGGATTGCGGCCGGCCGATTTTTCCGTTCTCGTCATCGTCGGCGGAAATCCGGGTCTTAAACAAAGCGATGTTGCCGAGGCGCTCGGCATCCAGCGGGCTAATTTCGTTGCCATCGTCGACAGCATGGAAGAGAAAGGTCTGCTCGTCCGCCGCAGGTCGGAAGAGGACAGGCGCGTTCATTTCCTCGACATGACGGCCGAGGGTAGTCGTCTTCTCGACCGCCTTTCCGATGTCTGGCGCGACCGCGAGGAAAAGCTGATCGACCGTATCGGCGGCAAGAAGGCCCGCGACCAATTGCTGGCGCTGCTCGGCCGCCTGCGCGACTGACGTCCGGCGCCTGTGTTTCCCCATGCTCAGATCGGCAATGCTGGGCGGAAGGGGCGGCGGATTTCATCCGTGGTCGCACGTTACCCCCGGTTATCAGGTAATCTCCATTACGGCAGCCTGATATCCCTCGGTCCGATTTGCGTTGCAATTTGTCTGCGAAACGGTCAAGACGCATGGAAATCCCGTGCCATGCGGTGCCCGCGCGGCAGCGAGCGACTGACCGGAAAAGCCAGAGACGGAAACACCATGCTGAATATCGATACGAGTCATCCGCTTTATCGTCCCCTGTGGGTGCGGTTGCTCATCGTCGGTTTCTGTGCGGCATGGGCTGTCATCGAATTCGTCAATCGCGAGTTTTTCTGGGGAACCGTCGTGGGCGGCATAGGCGTCTATGCGGCCTATGAACTGTTGGTAAAATTCAAACCCGCAACCGACGGCGACAAGGGTGGGGACGGGGCGGTTGCGCCCGCCGCCGAAAATCCACCCACCGATAAGGACGATGCCGGCTGACGCGTCGCGATTTTCCGTTCATCGCCTGTCTTGAGCTGCCCGCCTCTTACCGGAAATGCTCTCGCATCCGAAGCATGCGGAGCGCCTGGTCGATCAGGAGATTGGCTGCCGTCATGCGCAGTGTCGCATTGTGCCGGAACTGCGGTTTCACCCGGTCGGGATGATTGAGGCGGGCGAAGGCGCGGCGCTTTTCCGCGAGCGTTGCCGCAGTGTCGGTCTCCTGGATCGCCAGTTCCGCCGAAACATCGGCAAGTGAGGTCTTTTCGAGGTGGGCCGGCATCGGTTCCGGTTCGCTCTCCGGTTCCGGCTGGGGTTCCGCCGGTGGCGCGGGGTCTTCCAGGAAGGCGAGATAAGCGTCGAGATTGCCGTTCGCAGCCGCCGGCGCTTCGATATGCGTATCGACAACGAAGCCTGAGCTGAAGCCGGCAATGCGGTTATCCGCGGGCGGGGGCGGCTCTGCGCCTTCGTCTTCTTTCTCCTGCTTCAGTCTTTCGACGACAGACTGGAAAACGGATTGTCCGAAGAGCATACGGCTGTTCCTTCGCCGGTCACGATATCCGGCCCTTGTAGTGGATGAAGGTGGCGTCTGGCTTGCCGCCGTCACTGGGCAGTCAGCTTGCGGCTTTCATCCAGCACCAGATCGTAAAGCAGGCGGGCGCTGGGCGGCAGGACGCGCCCCTTGGTGGTGATGATGCTGTAGGGCTTGACGACCAGTTCGAAATCCGTCGGCAATATGCGGGTCCGGCCGATATCGGCCCGCTGGCCGGCCACGAATTCGGCCATGTCCTGCGCAATCGGCGCAATGGCATCGGTGTTGCAGACAAGCGCAAGCGTGAGAACCACGGATGGCGTGTTGATGACGTTGCGCGGCATGGCGACGCCGTGGGTAAGAAAGACATCCTCCATGGTGCGCCGCAAAAGCGCGCCAGGGGGCTGGAACACCCAGTCGTAACCGGAAAGATCCTGCAGGGTGACGGGATCGCCGCCCAGAAGCGGGTGACCTTCGCGCACCACCAGACAGGCGCGCTCAATGCCGATTTCGTGGATGGAGAACAGGCCTGGATCAAAGTCATCCGGTATGCGGCCGATGATGAAATCGTGGCGCGCAGCCAGCAATTCCCGCGCCAGCACGTTGCTGCTCTCCACCTGAACATTGATTTCAATGCCGGGATAGGTGTCCATGGCCCGTCTTATGGCGGGAACCACGAGGCTGATGGCGGGCGCGGTCACCGCGCCGATGAAAACGGATCCGCCGCTGCCGGACTTCATCTGATTGAGTTCGCGACTCGCCTCACGCAGCTCCAGCAATATGGTGCGCGCCCGTCGCGCCAGCGCCTCGCCGAACTTCGTCAGAACCACACCGCGCGATGCTCTCTGACAGAGCGGCGATTTGACGATCGCTTCCATTTCCGAGAGCATGCGCGAGGCCGCCGGCTGCGTCATGTTCATGGCGGCGGCAGCCGCGCTGACCTGCCCGTGCTCCTCGATCATGACCAGCATGCGCAGGTGGCTCATCTTCAATCCGGCCCGCAGCAACGGGTTGTCTTCAAAGACAAAAAGGGCATCCGTTGTTTGCGCCTGCTCATACACTTTCTGGTTGCTCATTCGCGATTTTATACCCCTCATCGGTTTTTGTATCGATTTAATATATCATAATTGATATATGGAAACTGATTTATTCTATTTGACAGTTATATGGATTCAGAACAATTTGCGGAATGCCGGGGAGGAGCGGCAGCTGTTCCATTTCGCAATTGCGAAAAGGGAGCGAGCAGGGCGCGGCTTCTTCCTCTGACGGCATGAATTTCCTGGTGCACCGCAACATGCGGGTCCAGAGAAGGGCTCAAGGGAGAGAGTTAATGAAGTCCATTATTTCGCTGATGGCAGCTTGTGCCATCGGTGCTGCGTCTTTCGCAGTGCCGGCTTTCGCACAGGACAAGGGCGCTGTTGGCATCGCCATGCCGACCAAGTCTTCCGCGCGCTGGATCGATGACGGCAACAACATCGTCAAGCAGCTTCAGGAAGCTGGTTACACGACCGACCTGCAGTATGCCGACGACGATATTCCGAACCAGCTTTCCCAGATCGAAAACATGGTCACCAAGGGCGTCAAGGTCCTCGTGATCGCCTCGATCGACGGCACCACGCTGTCGGACGTGCTGAAGCAGGCCGGCGAGCAGGGCATCAAGGTCATCGCTTATGACCGCCTGATCCGCAACAGCGGCGACGTCAGCTACTACGCCACCTTCGACAACTTCCAGGTTGGCGTTCTGCAGGCGACTTCGATCGTCGACAAGCTTGGTCTGAAGGATGGCAAGGGTCCGTTCAACATCGAACTCTTCGGCGGCTCCCCTGATGATAACAACGCCTTCTTCTTCTACGACGGCGCTATGTCTGTTCTCCAGCCTTACATCGACAGCGGCAAGCTCGTCGTGAAGTCCGGCCAGACCGGCATGGACAAGGTCGGCACGCTGCGCTGGGATCCGGCAACGGCCCAGGCCCGCATGGACAACCTTCTCTCGGCCTACTACACCGACGCCAAGGTTGATGCCGTTCTGTCGCCTTATGACGGTCTTTCCATCGGCATCATCTCCTCGCTGAAGGGCGTTGGTTATGGCACGAAGGATCAGCCGCTGCCGGTCGTTTCCGGTCAGGACGCTGAAATCCCGTCCGTGAAGTCGATCATTGCCGGCGAACAGTATTCCACCATCTTCAAGGACACCCGCGAACTCGCGAAGGTTACCGTGAACATGGTGAATGCCGTTATGCAGGGCAAGGAGCCTGAAGTGAACGACACCAAGACCTATGAAAATGGCGTCAAGGTTGTTCCGTCCTACCTGCTGAAGCCGGTTGCAGTAACCAAGGAGAACTACAAGCAGGTTCTCGTCGATGGCGGTTACTACAAGGAAGACCAGCTGAAATAAGCCTGATACACATGCGGGGATGGCTTGGCGTCATCCCCGTTTTTCCATAAAAATAAAAACGCCGGAATTAATCGGGCGCTGGATTGCGATATGGCCAATACCATTCTCGAAATGCGGAACATCACCAAGACGTTTCCGGGCGTGAAAGCGCTTGAGAACGTCAACCTCAAGGTTAAGGAAGGTGAGATCCACGCACTCGTCGGTGAGAACGGCGCGGGAAAGTCGACCTTGATGAAGGTCCTTTCCGGTGTTTACCCCGCCGGCACCTATGAGGGCGAAATCCACTATGAAGGCGCCGTGCGAAACTTTCGCGCCATCAACGACAGTGAAGATATTGGTATCATCATCATTCACCAGGAACTGGCGCTCGTGCCGCTCCTGTCGATTGCGGAAAACATCTTCCTTGGCAACGAGGTCGCCTCGAACGGCGTGATCAGCTGGCAGGAGACCTTCAACCGTACCCGCGAACTTCTGAAGAAAGTGGGCCTGAAGGAATCACCGGAGACGCTGATCACCGATATTGGCGTCGGCAAGCAGCAGCTGGTCGAAATCGCCAAGGCGCTGTCGAAAAGCGTGAAGCTGCTTATCCTTGATGAGCCGACCGCTTCGCTGAACGAAAGCGATTCCGAGGCGCTGTTGAACCTGCTGATGGAATTCCGCAAGCAGGGCATGACCTCGATCATCATCACCCACAAGCTGAATGAAGTGCGCAAGGTGGCCGACCAGATCACCGTGCTGCGCGACGGCATGACGGTGAAGACGCTCGACTGTCACAAGGAAGAAATCAGCGAGGACGTCATCATCCGCAACATGGTGGGCCGCGATCTCGAAGATCGTTATCCGCCGCGCGACGTGCCGATCGGCGAAACCATCCTCGAAGTGAAGAACTGGAACGCCTATCACCAGCAGCACCGCGACCGCCAGGTTCTGCATGATATCAACGTCACCGTGCGCAAGGGCGAAGTCGTCGGTATTGCCGGCCTGATGGGGGCAGGGCGCACCGAATTTGCGATGAGCGTGTTCGGCAAGTCCTATGGCCACAAGATCACCGGTGAAGTGCTGATCAACGGCAAGCCAGTTGACGTCAGCACCGTGCGCAAGGCAATCGATGCCGGTCTTGCCTATGTCACGGAAGACCGCAAACATCTCGGTCTCGTGCTCAACGACAACATCCTGCACAACACCACACTCGCCAATCTTGCCGGCGTCTCGAATGCCAGCATCATCGACGACATCAAGGAAATGAAGGTGGCGAGCGATTTCCGCACGCGCCTGCGCATCCGCTCGTCGGGCATCTTTCAGGAAACGGTCAACCTTTCGGGCGGCAACCAGCAGAAGGTTGTGCTCTCCAAGTGGCTGTTCTCCAATCCCGACGTGCTGATCCTCGACGAACCGACCCGCGGTATCGATGTCGGCGCGAAATATGAAATCTACACCATCATCAACCAGCTCGCTGCCGATGGTAAAGGCGTTCTGATGATCTCATCGGAAATGCCCGAACTGCTCGGCAATTGCGACCGCATCTACGTCATGAACGAAGGCCGCATCGTCGCTGAATTGCCGAAGGGAGAGGCGAGCCAGGAAAGCATCATGCGCGCTATCATGCGCTCAGGGGAGAAGAACTCATGAGTTCGGCAAACACAACAAACGAAGAAAGTAACGTCGTCTCGGTCACATCCTATATTCGCTCCAATATCCGCGAATATGGCATGCTGATCGCGCTCGTCGCCATCATGGTTTTCTTCCAGTTCTACACCGGCGGCATCCTGTTCCGCCCCGTGAACCTGACCAACCTCATCCTGCAGAACTCGTTCATCGTCATCATGGCGCTGGGCATGCTGCTTGTCATCGTGGCCGGGCATATCGACCTTTCGGTCGGTTCCATCGTCGCCTTCGTCGGCGCGATCGCGGCCATACTGACCGTGCAATGGGGCATGAACCCCTTTCTGGCGGCACTGATTTGTCTCGTCATCGGCGGCATCATCGGTGCGGCCCAGGGTTACTGGATCGCCTATCACCGCATTCCGTCCTTTATCGTGACGCTGGCGGGCATGCTGGTGTTCCGCGGCCTGACGCTCTTCGTGCTCGGCGGCAAGAACATCGGTCCGTTCCCGACCGATTTCCAGATCATCAGCACCGGCTTCCTGCCCGATATCGGCGGCATTGAAGGTCTCAACACCACCTCGATGATCCTGACGGTGCTGATTACCGTCGTGCTGTTCTATCTCGCATGGCGTCGCCGTGTCGTGAATGTGAAGCATGGCATCGATGTCGAGCCTTTCGGTTTCTTCATCGCCCAGAACCTGCTGATTTCGGCGGCGATCCTGTTCCTTGGCTACCAGCTTTCCACCTATCGCGGCCTGCCGAACGTGCTGATCGTGATGCTTGCTCTCGTTGCGCTCTACAGCTTCGTAACGCGTCGCACGACCATCGGCCGTCGCATTTACGCCATGGGCGGCAATGAAAAGGCGACCAAGCTTTCGGGTATCAACACCGAACGCCTGAGCTTCCTGACCTTCGTCAACATGGGCGTTCTGGCTGGTCTCGCCGGCATGATCATCGCGACCCGCCTGAACTCGGCAACGCCGAAGGCCGGCGTGGGCTTCGAGCTTGACGTGATCGCGGCCTGCTTCATCGGCGGTGCTTCGGCATCCGGCGGCGTTGGCAAGATCACCGGTGCGGTCATTGGCGCCTTCATCATGGGTGTCATGAACAACGGCATGTCGATCGTCGGTCTCGGCATCGACTTCCAGCAGATGGTCAAGGGCCTCGTGCTGCTCGCCGCCGTGTTCTTCGACGTCTACAACAAGAACAAGGGCTGATCGGCTCACCCCTATCGCAGTCCAAAAAGTGGCCGGTTTCCGGCCACTTTCATAAGATGCAGGCGCAAGGCGCCGCGTAGAAGAGATAAAGGCGCACTGCGCCGGAGGAAGGAAATCCCGTGCTCATTTCACAGATTAAAGATGCCAGCGGCAACATCACCGTAGCGGTTCGCGAAGAAGGCGGAGAGGCACGCGCAGTCAAGGGCGCAGAGTCCGTTTATGCGCTTGCCATGGAAGCCGCCAATGGCGGCAAGAACCTTGCAGATGTCATTTCCGCGCATGGTCTGGGCGATGCCGTCGATCTTGAAAAGGCTTATGCCGAAGGTCGCTTCCTGCCGCCGATCACCCATCCCGATCCGGCTCATCTGCATCTGACCGGCACCGGCCTTACCCATCTCGGTTCGGCCGCGACCCGCGACAGCATGCACAAGAAAACCACGGAAGCCGCCGAGGAAAGCCTGACGGACTCCATGAAGATGTTCCGCATGGGTCTGGAAAACGGCAAGCCGAAGGCCGGTGAAAAGGGCGTTCAGCCCGAGTGGTTCTACAAGGGCAACGGCCATGTGGCGGCAGCGCCCGGTGCGGCGCTCACCTCGCCTTCGTTTGCGCTGGATGGCGGCGAAGAGCCTGAGATGGCAGGCATCTACGTGATTTCCGACAAGGGCGAAGCCGTGCGTATCGGCTTTGCCGTCTCGAACGAGTTTTCCGATCACGTCACCGAGCGGATCAACTATCTCTACCTCGCCCATTCCAAGCTGCGCCCGGCAAGCTTCGGTCCGGAAATTCGCGTCGGCGCTCCGCCGTCCGATATTCGCGGCACCTCGCGCATCCGCCGCGGCGATAAGGTCATTTTCGAAAAGCCGTTCGTATCGGGTGAAGACAACATGTCCCATACCTTCGCGAACCTCGAATATCACCACTTCAAATACGGCCTGTTCCGTGCGCCTGGCGATGTGCATGTGCACATGTTCGGCACGGCAACGCTTTCCTTCGCCGAAGGTATCAAGCCGGAAGCGGGCGACGTCTTCGAAATCGAAGCCGCCGGTTTCGGCCTGCCGCTGAAGAACCCGCTGGCGGTCGATGCGGAAGAAGAGATCGTGGTTCGGCAGATTTGATCTGCGAAAGTAGCACGTAAAGGGTTGAGGTGTGGTCTCGGAGTATTCCCACCTCTCTACGTCATCCTCGGGTCAAGCCCGAGGATGACGCTAGAGTTTAGGTTTTGTGTCCAATCGTCCCTTTGCGAGGACGATTTTCAAGCGGGCTCTTGTCAGCCATCACCGTTAGTCAGATGCGAAACATCCGCCAGTGAAACGACGGCGCGGTTCTGCCAGTAATCGTCTTCCTTCAAATGCGTTATGCTGCCGGAGCGCGCCGGAAAGCTGACATAACCGGCGCTGTCGATCGGCATCTTGATCCATGCCGCGATGACGAAGGTCAGGGCGAAGCCATGGGTCACGATTATCTGCGTGGCGCAGTGCCGCGCGATGATCATGTTTACGGCTCGATACACCCTTTCAGCAAATTCGCGTCTCGTCTCGCCATCGGCAATACCGCCACGATGGTCAAGGCGATTATGGTGCGGTGCCGGGATTTGACGCTCATCAAGCCATTGCTGCGACATGCCTTCGGCCTCACCGTAGCTCATTTCTCTGAGGTCACTCATGATCTCCATTGGCTGCCCGAAGCGTTCCGCGATGATTTCTGCGGTCTGCGAGGCGCGAAGCAGGTCGGAGCTGAAGATTTCCACAGGCTCACCACCGACCAGCGTCGCCAGTCTGGCAGCCGCCGCCCTGGCATCGGTCCTGCCGTGCGGCGTCAGTCCGGTATCATACCAGCCGCCGACCCGGTTCTCGATATGGTGGACCGACTGAGGATGAGTTACGACATAGATGTTCTTCACGGTGGCGTCCTGTTTCTTTGCGGTCAGCCCTGTTCAAATCCCCAGAGCTTGCCTTCTCCCACTTCCACCGAGTTCCCGGAGGGGTCGCGGATATAGACGGAATAGCTATCATTCGGCCAGCGGTGATAGTGCTCGATAGGAATCCCGAGCGTTTCGAAGTGCGCTTTCCAGCCGTCTACCTCCGATTTGTCCCTTGCGTAAAAGCAGAAGTGGCCTTCACCTGCCGTGCCATGGCGAGGGATGGGATTATCGGGATCGGCCTTGCGCGACTTCTCGGGGTCGAAAACCAGCAGTACCTGCCGCCCGCACCTGAAAAAGACGAAGCTTCCGGGCACCTTGCGGATGATCTCCAGACCGAAGACATCGCAGTAAAAAGCCTCGGCGGCTTCGAGATCATTCACATAGATCGCGGTTTCCATGATGGCTGTTGGCGGTTGCATGGTGCCTCCTATGGTCGAGATGTGGTGAGGAATGATGGGTAAGCGGCGGGCGGCGTCATGTCTTGTAGGTCAGCACCGTAAGATCGTGCTTGCCGACGCCCCGTTCGAGGACGGTCCAGCCGCAGTTGAGGTAATAGTCCTCAAGACCTGCCTCGCAGCAGAGGTAGCAGATCTCGTGACCGAGGTCGGCGGCACTCTTTGTCGCGGCCTGCATCAGCGCGCGCGCCACGCCAGAGCGTCGGCGGTCTTCTTCCACCCACAGGGCCGCGACCCAGGGAAGATAGTGCGGGCGCTCCTCGAGATCGCAATGAATGAGAAAAGCGGAGCCGACATAGGCGTCGCCATCATGGGCGACGAAACCGGTGGGGAGGGCGTGAGGATTTGTCATCTCTTTCAGGTGCTCGAGGACATCGCCCACCTTGAGGCCGCTATCTTGCCACCACGCCGTCCAGACCCTTTCTGCTATGATGGGTCCATGCGACTGGCAGTCGCGATAGTCGGAAATGCTGTACAATGCCGTCTCCCGGCCGGTTTTGTCCCAAAAGGATAAACCGGATCATGCTTTCAATTGAGAACGGCGATTAAAACGGGTGCTGCGCCTTTTTGCAACCGTCAACCTGTCGCGGTTGGTCAGTGCTTTTTGGCCATGACATGCAGCCAGTCTGTCGGCAGCTTGTCGTAACCGCTTCCCTGCCGGGCTTCGATCTCTACGCCCGTCCAGTCATAGTGCCCGTAAAGCTCCTCCAGCCATGACCTGGACGGATAATTGTAATAGCGGCCGAACGTATCGCGTCCTTCAGCCTCTCCGGCCTTGAAGCTCGCATAAAAGACGCCGCCCTGTTTCAGTGCCGTGTGGATGCGGCCGATGATGCCGCGCAGGGCAGGGCGTGGCACGTGCAGCAGGCAGGCATTGGCCCAGACGCCGTGATAGCGCCCGACCTCATCGATATTTTCGAACAGCAATGTCCTGACAGGAATGCCGAGTCGGGCTTCCGCAGCCTTCGCTATATCGGGCGTTCCATCGGTGGGATGCACGTCGAAACCGGCTGCCAGCATATATTCGCTGTCCTGCCCGCCGCCGCATCCTAGCTCGAGAATGCTGGCGCCTTTTTCCAACTGCGACAGGAATGTCTTGAGATGCGGGCGGTCCGCCGCCTGTCCGCGGGTGGTATAGGCGGTTGCGTTGTCAGTATAGAAACCGATCGTATCGTCGTCTCTGGCGGCCATGATCTCAGCTCTGGGACTGGCTCTGGCTCTGCGATTGCTGCACGGTAACTGAAACGCTCAGCGTCTCACCGGCCGGGCCGATGCGCATGCCAGATATAGGCGCGCAATCGCGATAGCAGAGACCGGATGCGATGCGGACATAACGGTCATCGGGGCAGATATTGTTGGCGGCGTCGAAGCCGACCCATCCAAGGCCCTGCAGATGCACCTCGGCCCAGGCGTGGGTAGCGGTTTGTTCCTCCACCGCCTCCATCATCAGATAACCGGATACATAACGGGCAGGCAGGCCCATCTGCCGGGCAGCGGAAATGAGAATATGGGCGTGGTCCTGACAGACGCCCCTGCCAGCCTCCAGTGCCGCTTCGGCCGTGGTTTCGATGTCGGTGGAGCCGGGAACATACTCCACCTTGCCGTGAATGTTTTCCATGAGATTGTGGAGGCGGGCAAGCTCGCTCTCGCCGACGCTCACCTTCACCAGTTCGCGTACCAGCTTTCCGGGTTTGGTGCGTGGCGTTTCCCGCAGGAAGAGCCAGAGCGGCGCGTTGCCGATGTGGTGACCGAACACGCCGGCCTTGTCCTGCGTGTTCACCGTGCCGCTCGCCACCACTTTGACCCGCTGCTGTGGGCCTTCCGTTTCCACCAGCGCGACGCGATTGCCGAAATGGTCGTCATAGGTCACTTCCACGGTCGCGCCATCGACCGAGACATCCCAGTCCTCCACCGTCTGGCTCGGGCCGGTCTGCGGTGTCAGGCGCAGCCGCTGCAAGGCATAGGGCATCGGCTCGTCATAGACATATTCCGTCGTATGGGTGATTTTCAGACGCATAAGCTGTCCCCGTCTACGCGCTCATTGATAGAAGCGGTAGCCTTCCGTGATTTCCTGTCCCAGTTGCCCGTTGCGATGGACGAATCTTTCCAGAAACTCGTGCAGGCCCTCGTCCATGACCCGGGCGATGGTGGTCGCGCGCAGGCTGTCGCGGATGCTTTCCGCCGTATCGTGTGCCTTGTGCCGCTCGCTGTAGTCCTCGGCGATGTAATTGAGGTTGCTGGCGATCTTCTCGTAACAATAGGCAAGCGAACGCGGCATGCGTCCATTGAGAATGAGGAAGTCGGCGATGTTGGCCGGTTTGTATTCCGCATCATAGACCCAGCCATAGGAACGGTGGGCCGAAACCGAGCGCAGAATGGATTCCCACTGCGCATTGTCGAGCGATGAGCCGACATGCGCCACAGCTGGCAGCAGCACGTAATATTTGACGTCGAGAATGCGCGCCGTATTGTCGGCGCGTTCGATGAAGGTGCCGATACGGGAGAAATTATAGAGATCGTTGCGCAGCATTGAACCATGGAAGGCGCCGCGCACCAGACCGGCGCGGTGTTTGATCACGTCGATGGTCTGCGGCAGTTCCGCATGGTTGAGCTTGCGGCCGAGGATGTTCTTCAGCTCGATCCAGAATTCGTTGGTCGCTTCCCATGTCTCGCGCGTCAACGCCGTGCGCACCATGCGGGCATTGTTGCGCCCCGCTTCGATGCAGGACATGACGCTGGATGGGTTCGATTTCTCGCGGAGAAGATAATCGATAGCATTTGCCGCCGTCACCTTTTCGCGTGTTTCGAGGAATTCCTCATGCACGCCCGCGCTTTGCAGCACGCCGTCCCAATCCTCGTCGCCGCTGCCTGAGCGCGTCAGTGAAACGCGCAGGCCCGCATCGATGAGCCGGGCGATGTTTTCAGCGCGCTCGATATACCGGAACATCCAGTAGAGCCCGTTTGCCGTTCTGCCCAGCATGGCTTAATCCTCCAGTACCCACGTATCCTTGGTGCCGCCGCCCTGGCTGGAATTGACCACCAGCGAGCCCTGCTTGAGCGCAACGCGGGTCAGGCCGCCGGGAATGATCTGCACCTTGTCCGAAACAAGGACATAAGGACGCAGATCGACATGGCGCGGCGCGATGCCGTTCTTGACCATGATCGGCACGGTGGAGAGCGACAGCGTCGGCTGTGCAATATAGTTGGAGGGGCGTGCTCTCAGCTTTTCGGCAAACAGCGCCCGTTCCTTTTTCGATGCGGTGGGGCCGACCAGCATGCCGTAACCGCCTGAACCGTGGACCTCCTTGACGACGAGATCGGCAAGGTTGTCGAGAACGTATTTCAGGCTGTCCGGCTCGGAACAGCGCCAGGTCGGCACGTTTTCCAGGAGCGGCTTGCGGCCGGTATAAAATTCGACGATCTCGGGCATGTAGGAATAGATCGCCTTGTCGTCGGAAATGCCGGTGCCAGGGGCGTTGGCGATGGTGATGTTGCCGGCGCGATAGACATCCATGATGCCGGGAACGCCAAGCGCCGAATCCGGCCGAAAAGTCAGCGGGTCGAGGAAGTCGTCGTCGACGCGGCGGTAGAGAACGTCGATGGCCTCATAACCGCGCGTCGTGCGCATCTTCACCTTGCCGTCCATGACGCGAAGGTCGGAACCTTCCACCAGTTCCACACCCATCATGTCGGCGAGGAACGAGTGCTCGTAATAGGCGGAATTATAGATGCCGGGGGTCAGCACCGCGACGCGCGGCTTGCCGGTGCAGCCCGGAGGGGCGAGCGAGGCAAGCGACTGGCGCAGCAGATAGGGGTAATCCTCCACCCGTCGAACGCGGTTTTCATGGAAAAGTTCCGGGAACATCTGCATCATCGTTTCGCGGTTTTCCAGCATGTAGCTGACACCTGACGGCGTGCGGGCATTGTCTTCCAGAACATAGAACTGGTCTTCGCCGGTGCGGACGATATCCGTGCCGACGATATGGGTGTAGACCCCGCCGGGCGGCGTGAAGCCGATCATTTCCGGCAGGAAGGCTTCGTTCTTTTCGATGATCTCACGGGGGATGCGCCCGGCGCGGATGATTTCCTGTTTGTGGTAGATATCGTCGAGGAAAGCATTGAGGGCGAGAACACGCTGTTCGATGCCCTGGGCCAGTTTGCGCCACTCACGGCCGGAGATGATGCGCGGGATAATATCGAAGGGTATCAGTTTTTCTGAACTATCGGCGTGGCCATAGACTGCGAAAGTAATGCCGGTTTTTCTGAAGATGTTTTCCGCGTCTTTTGATTTCTGGATCAGGTGTGCCCTGTCCTGCCGGCTGTACCATTCGTTATAGTTTTCATATGGGCTTCGCGGCGTGTTGTCCGCATTTATCATTTCGTCAAATGCCAACTTCGATGTCCCCTTTTTTGCCATATGAATACAACGACAAATGCAATGCAAGAACTATGCAGGCCTCCCCGAGAAGATTTTTTGTCGCTCTAGAGTTTTAAAAAAGAAGCGTTTTTTCGGCTTCCGCCTATAAATGCGGCATCGGCAAATTGGTTGCGGGGCGACGAGCGGTGTAAGCGGGCGGTGGCGCTGTTTGCGCCGTGGGCGAATGCATAAATTTTGTTCGCTCGCTTTCGGTTGATGAATGTCCGGCGTCGCATCAGAAAATCTGAAAGATGTGATCACCAAAACGCCTTTGACCTTTTGCCGGGATGCGGATACCGCCATGCTGAACACCCGGCTCGACTATTCGCCGGTTTGCGTGAAGCCGCAGAAATATCAATTCGCCGACTGTTCCGCACCGGTAGCGGACACCATGCTACACAGAGGATGCGCCCATGTCGCTCGACCGTTTGGCTCCGGCCATCTTCGTCTTTCTCTGGTCGACGGGCTGGGTCACCGCCAAATATGCGGTCTATTATACCGGGCCGCTGACCTTCCTCTGTCTGCGCTATCTTCTGGCGGGCGTTTTGCTGTGGGCGATCTGCCGCTTTTCGTCCATCCAGTGGCCCGAAAGTCGTGTCGATATCTTCCGGGCGATCCTGTCAGGCGTCTTCCTGCACGGTCTTTATCTCGGCATGATCTGGTGGGCGATAGGGCAGGGCGTGCCGGCGGCGATCGGCGGCATTATCGCCGGCCTGCAGCCGCTGATGACGGCGGTGGCCGCCCGTTTCATGATCGGCGAAAGGATTTCGCCGCTGCAGCGCGCCGGCCTGCTCATCGGCTTTGCCGGCATCGCCATCGCGGTGCTGCCGAAGGTCATGGCCGCGGGTGCTGTCGGGCTGTCGGTGCCGCTTTACGCCGTGGCGGTGAATGTGCTGGGCATGACCTCGGTCACCTATGGCACGCTCTACCAGAAGAAGTACGTGCATGGCGGCAACATCATGGCGGTGGCAACGCTGCAATATGTCGGCGCACTGCTGGTAACGGTTCCCTTCGCGCTTCTGCTGGAAGATGGGCATGTGGACTGGAGCCTCGGCCTTGCCGCCACGCTCGCCTGGTCTGTCGGCGCGATTTCCATCGGGGCCGTGGCGCTGCTTCTTTATCTGATCCGGCGCGGCCAGGTTTCACGCGCCGCTTCGCTGATCTATCTCGTGCCGCCGCTTGCCGCGGTGGAAGCCGCCCTGCTTTTCGGCGAGACGCTGACGCCTGCGATGATTGCGGGTACGGTTCTGGCGGTGACAGGCGTTTATCTCGCCAATCGCAAACCTGCCGCATCGGTTGCGGCTGGTTAATTACTGCAACCTCATATTAGGGGTTTATTAACCATAAAATTATACCTCTCGTTAATCACATGATTTGGCGGGGGTTACATGTCTATTTCACGTCGTGGTGTTCTGTTTGGATTGCCGCTGTTTCTGGCTGGCTGCGCAAACACCGGCATCGGCCAGCACAGGCTGGATTACGCGGCGAAGCCGGAGGAAAAATTCCCGCTTCCCGCCATGCATCTCGATAAGGTGAAGCCCGAACTGCGCCGGCAGGAGGTGGCCTATGATACGCGCCATCCGGCTGGAACGGTGGTTGTGGATACGCCGGCGCGGCGGCTTTATTATGTTCTCGGCGACGGTCGCGCAATGCGCTACGGCGTCGGTGTAGGCCGCCAGGGTCTTGCCCTGAAGGGTGACGCCTATATCGGTCGCAAGGCGGAATGGCCATCCTGGACACCAACCGCGAACATGATGCGCCGCGATCCGCGCAATCTGAAATTCGCAGCCGGCATGCCCGGCGGCCCGAACAATCCGCTTGGCGCCCGCGCGCTCTATCTTTATCGCGGCGGCAACGACACCATGTTCCGCCTGCATGGCACCAACCAGCCGCAGTCCATCGGCCACGCCATGTCGAGCGGCTGCATCCGCATGCTGAACCACGACATCATCGACCTCTATAGCCGCGTGCCTGTCGGTTCGAAGGTGGTGGTGCTGCAGGCGTGAGGCGGGACGGTTTTTCCGCCTGTTGCGATCGAAAAAATGTCTGAAGCCCTGAGTTGATTTTTCTGTAAGAAAGTCAATTTTCTATGGTGAAATCAACTATTTGTAGAAAATGGCGTTTTGAGTATTTTAGGTAGTTCTGCAATATCGGAAACGTGATTTCCGCTATTTCGGAGGTGTATCCATAAACGTGCCATCGCGCTCTTATCGGCGCTTCACCACTTCAACGGGGACACATCAACATGGCAATTTTCGATTCTCTCTCCCGCTATCGCCCACAGGCACTCGGGGCGCTGCGCATCATGACGGCGCTGCTTTTCATTTCGCATGGAACGCAGAAGCTGTTCGGTTTTCCGGCATCGCAGATGGAAGGCTCCCTGCCGACGATGCTGCTGGTGGCGGCGATTCTGGAATTCGTCGGCGGCATTCTCGTGCTGATCGGCCTTTTCACGCGTCCGGTCGCATTCATCCTGTCCGGCCAGATGGCGGTTGCCTATTTCATCGCGCATGGGCCGAAGAGCTTCTTCCCGGCACTCAACGGGGGTGATGCCGCCATCCTGTTCTGCTTCATCTTCCTCTATCTGTTCGTGGCCGGTCCGGGCGCTTTCTCGGTGGATGAGCGCCGGGCCTGATCTGCCTGACCGGACATCGATTTGTTTTGCCGAAGCCCCGCGTGGCCAACGCCGCGCGGGGCTTCTTTTTAGAGCAGGGTCGATACTTCGGCCGCGGCCGAAGCATAGGCGTCTGTTTTCCGGTTAAGAACGGGTCACCCTCAATCTAGTTGGAAATCGATCCGTGTCCTCTGAGAACCCCATCGCCCGCGAATTGCTGCTTCTGGCCCTGTTGTCCACGCTGTGGGCCGCATCCTACACTTTCATCAAGATCGGGGTGGAGACCATTCCGCCCCTTACCTTCATCGCATCGCGCACGATGATCGCCGGTCTGCTGCTCTTCGCGGTGATCCGGCTGCGCGGGTTGCGTTTGCCCACGGATTTAGCGACATGGCGGCTGTTCTTCATTCAGGCCTGTATCAACAGCGTTCTCCCCTTCACGCTGATCGCCTGGGCCGAACAGAGCATCGATGCCGGCCTCGCCGTCATTCTCAATGCCACGACGCCGATCTTTACCTTTCTTCTCACGGCGCTCGTGATCCGGCATGAGGCAGTCAGCGGGCGCAAGCTGTTCGGCACGATTGCCGGCATGACGGGCGTTTGCCTCATTATCGGCATGGAGGCACTTGATGGGGCGGGCGAGGCGATATGGAGCCAGCTCGCCGTGCTGACAGCGGCATTTTCTTATGCCTGCGCGGCCATTTTCAGTAAAAATTTCAAAGGGCTCGATCCGATCATGCCGGCCGCCGGCTCGCTTATCTGCGGTGCTGTCCTGCTGCTGCCCGTGAGCCTGATTGTCGACCGACCCTGGACCTTGTCGCCTTCGGCGGCATCACTGGCGGCGCTGTTGTGCCTCAGTGTGTTTTCGACCGCGCTCGCCTTCATGATCTATTTCCGGCTGATGCAGACGCTCGGTTCGGTCGGGACCACCTCGCAGGCCTATCTCAGGGTGCCGGTCGGGGTCGCCTTCGGCATGGCGTTTCTGGGGGAAATGCCGACGCCCGCCATGTGGGGTGGGCTCGTCTGCGTGATTGCGGGCGTGCTGGCGATGACCCTGCCGTCACGGCGTCGTCCGGTCGCGCAGGGGAACTGAAGGCGAAGAAAAGCCCCGCTACCGAGTGTGGCTGCGGGGCTTGATTATTGGCGAGCGCGTGCCGCTTGTTTCTTCTCCCCGCCGGGGAGAAGGTCGCGGCAGCGGGATGAGGGGGCAAGGGTGATGAGATACGGCAACTTTACCGTCTCATCCGACCCTTCGGGCCATCTTCTCCCCGGCGGGGAGAAGAAACGCCCGGCAATGCCGCGGCGTCCTCAATCCATTCAGAACGACTTAACGGTTGCGGCCGCGATGGCCGTTACCGGAAGCGCGTTTTTCCTGGCCGTTGCCGCCGGCAGGGGCGTGGCGGTTGGCGCCGCTGCCGCCGGGCTTGCGGGCCGGACGACGATGCTTGCGCGGGCCAGCCGGGCGGCCTGCGTCGCCTTCGGCCTGCTTCACGCGCTTGAAGTCGGAGGTGACTTCAAGATCATTGTCCGCATCGCGCGGCGCGTGGTGGCGAGACGGGCGGGATTCGCCGTTGTGGCGTCCGCCTTCGCGCGGGCCGCGCTGCTGGCCGCCATTGTTATTGCGTCCGCCGCGGTTGTTGTTGGGGCGCGTCGGGCTGGCAAGACCGGCCGGGCGTTCACCAGAGGCAACCGGAATATCGATCTTCATCAGCTTTTCGATGTCGTGCAACAGGCGGGTTTCGTCCGGTGCGCAGAAAGCAATGGCGATGCCGTCGCGGCCGGCACGGGCGGTACGGCCGATGCGGTGGACATAAGCGTCCGGTACTTCCGGCAGGTCATAGTTGAAGACGTGCGTCACGGCCGGGATATCGATGCCGCGGGCCGCGACGTCGGTTGCGACCAGAACCTTGATCTCGCCGTCCTTGAAGCCCTTCAGGGCGCGCTCGCGCTGGCCCTGGCTCTTGTTGCCGTGGATGGAGGCGACCTTGAAGCCGATATGTTCGAGATGCTTGTAGAGCTTCTCCGCACCGTGCTTTGTGCGCAGGAACACGATGGCGCGGCCATCCGGGTTCTCGTTGAGCGACTTCTTCAGAAGCTCGGTCTTGTCGTTCTTGCCGGCGACGAAGTGGACATATTGCTCCACCTTGTCGGCTGCCTTGCCGGGCGGGGTCACTTCGACCTTCAGCGGATCGGTCAGGTAGCTGTGGGCCAGATCGGCGATCGCCTTCGGCATGGTGGCGGAGAAGAGCAGCGTCTGGCGCTTGGCGGGCACCATCTTCGAGATCTTGCGCAGATCGTGGATGAAGCCGAGGTCGAGCATCTGGTCTGCTTCGTCCAGCACCAGATAGGTGACCTTGGAGAGCGAGATGGCGTTGCGGGCGATGAGGTCAAGCAGGCGGCCGGGGGTTGCCACCAGAATGTCCGTGCCCTTTTCGAGCTGGAGCTGCTGCTTGTTGATCGATGCGCCGCCAACCACCTGGTTGATGCGCAGCGGCGTCTTCTTCACGAAAGCGCGCAGGTTTTCGCCGATCTGGTTCACCAGCTCGCGGGTCGGGGCAAGGATGAGCGTGCGGCAGGTGCGGTTTGCCGGGCGGTCCGCCTGCTTCATCAGCATTTCGATGATCGGCAGGCCGAAAGCGGCGGTCTTGCCGGTTCCGGTCTGTGCGAGGCCGATCAGGTCGCGGCCTTCGAGCAGCAGCGGGATGGCTTTTGCCTGAATGGGGGTCGGGGTCGTGTAGCCAAGCTGGGTAACGCTGGCAACAATCTTTTCGGAGAGGCCGAGTTCGCTAAAACTGGTCAATATAATGCCTTTCGGGGCGCCAAAAACCAATCGTCCGGAACAGGGCTGCTGTCCGGCGGTTTCGGCGTCAAGAACCCCGCGTGAATTGGGAACTTGTGGGTTGGAATAACTTTCTGCGCATCAGTGCGGCACATGCCGTCTTCTGTATTCTCTGCGCTTTTCCTTCATGCGGGCCAAGTCTCTCTCGGACCAAGTCTTCTCAACATACGCTGCAGCTCACGCGGCTGCCGAAGGTGAAAGCTTGAACGGCATGTGGGCGTTTTACTCGCCAAAGTCAAGCGATAGTTTCATGACATGGCTGCCGGACGGCGCATGGCAGCCATGCGGAACGCCGCCGCCAGCTGGCCGAAGAGTTGAGTCGCAGCGAATAATTATGGTTAAAAAAGTGTATTGCCGGGCAGGGCGCATAGCAAAAACAGATTTTCTCACATAACGTTTTTGCGAAGTCATCTAGAAATATTTGATTCGACAAAAGTGAAACTGCACGCTGTGGAGTATCGATTGACCGAGGGCAGCGGGTTGCTGGAAAAGGCTTGCAGGGCTGTGGCCGCCCTGAACCTGCCCGCGTGCATCAAGGACAGCGAGCTGCGCTATCTCGTGGTCAACGCCGCCTACGCACGGTTGATGGGGCGTCCCCTCAGGGCGTTCGAAGGCCACACCAGCCTTTCCCTCTCGGCTGATATCCGTGATGCGGAGCGGGAGGACAGGGAGCGCCGTTCACTCGTTTTTGCAACGGACGAGGTGATCGCCTGCCATGCCTCGGTTTCCTCCCTGCCATACACGCTTCGCTGCGAGCGCTTCACCGATGATGACGGCAGCCTGTTCCTGTTCGAAACGGTGGAAGACATGCCGTTGGGCGTTTTGACGGGGACGGCGGATATCGGCGGGGCGTCGGACCTGCTGTTCAGCAGCGGCCTCATGGATTTCATCGATGCCGGCATCGTCGTCTACGATGCGGAAAACCGGCTGGTTTATTGCAATGCCCGTTTCGCGGAGTTCTATAGCGGTTTTGGTGTCGAGCTGAAGCCGGGCATCCGGCTCGAGGCGCTGATGGAGGCGCTCTATTTTTCGAGCGGATATCGTCGCGTCAAAGAAGACGACCCTGCGTTCGAAGGCTGGATGCGGGAGCAGTTGCGTGATTTTTCCCTGCCCTATCTCGAACGGGTGGAGCAGTTCGCCGATGGCCGCTGGGTTCGCATGGTCAACAAGCGGCTGGAAAACGGCATGCTGGTTGGCCTGCGCATCGATGTGACCGAGTTCAAGGCGCACGAGACCCTTCTCAGCGCCCAGATCCGCGAGACCTGGTTGCTGCGCGCTGCCCTCGAACAATTGCCGGTGGGGGTTTTCCTGAGGGATCAGGACAGGCGGCTGACCTATGCCAATGCCGCCTATGACGCATTTCTCGGCGGCAATCTCGCCGACTATATCGGCAAGACCGAATCCGAAATGTTTCCGCAGAATGGCTCCCAGTTCCAGCAGGAAAACGAACGGATCTTGCAGACCGGGGAGGCGCTCGAACGCACGGGAAACATGCCTCAGCGCAACGGACGAGCCATTCCCGTCATCACGCGGCTCGGCCGCGTTGCGACACCGGATGACGAATATTACCTCGTGGGCTCCGTCACCGATGTCAGCCTCCTGCAGGAGCGGGAAAAGGCGCTGATCGCGACACAGGCCGAAGCCGAGGCGCTGCATCGCCAACTCGAGGCGGTGCTTCACGCGCTGCCCGTGGGGGTGCTGCTTCTCAGCGCCGATCTCGTCATCGAATATGTCAATCCGTTCTTCTACCAGGTCTGGGGCGAAATCGGCGGCGAGAAAACACTTGTGGGCAAAGACTATCGCGAATTCATGAGGATGAATTTCGATAGCGGCCTTTATGATTATGGCGATCGGCCTTTCGACGAGGTCTATAGCGAGCGGGCGCAGCGGCTCCTTAAGGATGGGGCCTTTGCCCCCCGCGAGGTGCGCAGCAAAAGCGGCAAGGTGACCGTCATCTCCAAAACGCGCCTCGAAGGCGGAAAAATCCTCAGCACCTATGCCGATGTGACGGATGTGCGAATGCGCGACGCCGAAATCAGCAAGGCGAAGGCCGAGCTGGAGCGCGTCGGCGAATATATGCAGGGCGCGACGCGCGCCATGGCGCAGGGCCTGGTGCTGGTGGAGCAGGGCACGATCATCATGTCAAACGAGGCGATGGCGCGGATGTTCGACGTGCCGCCCGAGCTGCTGGAAAAGGATCGCGACTGGTCCGGCTTCTTCGCCCATTGTGCCGCGCGCGGAGATTTCGGCACGGCCGAGGAAGCGGCCGCGATGCTTAATGCCTGGAAAGACAACATTGCCGCCAACCGGCCGTTCTCCTGGCTAATCCATGTCGCCGGCAAGAGCTGGCTCAACCTGGAAGCCACCAACAGTTCCGGCAATTACTGGCTCGTGATCGTCACCGACGTGACCGAGATGAAGATGCGCGAAGGCGAATTGCAACGTCTGCTTTCGCGGGCGGAAGCGGCGGACCGCGCCAAATCGGAATTTCTGGCCAATATGAGCCATGAAATCCGCACGCCGATGAACGGCGTGCTTGGCATGGCGGAGCTTCTGGCCAAATCCAACCTCGATACGCGCCAGAAGACTTTCACCGACATCATCGTCAAGTCAGGCAATGCGCTTCTGACGATCATCAACGACATCCTCGATTTCTCCAAGATCGAAGCCGGGCAGATGAAACTGCGCAGTGTATCTTTCGATCCGGCGGAAGCCGTGGAGGACGTGGTTTCGCTCCTGTCCTCGGCGGCGCTGGAGAAGAACATAGAGCTGGTGGTGCGGATCGACCCGTCGGTTTTCGGCAAGGTCATCGGTGACGCCGGACGCTTCCGCCAGATTGTTACAAACCTCGTCGGGAATGCCGTCAAGTTCACCGAAACCGGCCATGTGCTGGTGGAGCTTTCTGCGCAGTCAGCGGAAGCTTCGGAGGCCATCCTGTCGCTGCGTGTCGAAGACAGCGGGATCGGTATTCCCTCCGACAAGCTGGAGACGATCTTCGACAAGTTCAGCCAGGTCGATAGTTCCGCCACGCGCCGTCACGAAGGAACCGGGCTCGGCCTGGCGATCACCGTCGGCCTTGTCGGACTGTTCAATGGCAAGATCGATGTCGTCAGCGAAGTGGGCAAGGGGTCGAGTTTCGAGGTCAACATCCCGTTTCAGATGACCGAAAGGCGGAGGGATGTCCCACCTCTTTCGGTGGCGATCGAAAATATCCGGGTGCTCGTCATCGATGACAACGATGTCAACCGGCGCATCCTGACGGAGCAGCTGCAAAGCTGGGGCATAGACGGCCATGCCGTCGAGGGTGGGCCCACGGGCCTTGCAGTGCTGCAGGAAGCCGCAGCGGTGGGTCTTTCGATCGACGCCATCATTCTTGATTATCACATGCCTGTCATGAACGGCCTGGACGTGGTGGAGCGGATCAGGGCGGATCGCCGTTTCGATGACATCGCCATCATTTTCCTCACGTCCATGGATGTCGTGGGTGACGAGACGCTCTTTACCGATCTCAACGTGCAGGCCCATTTGATGAAGCCCGCGCGGGCGCGGCTGTTGCGTTCCACCCTGTTCGACGTGGTGCGCGACGTTAGGCTAAAACGCGCGCGGCCGGAAGCTTTCGCAGGTGCCTCGGACGGCGGTTCGTCCCGGCCGGAAGGTCCTGCTTCAGAAAAGAAGCGGCGGGCAGAGGTGCCGACAGTTTCCGTCCGGCTGCGGCCCAGCCTGATCGATGTGCTGGTGGCCGAGGACAATGACGTCAACCAGATTGTTTTCACGCAGATTTTGCAGCAGACGGGTCTGCGGTTCCTGATCGTCGGCAATGGGAAAAAGGCCGTTCAGGCGTGGGAGGAATATAATCCCGCGATCATCCTCATGGATGTCTCCATGCCTGTCATGAACGGGCATCAGGCAACGCAGGCGATCCGGACGGCCGAACTTGCGGCCGCCGAAGGCCGGCATGTGCCGATCATTGGCGTGACGGCCCATACGCAGGATGCTGACCGCGATCTATGCCTGCAGGCCGGCATGGACGATTATCTGTCGAAGCCCATCAGCCCCGAAATTCTCGAGGACAAGATCGCCCAGTGGCTGGGTGAAGATATTCCGCGCCGGGTATCTGATGACGCAACCGGTCGCTGATGTCGTTTTGGTCAAACCGGGGGCCTGGTGCCGCAGAGCATTTCCCGTTTTCCTGCGAAACCCTTGCGTCGTTCCACATCAAAACCGGCGGCGATGAGATTGCGGCGGACGAAGCCTGCGGCGGCATAGGTGGCGAAGGTGCCTGCCGGCGCCGTCCTGGCGAACAGTGCCTGCATGATCTCGAGCGACCACATGTCCGGGTTGCGCGCAGGTGCGAAACCATCCAGGAACCAGGCATCGAAGGTTTCGTGACTGTTGGAAATACCGGTGAGCGCCTCGCCGCAGACCACCGTCAGGCGTGTTTCACCATCGAGTTCAATCTCTACCTTCCCCTTCGGTTCGGCGGGCCAGAGGGCGGCGAGCGCCCTGCGTTCGGCGTCCACCTCCGGCCAGCGGGAAAGTGCCCGGCCGATCTCGTCCGCCTTCATCGGGTAGAGTTCGAAGGAGATGAAATGCAACGTGGAGCGGCCGTTGCGGACCTCTTTCCATTGGCGCCATGTCTCGCACAGATTGAGCGCGGTGCCGAAGCCCAGTTCCCCGATGCGGAAGACGCCTTCGCGTTCCCGCCAGCGTTGCGGCAGGCCGTTTCCTGACAGGAAGACGTGGCCACATTCCAGCCTGCCATCCGTCTGGCAATAAAAATGGTCGTCAAAAGCCAGCGAATAGGGCATATCCCCGTCACGCCAGTCGAGTGCAGTGTGGGTTTCGCCGGTTGCCGAACCGGCCTGTGCGCCAGTCTCTCTGATAGTGTCGTTGGAATCTTTCATGGCTAAAGCCGATAATCCCGCTTTCGAACAGGGTCAATCACCAAGAACGCCTTTGCCTGCTTCCCTCCCTCTCCTCATCGTCGGGGGTGGTATCATGGGTCTATGGGCTGCGGTTAAGGCGGAACGGCTCGGCATCGAGACGTTGCTGGTGGAGGCGGACCATCCCGGTGGCGGCGCGAGTGGCGGGCTGCTCGGCGCGCTGATGCCTCATATGCCGGACCGCTGGTCGGACAAGAAGCAGTTCCAGTTCGACGCCCTCGTGGCGCTGGAAAAAGAGATCGCCGGGCTGGAGGCGGAGACCGGGCTTTCCGCCGGTTATCGCCGCTCTGGCCGGATCATCCCATTGCCGAAGCCGCATCTGCGTCCCATCGCCGAGCGGCATGAAAGGGATGCGCAGGAGAACTGGGTCTCGGGTGAGCGCCGGTTCCATTGGCATGTCGGTGACAGCCCAGCGGTTGCGGGCTGGGTGGATGACGCGGCTGGCGCAGCGGGTTTCGTGTTCGATACGCTGGCGGCGCGGGTGGCTCCGCGTGCAATGATTGCGCTTCTTTCGGCGTTTCTCGGCAAGGCGCGGCATGTGCGGTTGATCAAGGGTTGCCGCGTCCTTTCGCTTGACGCGGAGACAGGCCGGGCGGCGCTGTCTTCGGGTGACGAGGTCGTGTTCGGCCACGCCGTGATCGCCAATGGGCATCGATCCTTTCCCCTGATCCGGGACGCACTGGGCCTCGACACCGGGCTGGTGCTCGGGCAGCCGGTGAAGGGGCAGGCGGCGCTGCTCGACGCGGCGGTCGATCCGGCCATGCCCGTGGTGTTCCTGAACGGTCTTTACATCGTGCCGCACGAAGACGGAACGGTCGCCATCGGCAGTACCAGCGAAGATTGTTTTTCCGACCCCTTCGATACGGATGAGAAGCTGGAAAAACTGCTTGCGGATGCGGCTGCGATTGTCCCCTGCCTTGGCGGGGCGCCGGTTCTCGAACGCTGGGCCGGGCTGCGGCCGAAGGCTGCGGGCAGAGACCCCATGGTGGGAACGGTTGCCGGTCACCCGAAGCTTGTGGCATTGACGGGCGGCTTCAAGGTGAGCTTCGGTCTTGCCCATTCTCTTGCCGATACCGCGCTACAGGCCGTTTGCGGAAAGGCACCGGACGTGCCGCGGAGTTTCGAGCTTCAAGAACACGTGAACATAGCCATGGCGGGCATCGGAAAGTTCTGACCAGACCGCTTACGTCGTTAATCTGTCACGCAAATCACTTATTTGCTGGCCTGCAACGAGGCAGGTTTGTCCGCTTTTGCGGCGAGGTGACAGCGCATGCGATACGCCATTCATTTCACGCCTTCCCCCAATGACCCCCTGACGCAGGTAGCCGCTGCGTGGCTGGGGCGCGATGCCTATTCCGGTCAGGCGGTTGAGCCGCCCGGTATGATCGATCTTGGCATGCAGGAGATTTCCTATCACACGGCCCTGCCGCGTCGGTATGGTTTCCATGGCACCATCAAGGCTCCTTTCCGCCTTGCCGAGGGTCAGTCCGAAGCGGCGCTCCTGCGCGACCTGATGTATTTTTCCGGCAGGCAGGAACCCTTTCCGTTGCCGCAACTTGTGGTGGCGAGGCATGACAATGTCTTCAGCCTCGTCCCCGAACGGCCCTGTGAAGTGCTGCATTTTTTCGCGGCCCGCGTCGTGCAGGAATTCGACCGTTACCGGGCGCCTCTGACAGAGGCGGAGATCGAGCGTGCGGATCCGGACCGGTTGTCGGCCTCGCAGCTCACCAATCTGCACCGCTGGGGCAGCCCGCATGTGATGGACGAGTTCCGGTTCCAGATGTCGTTGACCGGCGGTGTGGAACCCGCCAGCAGCCAGAGGATCGAGCGGGCCGTGCGCAAGGTGTTCGAGCCGCTGCTGTCGCGGTCCCTGCAATTTTCCAGCCTTGCGCTCTTCATCGAGGATGAGCCGGGAGCGCCTTTCCGGGTGCACTCGCTTCATCCCATGGGCCGCGTTTCCGCCCGCAAGATTGCCTGACTGGCGCGCCATCATAATCGTATACAAAAAAGCATCGGAATGTCGGCAAAATTGATCTCGACATTCCGGATGCGAATGCTACCGTTCGACATCGCATATTCGAAGTGCGCTGCGTCATCCGTCTGGATCAGGCATCTTCGAAGTTCTGTTTGTGTCTCCGAAATCGGTTGCCGATTGGGAGAGATGGTCTGGGTGGCTGAATGATTTCCGAAAACTACTCCCGCAATCTGGTGGGCTATGGCCGCAATGTTCCCGATCCGAAATGGCCGGGCGGTGCGCACATTGCCGTGCAATTCGTCATCAATTACGAAGAGGGCGGCGAGAGTTGCATTCTCGACAATGACAAGGCGTCGGAATCGCTGCTGTCGGAAATCGTCGGCGCCCAGCCCTGGCCTGGCCAGCGCAACCTGAACATGGAATCGATCTATGAATATGGCTCGCGCGCCGGCTTCTGGCGGCTGTGGCGCATGTTCACCGGGCTTGGCGTCACCACCACCGTTTACGGCGTGACCGCAGCCATGGCCCGCAACCCGGAAGCGGTTGCGGCGATGAAGGAAGCGGGTTGGGAAATCGCCAGCCACGGATACCGCTGGCTGGAATACAAGGATTTTTCCGAGGAGGAAGAGCGTAAGCACATCGTCGAAGCGGTCCGTCTGCACACGGAGGTCACCGGCGAACGTCCCTATGGCATGTATCAGGGCAAGCCCTCGGACAATACGCTGCGGCTTGTCATGGAGGAGGGTGGTTTTCTCTATTCGTCGGACTCCTATGCCGACGATCTGCCCTATTGGGTGAAGGGTGTGAAGGATGAGCCTTTCCTGATCATTCCCTACACGCTTGAGACCAACGACATGCGGTTTGCCACGCCGCAGGGCTTCAATTCCGGCGACCAGTTCTTCACCTATCTGAAGGACGCTTTCGACGTGCTTTATCAGGAAGGTGTCGAAGGTGCGCCGAAGATGATGAGTGTCGGCCTGCATTGTCGTCTTGTCGGCCGTCCGGGTCGCGCAGCGGCACTTCGCCGCTTCATCGAATATGTGCTTGGCCACGAAAAGGTGTGGATCCCGCAGCGCATCGAGATCGCCCGTCACTGGCATGAGCATCACAAGCCGGAGGCGCTTTGATGCTGACGCGTGAGGACTTCGTTACCCGTTTTGGCGGCGTGTTCGAACATTCGCCATTCATTGCCGAGCGGGCCTATGACGCTGGTGGGGCCGGCCTGGAACTGACGGCGAAGGCGGTTCATGCCGCGCTTAGCGCGCAGTTTCGCGCGGCTTCCGAGGCGGAAAGGCTTGGCGTTTTGCGGGCGCATCCCGATCTTGCCGGGAAGCTGGCAATTGCCGGCGAGTTGACGGCAGACAGCCGCAACGAACAGGCCGGTGCCGGGCTCGATAGGCTTACCCCGGAAGAGCACGCCCGTTTTACCGAATTGAACAGCGCCTATACCGATAAATTCGGTTTTCCTTTCATCATCGCGGTCAAGGGGCTGAACAGGCACGATATACTCTCGGCCTTCGAGACACGCATAGGTAACGGCGCAGCCGAAGAATTCGCGACCGCCACGGCGCAGGTTGAAAAGATCGCCTGGCTTCGTCTTTGCGCAATGCTGCCGGAGGGATGATTGGCGCGTTGCGACCATTCTGCTAGAATCGCGCCGTTTGGAGATGACGATGAGACCTTCCGAGGTGCTGGAAAAGAACAGGGAAGCGATCCGCGAAGCGACGAAACGCTTCAATGCGGCAAATCCCCGCGTGTTCGGCTCCGTCGCCCGCGGCGAGGACAGGCCGGACAGCGATCTCGACATTCTGGTGGACGCGCTGCCGGGTACGACGCTGTTTGATCTCGGCGGTTTGCTGGAGGAACTGAAGACGATGCTTGGTGTCGAGGTCGATGTCGTCACCTCGGGCGGCTTGCATTCGGATATTCGGGCGCGCGTTCTGAAGGAAGCCAAAGCGGTATGAGTACGGATCGGCTTCTGCTCTATCTGAAGGAGATGGATGTTGCTGCTTCCAGGATACGGGATTTCATTCAGGATATGGATGAGGCCGCTTTTTCTTCCGACACGCGCACGCAGATGGCGGTGATGATGGGTCTTGCCCTGATTGGCGAGGCGGTCGCCAAGCTCGACAGGCACTACCCAGCGTTTTTACAGCAGCACCCGGAAATCCCCTGGATCAAGATGAAGGGTATGCGCAATCTGATCGTGCATGATTACTTCCGAGCAGAACTCTCGGTCGTCTGGAAAACGATAACGCAGAGTATTCCGGATTTGCAGGCGCGCCTCTCCCTTCTCCGAAACTGGCATGCCCAAGGTGAATGACATTTGACTGATTTTCTCAACATACAACCTCTTACTAAGGAGGCGTTTGCGTCCTTCGGCGACGTGATCGAAACAACACCTTCTTCCATGCGGTACATCAATGGCGGCCAGACGGAGCGGCATCATGCGCTCGCAGCGCCGGAGGCGGCAGGCGAGGGGGCACGTGTGATCCTCAATATCTTCCGCGGGCAGCCGCGCGCCTTTCCGCATGAAATCGAGATGATGGAGCGGCATCCGCTCGGCAGCCAGAGTTTTTCGCCGCTTTCCGGCCGGCCCTTCCTCGTGGTCGTTGCCGAAGACGATGGCGGCCGGCCGGGGCGGCCTCGGGTGTTTCTGGCGCGGGGCGATCAGGGCGTGAATTACCGCCGCAATGTCTGGCACTATCCGCTGATGCCGTTGCAGGCGGTTTCGGATTTTCTGGTTGCCGACCGTGACGGGCCGGGCAACAATCTGGAAGAGTATTTTTTCGACAGGCCCTATGTAATCGCGGAGCCCAGCCTATGACCGGTCTGACAACCCATGTTCTCGACGCCGCGCACGGCACGCCTGCCGAGGGGCTGGTGATCGATCTCTACCGGCTCTCCGGTGATCGCCGTGACAAGCTGAAGACGGTGCAGACAAATGGCGACGGCCGTGTCGATGGCGGGCCGCTGCTCGTTGGCGACAGTTTCAGGGCCGGTGAGTATGAGCTGGTTTTCCATGCCGGCGATTATCTGCGAGGAAAGGGTGTCGTGCTTCCGAAGCCGGCCTTCCTCGATATTATCCCGATCCGTTTCGGCATTGCCGACGAGAGCGGTCATTACCATGTGCCCTTGCTGCTTTCGCCTTATAGCTATTCCACCTATCGAGGAAGCTGACGCCGATGATCTTTGCCGCCATTGCCGATATTCACGGAAACTGCGCCGCGCTGGAGGCGGTGCTTGAGGATATCGCCAGGCTCGGTATCGAGGACATTGTCAATCTCGGCGATTGTTTCAGCGGTCCGCTGGAGGCCGGTTTTACCGGCGACGTGCTGGTCGGCAACTGGATTCCCAGCATCCGCGGCAATCACGACCGGGAACTGATCGAGCGTGCGCCGGAGGAGATGGGGAGCTGGGAAAGGCCCGCCCATGCGCAGCTGAGCACTGCGCACCGGGACTGGTTACAAACTCTTCCGTTCAGCATGGTGTTCAAGGACGTCGCTTATTGCTGTCATGGTTCGCCCCGTGACGATCTGGAATATTGGCTGGAAACGCTGTCGCCTGAAGGTGTCCTGAAATTGCGGCCTCTGGCCGAAATCGAAGCCATGGCTGAGGGTATCACGCAGCCGCTGATGCTTTGCGGCCATACCCATATCCCACGCACCGTGCAGCTTTCAGATGGCCGGCTGATCGTCAATCCGGGCAGCGTCGGCTGTCCTGGGTGGAGGGACGATACGCCTTTCGATCACCACGTTGAAGCCGGTCACCCGCTCGCCACCTATGCGGTTCTCGAAGAAACCGCACGCGGCTGGCAGGTCTATTTCCGCAATATCCGTTACGACAACCTGGCCATGTCCGAAATGGCTCGGGTCAACGGTATTCCTTATCTGGCCGATGCGTTGGAAAACGGCTGGCTGAAGCGCTAGGGATCACCCCTCACTGGTCATCACCACGCATGCATAAGAGCGTGCCTTCAGCGCCTTGCAGGCGGAGACTGCCGAGGACTGGTCTTCGAAGCCGGTGAAGCGGGCTCTGTAGAGCGTCGCCGATCCGCTCTGCACGGCTTCGGTGTAGGGGGCGATGCCGGAATAGTTGCCGATATTGGAACGCGCATTGGCGAGCAGCGAGCGGGCGGCGGCTTCGCTGTCGGTGGCGGCGATCTGCACCTCCCACCGGCTGCGCTGGCCGGAAGGGGCCGCAGCGGGAGCAGGCCGCGGGATGGCCGAGACCTGCATCATGTCCGCCACATCGGCGTTTGCGGTGGCAATCTGCATGGCAACCGGATCTGCCCGGCGCTCGGCGAACATTGGCAGCGGCACGGCAGCCGGCGGCACGGCGGCGGCAACATCGAAGGTGCGGCTGACATTGGCACTGGCGACGAGCTGTTCGGTGTTGCGGCCTCTCGATGCCTGCGGCACGGCCTTGTCGAGAAGTGCAGCCATCTGGGCATCGCGGCTGCGCGCGGTCTTGCCGCCCAGCACGACGCCGACGACGCGGCGGCCATTGTGATTGACTGCACTGACGAGATTGAAGCCGGAGGCGTTGGTATAGCCGGTCTTGATGCCATCCATCCCCTGATAACGATACATCAGATTGTTGTGGCCACGGATGCGCTTTCCACGAAAATTGAAGGATTGCGTGGCGAAGAGGCTGTATTCTTTGGGAAAATCCCGTTGCAAGGCAAGACCGAGCTTCGCCATGTCGCGTGCCGTCGTCACCTGCGACTTGTTGGGCAGGCCGGACGCGTTGCGGAAGACCGTTTTGGTCATGCCGAGCTGGCGGGCCTTGCGGGTCATCATTTCGGCGAACCGTGCCTCGGAGCCGCCGAGGTGATCGCCCATACCTTCGGCCATGTCATTGGCGGATTTGACGATCATGCCGTAGACGGCTTCGCGCACTGTGAAGGTCTGGCCCTGACGCACATAGAGCTTCGAGGGAATGACCGATGCCCCATTCTTGGACATGGTTATCTTCTGGTCCCAGCGAAGTTTGCCGGCATGCAGCGCCTCAAAGGTCAGGTAAAGCGTCATCATCTTGGTGAGCGAGGCGGGGTGGTTCAGCACATCGGCATTGCGGGCGGCCAGAACCTTGCCGGTATTGGCGTCCATGATGAAATGGGCATAGCCCGCCTGCGCCGGCGACGCATGGAGCGAGAGGATCGCGCAAAAGAAGGCGAGTGCAAAAATCCAGGCACCCGCCATTCCCCGTTTGATCATTCCCGACATAGTTCACCCCTTTTGTTCGATCGCCGCGCTGGGCAAAGTTTTACTGACACTTTCCGGCAACAAAACCGCTAAAACTTTAGAGATCGCTTTCGTGCTTAATTAAGTATGAATTTCAACCCGACAGCTACCCTCACAATTTCCTTGAAAAGAAACCAACCATCCGGTATGTTTGTGACATGACAAACGCTCATGAACGCAAGAAGCAGCCTGAGGTGGTGCGCCGCAATCTACTCGATTGCGCGGCGAAACTTGCTGCTGAACAAGGGGTTGCAGCACTTTCCGTGCAGGCGGTGGCGGATGCGGCGGGAGTGACCAAGGGCGGGCTGTTTCACCATTTTCCTTCCAAGCAGGTCTTGCTCGAAGCCGTCATGACTGACCTTCTGGCGGCGCTGGACAACGAGATCGATGCTCTCATCTCACAGGATCGTGAAGCTTCTGGAAGCTTTACGCGGGCCTATGTAAACGCGGTTTTCTCTGATCGGGGCAGGGATTCGGGTCGGCAATGGGCAGCGATCTCGGTTTCGATGGTCGGCGAACCGTCGCTTCGACGCATGTGGAACAGCTGGATCGAGGGTCGTCTTGTCCGTCATAAAGAAACGGATGACGGGGTGGTACTGGAGATGGTGCGGCTGGCTGCCGACGGCATCTGGTTTGCCGATCTGCTGGCCGACGATGGCAAAGCGGGTGGCGACAGGGCGGCTCTGCGGGCCCGGATGATCGCCCAGACGAAGAAGGATAGGTGACGATGAATACCGCGGTCTTCACTTATGGCGCGCTCGTCGCAGCCATTGTCTGCGAGGTAATCGCCACCTCCTTCCTGCAGCAATCGCAGCAGTTCACCAGGCTGGTGCCGACAGTGCTGATGGCGTTGTTTTACGGTGCAGCCTTTTATCTTCTGTCGTTCACGCTGCGGGCGCTGCCGGTCGGCGTGGCCTACGCGATCTGGAGCGGGCTTGGCATCGTGCTGATTTCCGGCATCGGATATTTCGTGTTCCGCCAGACGCTGGATATTGCCGCCGTCATCGGCCTCGGCTTCATCATCACCGGCGTGGTGATCGTGAATGTATTTTCGAAGACGGTGGGGCATTGAGGGGCTGGGTGGTGTAGCGCGAAGGCTATACCGACCGCCTCATCCCGGCTTTGAGCCGGGATCCGGCGCGATCAAGTCTTTGATCGCGAGAGACTCTTTCGCGGCGCAGACGCGCCGCGGCTGGATGCCGGATCTAGTCCGGCATGACCGTAGAGAGGTCCGCGAGCTGTGGTTGCCATGCCGGAAGTTCTGCCCTTCTGACATCACGCCAGAATGCTGCGATCCACATCGGTAATCAGCCGCTTGCCGCAGAGCGCCATGCTGACATCCATTTCCTTGCGGATGATCTCGAGCGCTGTCGTCACGCCCTGCTTGCCATCCGCACCGAGGCCATAGAGAAAGGGCCGGCCGATATAGGTGCCCTTTGCGCCAAGCGCCACGGCCTTCAGCACATCCTGACCGGAGCGGATGCCGCCATCCATGTGCACCTCGACCCTGTCGCCCACAGCATCGACGATTTTCGGCAGCATGGCGATGGAGGAGTGCGCGCCGTCGAGCTGGCGGCCGCCATGGTTGGAGACGATGATGGCATCGGCGCCGGTATCGAGTGAAGCGCGGGCGTCTTCCTCGTCAAGAATGCCCTTGAGGATAAGTTTGCCGCCCCAGCGTTCCTTGATCCATTCAACGTCTTTCCAGGATAAACGCGGATCGAACTGCTCGGCCGTCCAGGAAGAGAGCGACGAGAGGTCGGAGACGTTCTTGGCGTGGCCGACGATGTTACCAAAGCTGCGGCGCTTGGTGCGCGCCATGTCCAGGCACCATTTGGGCCGGGTCGCCATCTGCCAGATGTGTTTCGGGGTGAATTTCGGCGGGGCCGAGAGGCCGTTGCGCAGATCCTTGTGCCGCTGGCCAAGGATCTGCAGGTCGAGCGTCAGCACCAGCGCCGAGCACCCGGCGGCCTTGGCGCGGTCAATGAGGTTGTTGACGAAGTCACGGTCCTTCATCACATAAAGCTGGAACCAGAAGGGTTTCGAAGTGACGGAGGCCACATCCTCGATGGAGCAGATGCTCATGGTGGAGAGCGTGAAAGGCACGCCGAATTCCTCCGCCGCCTTGGCAGCCAGCATTTCGCCATCGGCATGCTGCATGCCCGTAAGGCCCGTAGGGGAAAGCGCTACCGGCATCGAAACCTTCTCGCCGACCATTTCGGTGGCGAGCGATCGGTCGGTCATATCCACCAGCACGCGCTGGCGCAGCTTTATCTTGGCAAAATCATCCTCATTGGCGCGGTAGGTGCTTTCCGTCCATGCGCCGCTATCGGCATAGTCAAAAAACATTTTCGGCACACGGCGCTGCGCCTGGTTTTTCAGGTCAGCTATGGTCAGGATTTTGCCCATGGATAAAGCCTTCACATTTGAATGATGGCTTCACTTAACATGAATAGCAGGGTTGCGACATCGAAATCGTCATTGGTGTTTCACCAAAAAGCGCGCAGGGACAGTTCGCAGCCAAGTACGAGCAGGCAGATGAGGAACCAGCGCCGAAATGTCGCCGGGCTAACGATATGGCGGATTTTCTGGCCGAGCCACATGCCGAGAAGCGCTGGCAGGACGGCGAGTGCGGAAAGCGACAGATGCTCGACATGAAAAGCATTCTGAGAAGCGAGACCGGCGGCAAGTGCAAGGGTGGAAATGGTGAAGGAAAGGCCGAGTGCCTGCACCAGATCGTCTCGGCTAAAACCCAGCGATTGGATATAGGGCACAGCGGGTACGACGAAAATTCCGGTGCCGCCGGTCAGAAGGCCCGTCACCAACCCCATGATGGGGGAGAGTTTTGGTTCCAGCCTTGCCGGTATTGAGATCGGTCTGGCAAGCAGGCTGTAGGCTGCGTAAACCGCGAGGCACAGGCCGAGCGCTGAGGTGGTCCAGACGCCGGTGCCCGCCGTCATCAGCCGGATGCCGATGATGGTGCCGAGGGTGATAGCGATCATCATCGGCCACAGCCGCTTCACGATGGCCCGGAAATCAGGCCCGGCCAGCAATTGCCAGATATTGGTGATGAAGGAGGGCAGGATGAGCAGGCCGGCGGCGATGACCGGGGGCATGAAGAGGCCGAGCACGCCCATGGCAACAGTCGGCAGCCCCATGCCGGTCACGCCCTTGACGATGCCGGCAATGACGAAGGTCGTGAGGATCATCATCAGGGTGGTTGTGTCTAGATTCGGCACCGGGCACTCCAGAGGTCATTCGCATTCGGCCGAAATGGCGTCAGGCAATCATGTGGAGCGAGCGAGTGCCACTTGTCTCTTCTCCCCGCCGGGGAGAAGTCCGCGGCAGCGGGATGAGGGGGCACGCTCTCCGAAATCCGGCAACGTTGCCCCCTTATCCGACCCTTCGGGCCACCTTCTCCCCGGGGGGAGAAGAAAGAGGCGGCACACGCTCGATCCAATATGTGACGGATGTAAACCAGTTAGCAGCTTTATGTTTCGGCCGCAGCCGAACTATGCCAGCACGCTCTTCATCGGCTGGCCGGCCACATAGGTCTCTACCACTGTGCGGTCGTCGCCCATGGTCAGCATCAGGAAGAGTTCTTCCGTGAGGCTTTTCACCACTTCCATCTTCAGGGCCATGGCTGACGTCGAGGAGGCGTTCAGCACCGTGATGTCGGCATCCGTGCCGGCCTCCAACGTGCCGATGCGGTCGACCATGGAGAGCGCTTCTGCATTACCACGGGTCATCAGATACCAGCTTTCCAGCGGGTTGAGACGTTCGCCCAGCAATTGCTGGATCTTGTACGCCTCGTCCATGGTGCGCAGCATGGAATAGCTCGATCCGCCGCCGATATCGGTGGCAACCGCGATACGAACAGGCTTTTCGCGCCTTTGCAGCTTTTTCATCGGGAAGAGGCCGGAGCCGATGAAGAGGTTCGATGTGGGGCAATGCACTGCCACCGCGCCGGTTTCCGACAGCACATCCGCCTCGCGATCGGACAAATGAATGGCATGGCCGAGAAGGGTCTTTTTGCCCATCAGGCCGTAACGCACATAGATGTCGGTGTAGTCGGTCGCTTCAGGGTAAAGCTCGCAGGTATATTTGATCTCGTCCAGATTTTCAGACAGATGCGTCTGGATGAAGAGATCGGGAAACTCCTGCGCCAGCGCCTGTGCTGCTTCCATCTGCTTCGGTGTGGAGGTGATGGCGAAGCGCGGGGTGATGGCGACGTGGTTGCGGCCCTTGCCGTGCCAGTCGGCGATGACCTGGCGTGTCTCGTCATAAGAGGTTTCCGGCGTGTCCAGCAGGCCCTGCGGGGCATTGCGGTCCATCATCACCTTGCCGCCGACCATCAGCATGTTGCGCTTCATGGCTTCCGCGAAGAAGGCGTCGGCGGAGGTTTTGTGCACGGAGCAATAGGCGGCGGCCGTTGTCGTGCCGTGGCGCAGAAGCTCGTCGTAGAAGTGTGTGGCGATGCGTTGAGCATGCGCGGTTTCAACGAAGCGGCATTCTTCCGGGAAGGTATAGGTGTTCAGCCATTCCAGCAGGTTGGCGGCATAGGAGCCGATGACCTGCATCTGCGGGAAATGCAGGTGCATGTCGATGAGGCCCGGCACGATAAGGTGCGGGCGGTGGTCCTTTTCCTCGACGTCTTCGGGTGCTGTCTTACGGATATCGCCGTATTCGCCGATGGCGGCGATCTTGCCGTTTTCGAGAAGCAGGCCGCCATCTTCGATATAGAGATAGCTTTGCGTATCGTCGATTGCGAGCGGCGCGCGGCGGAAGCTCAGCAGGCGGCCACGCAGCAGAACCAGGCTCATTCAGTCTTTCCTTCGGCTTTTCCAGCCCCGGAAACCGCACTTTCATACCATGCGGTGAGCACCTTGCGCTCATCCGGGGTGATGGCGGTGATGTTGCCGGGAGGCATGGCATGGCTGCGCCCGGCTTGCAAATAGATTTCGCGCGCGTGAGCGGCGATCTGTTGGTCGGTTTCGAGCTTTACCGATTTCGGCGTGAACGGCACGCCTTCCCACGCCGGCTCGGCGGCATGGCACATGGAACAGCGACCCTGAACGACGTCACGGGCCTTGGTAAAATGGGCATCGCTGACGAATTGCTGCTGCATGGGTGAGAGGGTGGCAGCCTTCTCTTCCTGTTCGCCGGTCAGCACTTTCGGCACGGTGGAAAGCCACATGATGACGATGAAGATGAGGGCGGTCGCAAGCCATGTCCATGTCGGCTTGCCCTTGCGGGCATGGGTTGTGTTGAACCAGTGGCGGATAGTGACGCCCATCAGGAACACCAGCGCTGCGATGATCCAGTTAAAATGCGTGGCAAAAGCCAGCGGATAATGGTTCGACAGCATGAAGAAGATGACGGGCAGCGTCAGGTAGTTGTTGTGCAGCGAGCGCTGTTTGGCGATGCGGCCATATTTCGGGTCCGGCGTTCGCCCGGCGATCAGGTCTGCGACGACGATCTTCTGGTTGGGGATGATGATGAAAAAGACGTTCGCCGACATGATGGTGGCGGTAAACGCACCCAGATGCAGGAAGGCGGCGCGACCGGTGAAGACCTGCGTGTAACCCCAGGCCATCGCCACCAGCGCGACATAAAGCACGATCATCAGGCCCCAGGTATTGTTGCCGAGCGGCGATTTGCAGAGGAAATCATAAAACAGCCAGCCGATGGCGAGCGATGCCAGCGACAGGGCGATGGCCTGGAACTGGGTGAGATCAAGTACGGAATGGTCGATGAGGAACAGGTCCGCCCCGCCATAATAAACGATGCAGAGCATGGCGAAGCCGGAAAGCCAGGTGACGTAACTTTCCCATTTGAACCATGTCAGGTGCTCGGGCATCTGGGCAGGGGCGACCAGATATTTCTGGATGTGGTAAAAGCCGCCGCCATGCACCTGCCACTCCTCGCCATAGGCCCCGGGCGGCAGATGCGGCCGTTTGACCAGCCCGAGATCGAGCGCGATGAAATAAAAGGATGAGCCAATCCAGGCGATGGCGGTGATGACGTGGAGCCAGCGGACGGCAAAGGCCATCCATTCCCACGCAATGGCGTATTCGTACATGCGGTTCCCCTGATCCTTGTGCAGCGCACCTTGCGAGAAATTTGGCCTTTAGGGAAGGGAAAAGCAGAGACCTGGCAGAGATTGTTCACAATGCAAAGCGGTTGTGTCTGCAATCCTGGGCCGGTCCGTTCCGGCTGGGCGATCAAGCCCTCGAAAGCTGGAAACGGTCTATCCTGTCGTTGAGTTTGTGCTTAGCTGGCTAAGGCGACTCAGCTATGATCCTGTGTGCAGCCTGCTGATGTGTTAGAATATCAGGCTGTGGACTCTCGCGCCGATGCGCAGGGCTCCCATGACATGTTTCGCTGGCGGTTTTTCCGAAAGCGGGCGCTGCGAACCCTGGGCGGAGCAGATCAGGGGGCAGGTGTCGCAGTTCCCGGTGCCATTGTGTCCGGGTGTGAGTGATATGAGATTTTAAGTTAAGGGACGCAATGATCTTCCGGCTGCCGCCGTTGTTTTCAACGGAGACCGTGCCGATGCGCCTTGTTCTGACGGTTCTTTTTCTGCTTTTTGCATTCAGCGCCACCGCGCTTGCCCATGAATCCCACAAGGGATTCAAATATGAAAGCTACTGCTGTAACGGCGATGCCGAAACTGGCGACTGCCAGATGATCCCGACGCGCAGCGTTCGGGTGACGTCTGATGGTTACGAGGTCTCGCTTGCGCCCGGTGATCACCGCATGGTCACGCGACGTCACGTTTTCAACTGGTCCCAGAGTCAGGCGCGTCGATCCGAAGACGGGGAATATCACCTCTGTCTGTTCCCGGATGAGGATACGCCGCGATGCTTTTATGCGCCGGATATGGGGTATTGAGGCTGCTGCTGCGGCCGGCTTTCCTCGATCCGCTTCAAAATCCAGTCGCGGAACAGCCTTATCTTGCGAATGTTCCGGCGGTTTTCGGGGTAGACCAGCCAGTAGTTCTTGCCCTCGCTGCTAAGATGCTCGAAGGGTTGATAAAGGCGGCCGAGCGCAATCTCATCGGCATAGAGTTCCGGGGTGAGCATGGCGACGCCCTGGCTGGCGATCGCCGCTGCGGCCTCGAAGGCCTGCACATTGAGGCGGCTGCGGGGATAACGGTCGAGACCGGGATTTTCAACGCCCACTTCCTGAAACCACTGGCTCCACCAGATATCGCCGGGATCAATGATGCGCAGGCGCAGCAGATCTTCCGGGCGGTGCAATCCGCCGATGCTGTCAGCAAGACTTGGATGCAGCATCGGCGTATAAACGCCGCGCAGCAGTTGATGGTAGATCAGCCCTTTACCGTTATCTTTGCTCCAGCGAATGGCGACATCGCAGTCTGATTGGGAAAAATCGATCAGTGAGCTCGATGTATCAAGCCGCACCGCGATTGAGGGATGTTCAAGCTGGAAAGCGCCCAGATGCCGCGAAAGCCAGCGCGACGCAAAGGTGGCGGTTGAGTGGATTGTCAGCGTTGCATCGGGCGCGTCGCGCACGCTATCGACAGCCTCCTTTAAGGTATTAAAGGCTTCCGCAACTTTCGGCGCTAATTTTTCTCCAGCCTCGGTCAGCGAGACTTGCCGCGCCTTTCTTATGAAGAGCGGCTCTCCGATATTCTCCTCCAGCAGTTTCACCTGATAGCTGACTGCCGTCTGCGTCATGCCCAATTCCTCGCCGGCCTTGGTGAAGCTCATGTGTCTTGCGGCGGCTTCGAACACCCGCAGGGCATTCAGGGGGAACTGGCGTGACATTTTCATGGATAAGTTCTCTTTATGCCAATTGCCGAAGGTTTCATTGGTTTTAATTTGGAAATCAGAGCATTTTTAGCGCAATTCATCAACTGACCTTCTGACATTTTTGAACGGAGACGAACATGCGCACAGCACTCTTGCGCGCGTGGTCCCGCCTGCGCGCGGGCCTGCGGACAGCGGAACGGTTTACCCTAGAGAGCCTCCAACCCGACAATCTGGCGGATGAAAGCCTGCCGGACGCGCTCAAGCGAGATCTAGGCCTTGAGGATGGCCGTATCGATTACCGCTGCGGCGGGTTTCGGCAGCGGAAAATGCTTGAAGCAACTCGGCTGCCACAAGGGCCGCTATAACGGCGGGACGCTTGTCCCTGACGCCGCTGCCGCCGATGGGCAGGGTGAGTTTCGCAAGGCGGGAAGGCGGCTCGTCTTCCCGCTCCAGCCAATGGGCAAAGGTAGCGCGTTTGGTCTTCGAGCCGATCATGCCGACATAGGCGAGATCGTTGCGGGCGAGCGCCTCCTTCGCGATCATGAAATCGAGTGCATGATCGTGGGTGACGATGACCGCGGCCCCATTTGCCGGGATTTTCCGAACGAATGCTTCCGGCATGGGGGTGAGTATGGACGCCGCTGCCGACGGAAGATCGCGCAGTTCGTTTTCGCGTGTTTCGACCACGGTCAGGGTCAGGGGCAGCAGCGACAGGGCCTCAGCCAGCGCCTTGCCCACGTGGCCAGCACCAAAAATGAAAACGGCGGGCTGCTGCTCGGCTTCGCCCTTCTGCCTTGCCTCAAGCGCGGCGGCAATATCCGCCGTGACCAGCCGAAAGCGCAGGAGCGTGCGCCCGCCGCAGCATTGGCCGATTTCGGGGCCAAGCGGTATATCCATGCGGTCTTCGGCAACACCGCTGCGCAGCATGGCGCGGGCATGGTCTATCGCCATATATTCGAACTGGCCGCCGCCGATGGTTTCCCAGATGGCCTCCTGGCTGACCAGCATGAAGGTGCCGGCCTCGCGCGGTGACGAGCCTTTCACGGCTTCGATTTCCACCAGGATTGTGGAGGTGTAGCGGGCGAGGAAAGTGGAGAGGGAGGCGTCAGGCATTGGGGCTGGCCCCCTCAGCCGGCGCTGCGCGCCACCTTCTCCCCGGCGGTGAGAAGAAACCCGGAGCACTGGCTCCGTCCATCTTACGTGCTTGCAGGAAGGGTGAGGCGATGCGGCATCTTTCTTCTCCCCGACCGGGAGAAGGTGGCCCGAAGGGACGGATGGGGGGGCTCGGCCGCATGGATACGTCCTCCCTCAAACCTTTTTCAACCGTTCCACCGCCATCAGCACCCGCTCCGGCGTCGCTGGCGCGTCGAGGCGTGGGCAGACCTTGTAATCTGCCACGGAAGCGACGGCCATGGAGAGGGCTTCGAGAACCGAGATGGCCAGCATGAAGGGCGGTTCGCCCACAGCCTTGGAGCGGCCAATGGTGGGTTCGGCATTTTCCGACCATTCCGCCAGCCTGACGTTGAAGCTCTTCGGCCGGTCGGAGGCGAGCGGGATCTTGTAGGTGGAAGGCGCGTGGGTGCGCAGCCGCCCCTTGCCGTCCCACCACAATTCCTCCGTGGTCAGCCAGCCCATGCCCTGCACGAAGGCGCCCTCGATCTGGCCGATATCGATGGCCGGGTTGAGCGACTTGCCGACATCGTGGAGGATATCGGTACGTTCCATCAGATATTCGCCGGTCAGCGTGTCGATCGATACTTCCGAGCACGCCGCGCCATAGGCGAAATAATAAAACGGCGTGCCACGGCCGGCGGCGCGATCCCAGTGGATTTTCGGCGTCTTGTAAAAACCGGCGGCGGAAAGCTGCACGCGGGCGAAATAGGCCTTTTTGATGAAGTCGTTAAAGGCGATTTCCTCAAGGCCGATGCGGACCCGGTTCGGCAGGAAGACGACTTCCTCTTCCGGCACGTTCCAGTTCTCGGCGGCGAATTTGATCAGCCGATCGCGGATCTGGCGTGCGGCGTCATAAGCGGCCATGCCGTTCAGGTCGGTGCCTGACGAGGCGGCGGTGGCTGACGTGTTCGGCACCTTGCCTGTGGTGGTGGCGGTGATTTTCACCCTGTTGATATCCACCTGGAAGGCATCGGCCACGACCTGCGCCACCTTGGTGTAAAGGCCCTGGCCCATTTCGGTGCCGCCATGGTTTAGATGGATGGAGCCGTCATTATAGATATGCACCAGCGCTCCGGCCTGGTTGAAGGCGGTCATGGTGAAGGAGATGCCGAATTTGACAGGGGTGAGCGCAATGCCCTTGCGGATGACCGGGCTGGTTTTGTTGAATTCGATGATCGCCTCGCGTCGTCCGCGATAGTCGCTTGACGTCTCCAGCTCCTCGACAACGCGGGCGATGATGTTGTCCTCGACTTCCTGATGATAGGGCGTCGTGGTGCGGCCGGAACCGGTCTCGCCGTAGAAATTCAGCTTGCGGATATCGAGCGGGTCCTTGCCGACGGCATAGGCGATTTCTTCGATAAATCGTTCCGCGCCGAGCATGCCCTGCGGGCCGCCGAAACCGCGAAAGGCGGTGTTGGAGACGGTGTGGGTTTTGAGCGGCCGCGAGGTGAGGTGCACATGCGGATAGAAATAGCTGGAATCCGCATGGAACAGCGCGCGGTCCGTGACCGGGCCGGATAGATCGGAGGAAAAACCGCAGCGGGCGGCATAGGTGGCATCGACGGCGTGGATGCGGCCCTCGTCATCGAAGCCCAGCTCGTAATCGACGCGGAAATCGTGGCGTTTGCCTGTTGCCGTCATGTCCTCGTCGCGGTCCGGCCGGATTTTCACGGCCCGGTTCAGCTTCTTGGCGGCGATGGCGCAGAGCGCGGCGAACTGGTTGCCCTGCGTTTCCTTGCCGCCGAAACCGCCGCCCATGCGGCGCACCTGCACGGTGACTGCATTGGATGGAACCTGCAGGATGTGGCTGACGATGTGCTGGATTTCGCTCGGATGCTGGGTGGAGCTCCACACCGCCACATCATCGTCTTCGCCCGGCACCGCCATGGCGATGTGGCCCTCGAGGTAAAAATGTTCCTGTCCGCCGATCCGCATCGTGCCGGTGAGGCGGCGTGGCGCGACATCCATTTCCAGCTTTGCATCGCCACGCTTCAGCGTCATCGGATCGATAACGAGCGCGCCGCCATTGTCAATCGCTGTATCGATGTCGGTGAAATGCGGCAGATCCTTATAGGTGATCTTTGCTTTCCGGGCGGCCTTGCGAGCAATATCGCGCGTCTCGGCGAAGACCGCGAAGATCGGCTGGCCGTGGAATTCCACCTTTGTTTCGGCAAGCAGCGGCTCGTCGTGACGGCCGCCGGAGGAAATGTCATTTTCGCCGGGCACGTCCTTGCCGGTCATCACCCAGAGAACGCCTGGTGTGGCTTCGACCTCGGAGAGGTCCATCGACACAATTTCCGCGTGGGCACGGTCCGCCATGCCCAGCGCGCCGTGGATGAGGCCCGCGGGTTCGGGAATATCGTCGATATATTCGGCGCTGCCCGTCACGTGCTTGTGGGCGGAATCGTGACGGAGCGAGGTGTGCATCGGGCCGTCGATTTCGGTCTTGGTCTTGTCGAAGCTTGTGGTGTCCATGGTTCAAGCCTCCTCCAGCGAGAAGCGGGCAAGTTCCTGCTTTTCCCCTGCTGTCTCGAGGAAAAACCGTGTCAGCAAATTCTTGGCCGTCAGTTGCCGATATTCGGCGGTCGCCCGCCAGTCGGTCAGCGGGGTGAAATCCTCGTCCAACGCATCGCGCGCGGCATCAATCGTGTCCTGCGACCACGCTTTACCGAGAAGCGCCGCCTCCAGATGTGCAGCGCGTTTCGGCGTACCGGCCATGCCGCCGAAGGCGATGCGGATGTCTTCGACTGCGCCCTCAGCATCAAGCGTCAGATTGAACGCTCCGCACAGCGCGGAAATATCCTCGTCGCGGCGTTTGGAAATTTTGTAGACGGCATAGTGGCTTTCCGGCTTCTGGAACGGAATCAAGAGCTTTTCGACGAATTCGCCGCTGAGCCGGTCCTGTTTGCCGTAATCGATGAAATAGCTTTCCAGCGGCAGGCTGCGGTTTCCCGAGGAAGAACGCAGAGTCAGCGTCGCGTTAAGCGCGATCAGCGCCGGCGGTGTATCTCCGATAGGCGAGCCATTGGCGATGTTGCCGCCGATGGTGCCCATGTTGCGCACCTGCTCGCCGCCGAGACGATCGAACAGCCGGGCAAGCGGCGGGAAATGCTCTGCGATGGTCTTGAAGGCTTGGCTGTAGGTGACGCCCGCGCCGAGCGTGATACCGTCTTCGCCCACCGTGATGGTCTGCAGGTCGCCGAGATTATTGATGAAAATGACAGGGTTCAGCGCCCGCATCTGCTTCGTCACCCACAGGCCGACATCGGTTGAGCCGGCAACGATGGTCGCTTTCGGCTCCGCGGCGTAGATTTCGGTAAGATCAGCAAGCGTTGCCGGAATTATGGTGCGGTCTTCGCCGCTGACGATGGTGATCGTCTCGTTTTCGCGGATCGCCCAAAGCCGTGCCATGATATCGGTGCGGTCCCGTTGCAGCGGGTCGAACAGGGCGCTCGGGCGGGCGGCAGCGATTTTTTCGGCGGCCTTCACGATCGGCTCGTAACCCGTGCACCGACAGAGATTGCCTTGCAGCGCCTTCTCGATATCGGCGCGGCCGGGGTTTTCGCTGGTCAGCCACAGGCCGTAAAGCGACATGATGAAGCCCGGCGTGCAGAAACCGCATTGCGAGCCGTGGAAATCCACCATGGCCTGCTGCACGGGGTGCAACGTGCCGTCGCGGGCTGCCAGATGCTCCACCGTCACGATATGGGTGCCGTGCAGCGAGCCCAGAAAACGGATGCAGGCATTGACGCTTTCATAACGCAGCGAACCGTCCAGCAGCCGCCCAACCAGCACCGTGCACGCGCCGCAGTCGCCTTCCGCGCAGCCTTCCTTGGTCCCGGTCAACCGCTTGCTGATGCGGAGGTAATCGAGAAGCGTGTCTGTCGGTCCGAAATCCCTAAGCGAGATCGTTTCGCTGTTGAGGATGAAGCTGATCGCGTCGTTCATGCAATGCCTTGCTTTTTGTCCGGCCGCCGAGCCGGTTTCTTGTTGTTCATCTATGCACGCCCCGGCAGGCATATCGATTTCCGTTTTGGCAATTCATTCTTTCCATAACGGAAAGAAAATTTGGCGATTATTGTGCTGTCCATCCACCGTCGACGGAAATATGCGTGCCGGTGATGTTGCTGGCGGCGTCGCTGGCCAGGAATATGGCCGCGGTCGCGACATCATCGACGGTGACGAATTGCTTCGTCGCCTGCAATTCCAGCATCACGTCGTTCTTCACCGCCTCTTCGCTGATGCCACGCACCTTGGCCATCTCAGGTATCTGTTTTTCCACCAGCGGGGTGAGCACATAACCGGGACAGATGGCGTTGACGGTAACCCCGGTCTGCGCAAGCTCCAGCGCCGCCGTTTTCGTCAGGCCCATGATGCCGTGCTTTGCGGCCACATAGGCCGATTTGAACGGCGAGGCTACGAGGCCATGGGCCGAGGAAATGTTGATGATGCGGCCTTTGCCAGCCTTCTTCATCAGCGGTATCGCGGCGCGCATGGTATGGAAGGAACTGGTCAGATTGATGGCGATGATCCAGTCCCATTTTTCCGTCGGAAACTCCTCGATGGGCGCGATATGCTGGATGCCGGCATTGTTGATGAGCACGTCGACCGAGCCGAGCTTATCGTGCGACGACTGGATGAGATCGGCGATCTCGTCCGGTTTCGTCATGTCTGCGGGATGGTAAAGCACGCGCCCGCCGCTTTCGGCTTCCAGCACCAGACGGAGTTTTTCGATCTCGTCCTCGTCGCCGAAACCGTTCAGCACGACATTTGCGCCCTCCCTTGCAAATCTCTGGGCAATGGCAAGGCCGATGCCGCTCGTGGAGCCTGTCACGATAACTGTCCGATGCATGCTTTCCCCTTTTTGCATTACTTCGCACATATTTAACCAGCGTATGCCCAAGAAGGCAGGCTGGCAATCGCCATTTCTGTCCGGGGTCACAGGACACGGATCCGGCGGCGCCCATCCATTTTTTCGAAGCTAAACTTCCATATTATGCGTTTGTCTGCGGGGGCCTCAGTCCCTATCTCTCGGACAGGCAAACAGAGGTATGTTCATGGAACTCGGTCTTTACACTTTCGCGGATGTCAACCCGAACCCCGCCGATGGCCGGGGGCCGGAAGGCGCGCGCCGGCTCAGGGAGCTTCTGGAGGAAATCGAACTTGCCGACCAGGTAGGTCTCGATGTGTTCGGGCTCGGCGAACATCACCGCCCGGACTATGTTGTGTCCTCGCCCTCCACCGTGCTTGCTGCGGCGGCGGTGACGACGAAGAACATACGTCTGACGAGCGCCGTTTCGGTGCTGAGTTCGGATGATCCCGTTCGCGTGTTCCAGCAGTTTTCCACCGTCGATCTCCTGTCGAACGGCCGTGCCGAGATCATGGCGGGGCGCGGCTCCTTCATCGAATCCTATCCGCTGTTCGGTTATGATCTGGAAGATTACGACGTGCTGTTTGCCGAAAAGCTCGATCTGCTGCTGGCGCTGCGCGAACAGGAAATCGTCACCTGGTCGGGCACCAAGCACCCGGCCATCAACGGTCGGGGCGTTTATCCGCGACCGCTGCAGGAACGTCTGCCTGTCTGGATCGCCGTTGGCGGCACGCCGCAATCGGTCGCCCGCGCCGGCGCCATGGGGCTGCCGGTAGCGCTCGCCATTATCGGGGGCGAATATCGCCGGTTCGCGCCGCTCTTCGATCTCTACCACGAGGCTGCCCGGCGGGCCGGTCAGGACAAGACGACACTGCGCACCAGCATCAACGTGCATGGCTTCATTGCCGATACCACCGACAAGGCGGCCGATCAGTTTTACGGTCCGCAGGCGGAGGTGATGAACCGCATCGGCCGCGAGCGCGGCTGGGGGCCGACCAACCGCGCCCATTTCGATGCAGCGCGTGGCCCGGAAGGCAATCTTTTTCTCGGCGAGCCGGAGCTGGTGGCAGAAAAGATCATCAAGGCGCATGGGGTATTCAGGAATGATCGCTTCCTGCTGCAGATGGCCATCGGCCTGATGCCACATGATCAGATCATGCGCGGCATCGAGCTTTATGGTACGAAAGTCGCTCCGATCGTCAGAAAAGAATTGACGGGGAGCGCCGATCCGGTGAAAGCCACGGCCTCATGATTACCAAGGCGGGCGCCACGAGACCCGCCATTCACAATGACGGAAAGACATATGGTTATCTCCACCGACGAAGAACTGGTCATGCTGAAGGATATCGGCCGCATATGCGCCGTTGCCATGCAGACCATGGCGGATGCGCTGGAACCGGGCATCACCACGGCCGAACTGGATGCCATCGGCCGCAAGGTGCTCGAGGATAACGATGCGGAATCGGCGCCGGAGTTCTGCTACAAGTTTCCCGGTGCGACCTGCATCAGCGTCAATGAGGAAGTGGCCCACGGCATTCCGGGAGCGCGCATCATCAAGGCGGGCGACCTCGTCAATATCGATGTCTCGGCCGTGAAGAACGGTTTTTTCGGCGACACGGGTTCGTCTTTCGCCGTGCCGCCGGTCAAAAAGGAAATCGAGCGGCTGTGCCGCGATGGCAAGCGCGCCATGTGGACAGGCCTGCAGCAGGTGAAGACAGGCCGGCCCTTTGCCGATATCGGTAATGCCATCGGCGCTTTCGCCAAGAAAAACCGCTACACGCTGATCACCAATCTGGCGAGCCATGGCATTGGCCGTTCGCTGCACGAGGAGCCGAAGGAACTGGCGACCTGGCCGGACAAGGATGAGCGACGCATCATGCAGGAAGGCATGGTCTTCACTGTCGAGCCATTTCTTTCGACGGGGGCTTACTGGGCGGAAGACGGCGATGATGATCCGTGGACGCTCTACAGCGATCCAAGCGCGCCGACGGTACAGTATGAGCATACCGTGGTCGCGACCAAGAACGGACCGCTGGTGCTGACGCTCGCGGACTGACGACGCCTCCTTAGCCGCCTCGTTTTCGCTGTCGGAGCGGGCGCGTGCCGCTTGTTTCTTCTCCCCGGCGGGGAGAAGTCCGCGGCAGCGGGATGAGGGGGCAAGCTCTCCGAAATCCGGCAACCTGGCCCCCTCATCCGACCCTTCGAGCCACTTTCTCCCTGGCGGGGAGAGGAAATACGCGGCACCCTCGATGCTCACCGCTTGACCGATAACGACTGCTTATAACGCGATCAAAATAACTCGCTTGTCCCTTATCCTCCCCGTTGCGATAAGCCATGCATGAGCATCGACAAGCCACTTTCCGCCAGACATCTGACAGCGTTCGGTTTCGCCGGTGCGCTGATGATGGCCTCCGCCATGGGCTTCGGCCGTTTTTCCTTTACGCCGATCCTGCCTGGCATGATGGCGAACGCGCCCCTGTCTGCGGGGGATGCGGGGATCGTGGCGGCTGGTAACTTTGCCGGTTATCTGGCGGGTGCGGTTCTCGCCGCCTATTCATGGGGCTCGGGACGGGAAAGGCTGGTGGCGCTGAGCGGCCTGTTTGCAACCGGAGCGCTTTTGTTGGCGATGGCGGCTTTCAACTCCGTCGCCGCTTTCACAGTCATCCGGTTTCTCGCCGGTATCGCCAGTGCGCTGACCATGATCTTCACCTCGCAGATCGTCATCGGCCATGCCGTCAAGGCCGGCAGGGACAATATCCAGGCGTTGCATTATGGTGGCGTTGGCGCGGGGATCGCAATCTCCTCGCTTGCGGTCTATCTCATCGGTGTCGTGTTCGATGGAGGTGGCGCCTCGTGGCGGGAGGAATGGATCGCCGGCGCCGTCTTCTCCTTCCTGACCTTTATGCTCGTCTTCAGGATATTGCCGGCAGGCCCGCCGCGGCATGCTTCCGCGGTGGCGGAACCGCCGCTCAGCTGGACACGACCGCTTTTCCTGACGACGTTGGCCTACGGTCTTTTTGGCTTCGGTTATGTCATCACAGCCACCTTCATCGTGGCGATAGCGCGCATGGCAGCAGCCGGTGTTTTCGTGGAGTTCCTCGCCTGGTTCATCACCGGCTGCGCCGCTGCGGTATCCCTGTTCCTCTGGACGCCGCTATTGAGGGCGCAGGGGCTGAAACGTGCTTTCGTGATCGTTCTTGCCGTGGAAGCCGTCGGCGTCTTCGCCTCCGTGATGCTGCCGCCCGTGTCCGGTGTACTCATGGGTGGTCTGCTCCTGGGGCTGACCTTCATGGTCATCACCGCTTACGGGCTACAGCTCGGCCGGGAATTTGCGGGTCCGAGCCCGCGTCGCGCCTTTGCGCTGATGACGGCCGCTTTCGGGACGGGCCAGATCGTCGGGCCGCTTGCCGCCGGCTGGATTGCCGAGGCAACGGGAAGTTTTACCGCGCCCAGCGTTCTCGCCTCCGCCGTGCTCGTCGTCAGCATTCTGCTGATGCTGCCGGTGCTCGCCACGGAGCGGCGTGGTTAAGGCCGCGGGCCGCCGTCTCTTCCCCTTTCATCCTGCGTTTCCGCTGGGTATCGTCCACGGACTCTGCCTTACATCTTGTTAAGGTCAGCGCTTCGCCGTTGCTGTGCACAAATTTCTGCCCTAGGTTCGGGCAATCTAGTGCTTCGCCAATAATGGCTGATTTCAAACGCGCGTGAGTTCGAAACGTGTTTCATTCCTTCTTTCCCAAACCGAAATTGTTCTTCACGTCTGCCTTCGTCTGGGCGATGGCCATGATCGGCGTTTGGTATGCCGGCGGCCGCAATTGGGGCGCCGCCATTGGTCTGCCGCCTTTGCCTGCCGGACAGGAGCCTGTCATCGGCGTTTCGGTTTTCTGGTCCACGCCGTTCCTGTGGTTCTACATCTATTACGCCGTTGCCGCGCTGATCTTTTCCGCATTCTGGTTCTGGTATCGACCCCATCGCTGGCAAAACTGGTCAGTGCTCGGTTCGGCGCTTATTATTTTCGCAACGTATTTTTCGGTGCAGGTGAGTGTTGCGGTGAATGCCTGGTACGGGCCGTTCTACGACCTCATCCAGCAGGCTCTGGCGCGAACGGCGCCTGTTACGGCTGAGCAGCTATATATGGGGTCGCTTGGTTTCGCAGGCATTGCCTTCGTCGCCATCTTCGTTGGCGTTCTAAATCTGTTTTTCGTCAGCCACTACATTTTCCGGTGGCGCACGGCGATGAACGAATTCTACATGTCGAACTGGGATCGTCTGCGGCATATTGAAGGTGCCTCGCAGCGTGTGCAGGAAGATACGATGCGCTTTTCCTCCACGGTCGAGGGGCTGGGCGTGGGCTTCGTGCGCGCGATCATGACTCTGATTGCATTTCTACCTGTCCTGTTCACTTTCTCGGAAACCATCACGGACCTGCCGTTTTTCGGGACCGTGCCGCATGCGCTGGTATGGGCTGCGATCGTTTGGTCAGTGTTCGGAACCGTTTTCCTGGCGCTCGTGGGTATCAAACTGCCCGGCCTCGAGTTCCGCAATCAGCGCGTCGAAGCGGCGTATCGAAAAGAACTTGTCTATGGTGAAGACCATGAAGATCGCGCGGATCCCCTGACCATCAGCGAGTTGTTCGCGAATGTCCGGAAGAATTATTTCCGCCTCTATTTCCACTATCTCTACTTCAACGTCGCCCGCATCTTTTATCTGCAGGCGGACAACATCTTTGGCACACTGGTACTCATCCCGTCGATCGTTGCCGGCAAGGTAACGCTCGGGCTGATGAACCAGGTACTCAACGTCTTTGAACAGGTCCGTGGCTCGTTCCAGTACCTCGTCAACTCATGGACGACCATTGTTGAACTCCTGTCGATCTACAAACGTCTTAAAGCTTTCGAAGCGGCCATCGAAGGGCAGGAACTGCCTGAAATCGACCAGCGCTACCTGCTTCGGGAAGCAAGAGGCGGCGAGCTGGATGCTGATCGCCCATGACCAAACAAAAAGGCGGCCAATCGGCCGCCTTTTTTTCATGAAGAGGTTTCAGCCCTCGGTCTTCAGCTTCTTGCGCGCCTCGATCATCGGCATGGCTTCAGCATAGCTCACACAGGCGACATCGGTCTTGTGGCAAACCTCGCGCAGCAGCCTTTCATAGGCGTTCCAGTAGGCGCCGCCATTCATTTTCACGAAGTGAAAGCCCATCTGCAGGGGAATGCGTTCGCCATTGTACTGCCTGTCGAAAGCGTTGCGGAAGGCAGTGTAGGCGCGCTCTTCGAACTCGCTCGAGCGATCGGGCGTTTCGACGCCGACGGAGTGGCGGATGAAGAGGTTGTAATCCATGGCAATGATCGGGCGGTTGCCCGGGCCTTCGGGTATCAGCGGCAGGCCGAAATGCTGGATACCTTCCCGCTCCACCGGCCATTCCGGTCCCTTGGTAATGCTGGTGGCGTCGTAAACGAAGCCATGCTTTTTCTGCGCGGCGGTCAGCGCCGGACCCTGCGACAGATAGGGCGCGCGGAAACCATTGATCTTTTTGACCATGTCGCGCCAGCCTTCGGGCTCCTCGCCCTTCTTGCCGATCATCTGCCAGGCGTTTTCCAGCGTGCTGGTGAAGGTGGTGAATTCGCCCTCCCACTGTTCGGCGGTCCATTGCCCGCCGTCGAAATGGCCGCAGGTGTGGTTGGCGATCTCGTGGCCTTCGCGATAGGCGGCCCAGATGTTTCTAAGCCTTGCCTCCACCTCATCCGGCGACTGGCCGAAGCCGACATTGGAGCGGCCGGCCTTCTGGCCCGGTCCCTGATAGGTCTTGGCGCTGGTCCTGCGATCCATCACCAGCGTACAGGCGAGAAAATAGGTGAAATGCGCCCCGACTTCTTTCGCCGTCGTCCGGCTTCTTTCCCAAAGCGTATTGTCGCCCGCACCGTCGAAGGAAACGATGACAAGCTGCTTTGGCTTCTGCACCTCTTGCGCAAAAGCGGGAAGGGCGGCGAGAAGCGACAGGGAAAAGGCGGCAAAGGGGCGAAACATCAGTCTTCCGTCATATGAACACCGTGGCCTTTTGCGGGTGGAATAAGGCGAAGCTTTGAATAGTCTGGCGTTTTCATGACTTTCAGCCTAATTCCTGTTCTTGACTGCGGTGATTGAGCCGCTTCGTTCCACTCCGGGGGCCGTGTTCCATGCTTTTTCTCGCACTCTGTCTTGCCTTGTTTTTGCTCACCCATCTCCTGAAGGTGATCGCACCGCAGTTTCGCGCGCGCATGATCGCGACGATGGGTGAAGGGCCATTCAAGGGCGTTTATTCCGTCGTCAGCCTCATCACGCTCGGCCTTGTCATTTACGCTTTCGGCGAAGCGCGGCAGGAGACGGGCATGCTCTGGTATCCGCCGGTCTGGATGAGCCACATCGCCATTACCCTGATGTTGCTGGCGATGATCTGTCTCGTGGCCAGCCTCATCCCGGCTGGCCATATCGCAACGAAGACCAAACATCCGCTCATTCTGGCCGTCAAAATCTGGGCGCTCGCGCATCTTCTCGCCAATGGAGAAACGTCTTCGATCCTGCTTTTCGTGTCGTTCCTTGCCTGGGGCGTGGTGATGCGGATTTCGCTGAAGCGCCGGGAACGGGCAGGCGAAAAAGTGGTCCGCGACTTCGTTTCAAGCCGCTACGATCTGGTGGCGGTCGTCGGCGGCATCGTTCTGTGGGGGGCTTTCATCCTGAAACTGCACGAATGGTTGATCGGCGTTCAGCCCATCGCCATGTAGGAAATCGACGTTTCCCCCTTACATATCAGGCAAAATAGGCTAGAAGGCCGACCATGACCCGGTTGGCCTTACTTTTGCCGATCCGGGTAAGCGGCTTGGTATGTCCGCGGACGGATGGATCGGGACACGATCTCCGCGCGGGTAACGGAGAATTTGATGGCAAACGAGAATGATACCTTTATCCGCGAAGTGAACGAGCAGATCCGCTCCGAGCAGCTGTCGCGTTTCTGGGGCCGTTACGGTATCGTGGTCGTGGGTGCCGCCGTCCTCGTTGTTCTCGGTGCCGCCGGTGCCGGCATCTACGAATACTGGAACACCAGCCGTGCCTCCAATTCCGGCGATCAGTTCCTGGCGGCCCTGACACTCGCTTCCGAAAACAAGACGGATGAGGCGCTGAAGGCTTTCGCCGATCTCGAAACCTCCGGTCACGGCAACTATCCCGTTCTGGCGAAGTTCCGTTCGGCAACGCTGCTGTCACAGAAGGGCGATGCGGCCGGTGCGATCGCCGCCTTCACCGCGATCGGCAACGATAATTCCGCGCCGCAGGTCTTCCGTGATGCCGCCAAGGTTCGCGCCGCCTGGCTGCTGGTCGATAATGGCACCTATGATCAGGTGGCTGCGCTTGCCGAACCGCTCAGCACTGACGGCCAGACCATGCGCGCTTCCGCCCGCGAGGCGCTCGGTCTTGCCGCCTATAAGGCTGGCGATTTCGCCAAGGCCAAGCAATGGTTCGAGCAGATCGTCGGCGACACGCAGGCGCCGCGCAACGTCACCAACCGCGCGCAGATCATGCTCGATAACATCACCGCTTCGGGCAAGGCTGCCTAACGCCGCTGCCCCGCCCGAGATCGCGCCGACAATCTTCGCATTGCCAAAGCGATCCAACGCATTATTTTACGCATGTCCTTTGCCCAAAACAGGTAACGTTTTGGGCAGACGTGCTTTAAGGAACCAGGATCAATGAGCTTCACCGTCGCCATAGTCGGGCGCCCCAATGTCGGCAAGTCCACGCTTTTCAACCGTCTCGTCGGAAAGAAGCTGGCGCTGGTGGATGATACGCCCGGCGTGACCCGCGACCGCCGGCCTGGCGAGGCAAAGCTCGTCGACCTGCGTTTCACCATCATCGATACCGCCGGTCTGGAGCAATCCGGGCCGGAAACGCTTCAGGGCCGCATGTGGGCCCAGACGGAAGCGGCGATCGACGATGCCGACGTTACACTCTTCGTCGTGGATGCAAAGGCAGGCCTGACGCCGGCCGACGAGACGCTGGCGGAAATGCTGCGCCGACGCGGCAAGCCGGTGGTGCTGGTGGCCAACAAGTCCGAAGCGCGCGGTTCCGACGCCGGTTTCTACGATGCCTTCACGCTCGGTCTTGGCGATCCTTGCCCGATCTCGGCCGAACACGGCCAGGGAATGATCGACCTGCGCGACGCCATTGTCGAGGCGATCGGCGAAGACGTCGCCTTCCCTCCGGAGGTGGACGAGGCGGAAACGGATATCGTTCTGCCACGCAGCGAGCCCGGCAGCGAGGACGAGGAAGACGAAGAGCCCGTCTATGACGAGACCAAGCCGCTGCGCGTCGCGATCATCGGCCGGCCGAATGCGGGCAAGTCGACGCTGATTAACCGTTTCCTCGGCGAAGATCGCCTTTTGACCGGCCCCGAAGCCGGTATCACCCGCGACAGTATTTCCGTCGAATGGGACTGGCGCGGCCGCACTATCAAGATGTTCGATACGGCTGGCATGCGCCGCAAGGCCAAGGTGACGGAGAAGCTGGAAAAGCTCTCGGTTGCGGATTCGCTGCGCTCCATCCGCTTCGCCGAAACCGTGGTCATCGTGTTCGACAGCACCATTCCGTTCGAAAAGCAGGATTTGCAGCTGGTCGATCTCGTCATTCGCGAAGGCCGCGCCGCCGTGCTCGCCTTCAACAAATGGGATCTCGTCGAAGACCCGCAGGCCTATCTCGCCGATCTGCGTGAAAAGACCGAGCGTCTGCTGCCGCAGGCGCGCGGCATTCGCGCCGTGCCGATTTCCGGACAGACGGGGTATGGTCTCGACCGGCTGATGCAGAATATCATCGATACCGACAAGGTCTGGAACCGCCGCATCTCCACCGCAAGGCTTAACCGCTGGCTCGACGCGCAGACCACGCAGCACCCGCCGCCGGCCGTCTCCGGCCGCCGCCTGAAGCTGAAATATATGACGCAGGTCAAGGCCCGCCCGCCCGCCTTCATGATTTCCTGCACGCGGCCGGAAGCCATTCCGGAGAGCTATACGCGTTATCTCGTCAATGGCCTGCGCAAGGATTTCGACATGCCGGGCGTGCCGATCCGCGTACATTATCGCGGCTCGGACAATCCGTTTGAGAGCAAGGCGAAGAAGAGACGTTGATTTTGGCGTGAGACGTCGCGGCAATTTTCTTCTCCCTGCCGGGGAGAAGATGGCCCGAAGGGTCAGATGAGGGGGCAAGCTCTCCGTATATCGCTGGCCTAGCCCCCTCATCCCGCTGCCGCGGACTTCTCCCCCTCGGGGAGAAGAAACAAGCGGCGGACGCTCATCCAACGCCTTGTTTTGAAGAGTAAAAATCATGCTGATCAAGCAGACCGACTATCGGCGGATCTACCGCGTCATCAACAGCCTGCTCCTCGCCCAGAATGCCGATCCCGCTTCGGCCTCGATGTATTTCAGCACTTTCGGCGCCTTCATCCTGCAGCAGCACTACAAGGTGAAAGCGGTGCCGAAGGGCGGGCTTGCGGCCTATAATCTTGGCGGAAAGGTGCTCCTGTTCGCGGATCATCGCGACGATGGTTACGTGACAGGTGCGGGCGAGAATTTCCACTGCTGGATCGAGGCCGATGGCTGGGCGATCGATGTCATGGCGCCGGCTTTTGCCGATAGCGCCCGGGGGCTGTCGGTGCCGGCAAAAATGTTCCAGCGGCCACTCTCCGCCATGGCGGCATCCATCAACGATCTCGGCCAATCCGGCAATTTCTTCTATCGTTCGGAGCCGGAAGCAACAGCCAAGCGCTTTGCCGAATGGCACAAACACGCGATGATCGGCGATATGGCAAGCGTCGCCGCCAACTGGTTCCGCAAGTCACCCAAGCAGATGGCCGCGTCGCTTTCGGTAACGGATCGGGACGGTAAGGCGCGGACCGTGCCACTGACGGGCGAATCTCTGGTCGGTGCCTGGTAGGCACCGGTTTATCGGACTAAAGGACGGCCAGCGTAATCTCGCGGCAGCCGCCTGACGTCAATCAGCAGCCCGACCCCGTTCTAAAGATAACGGCAGTCGCGTCCTGATCGCCTTGTGACATTCCCGATCGGTTTCGTCCACTATCCCTGAAGAAAATCTCTGGGATCGACTCATGCAAGTTGGGAGCGGGAGAGCAGCGGCAGCGATTTGCCAGCGGCATGAATGACATTGTCGAGGAATTGCCTGGATGCCTTTTCCCAGCTGTAGCTCCTGGAGAGCGTCAGCGCCGCCTGGGGCGAACAATGAAGGGCGGCAAGACAGGCATCGCGAAGATTGTCGTCCAGCGCTCCGGCCGCCGGGTTGCCGCCAAGGATGTCGATTGGTCCGGTAACGGGGAAGGCGGCCACGGGCACGCCGCTTGCCAGAGCTTCCAGAATGGTGTTGCCGAAGGTGTCTGTCTTGGACGGGAAAACGAAGACATCGGCCTGCGCATAGGCGTCGGCAAGATCCTCGCCGGTCTTGACGCCGGTGAAAAGGACGTCAGGGTATTTTTCCTGCAATTCATGGCGGGCGGGGCCGTCGCCGATGACGACCTTAGATCCCGGCAGGTCGAGATCGAGGAATTCCGGCAGGTTCTTCTCCACCGCTACACGTCCCACGGTCATGAAAATCGGTCTCGGCAGGTCAAAGGGCAGCTTTGCCTTCGGGCGGGGATGGAAGAGTTCGGCGTCGATGCCGCGGCTCCAGCGCTTGAGGTTGCGCACACCGCGCGCCTCCAGTTCTGTCTCAAGGCTTGGCGTCGCCACCATGCAGGTGTTGCCGCCATTGTGGAACCAGCGCACGAAGGCATAAAGCCAGCTTTCCGGCACGGGAAAGCGCGCCGCCACATATTCGGGAAAACGGGTGTGATAGCTGGTTGAAAAACGCATGCGGTTCTTTACGCACCAGCGCCGCGCCATGAAACCCAGCGGGCCTTCTGTGGCAATATGCACGAAGGAGGGCTGGCTTTTTTCGATCTCCGCCGCCACGCGGCGATAACCGGCGACCGAAAGGCGGATTTCCGGATAGGTGGGGCAGGGGATGCTGTAAAAACTCTGCGGCGTCACCATGCGCACGTCGACGCCGAGCCGCGCCAGTTCGGTATTGGTGTTCTCGATCGAGCGAACCACGCCGTTGACCTGCGGGTGCCAGGCATCTGTGACAATCGTGATTCTCGTCATGAACACCGATCCTGCTCATCTGCGCACGGGCGAATCCCCATTGCCCGGCTTCCGCCCGTATATGCGGCGCGCGTGTTACAGGATCATGTCAGGGTCTGTGACGGCTGCAAAACCTTGTTTGCTGGCCGGGCGTGGCGGCTATCCGACGAGAGGGAGCAATTCGGGGCTGATCAGCGCGCCGTGGTGGCCAATCACGGTTGCCGCCGCCCTAGCGGCAAAAGTGGCCGCTTCTTCCGGAGAGCTTCCGGTCACATAACGGGCGAGGAAGGCGCCGTTGAAACTGTCGCCGGCGCTCGTCGTGTCCACCACCTCAACGGCCTTCATCGCCGGGGCGTGGCTGCGGGTGCCGCCGAAATCGAGTGTTGCGCCCTTGGCGCCGTCCTTCACAACGATGTTTTCAACACCGAGCGAACGGTAACGGGCAATGGTCGCTTCCACGGAGGTATCGCCGAAATGGCTCGCCTCGTCATCGAAGCTTGGCATGACAAGCGTCGCGGCGCGGGCGCCATTGGAGATCGTCTCCAGCATGATGTCCTTGTCCGCCCAGAGGCGCGGGCGGATGTTGGGATCGAAGACCACGAGCTTGCCCGTCGCCCTAGCGCGGCGCAGTTCCGCAAGGAATGTATCGACATCATGGGCGGAGGCGAGGATGGCGAGCGTAATGCCGGAGAAATAGACCACGTCGGCGTTTTCGACCGTTTTGCGCAGGTGGTCCGCGTCCGCAGCGAGCTGTCTTGCCGCCGCGGCATTGCGCCAGTAGCTGAAGGTACGTTCGCCGTCTTTCAGGTTGATCAGGTAAAGACCGGGCGTGCCGCCCTTGATGCGGCGGATTTTTTCCGTGCCGATGCCGGCTTCCGCAATGAATGCCAGCATGTCTTCCGAAAGCGGATCGTCGCCGAGTGCGGTGAAATAATCGACGGACCACTCCTCCGGCAGGCAGGCGCGCGCATACCAGGCGGTATTGAAGGTGTCGCCGGCAAAACCCTTACGCAGCAGCCCGTTGCCGGCCTGCGACAGTTCCACCATACATTCGCCAATCGACAGAAATCGTCCGCCCACGCCGTCATCCTCCCGTTTTTTCCAGCCATGCGGCTTACGACGAGTGCGCGCTGCTGACAAGGTGGTTTTGGCCGTTTGTGCAGGTGCGAAGTTAAGGTTTACGCGGAGGCGGCGGCTTTATATTCTCTCCGTCAGACACGATCAGGAGATTGCCGATGACGTTATCCCATGCCCCGGTCCACAAACCCCAAGCGCAATCGGACTGGTGGAAGGGAGCGGTGATCTATCAGGTCTATCCGCGTTCGTTTCAGGACACGACAGGCGACGGCTATGGTGATCTCGCCGGCGTGACCAAGCGCTTGCCATACATCGCCTCGCTCGGTGTCGACGCAATCTGGCTTTCGCCCTTCTTCACCTCGCCCATGGCGGATATGGGCTATGACGTCTCGGATTATTGCAATGTCGATCCGCTGTTCGGCACGCTCACTGATTTCGATGCGCTGATGGCCGAGGCGCATCGTCTCGGCTTGAAGGTCATCATCGACCAGGTCATCTCGCACACGTCGGACCAGCATCCATGGTTCGTGGACAGCCGGGCGAGCCGGACGAACAGCAAGGCTGACTGGTATGTGTGGGCCAATCCCAAGCCGGACGGCACGGCACCGACGAACTGGCTTTCAGTTTTTGGCGGGCCGGCCTGGGAGTGGGATGGCGTGCGCAAGCAATATTACATGCACAGCTTCCTGACGTCGCAACCGGACCTGAACTTCCACAATCCCGAGGTTCAGGATGCGCTGCTGGAAACGGTACGCTTCTGGCTGGATCGCGGCGTGGACGGTTTCCGGCTCGATACCGTCAATCACTATTTCCACGACAAGCTCCTGCGTGACAACCCGCCGCTGTTCGACGAGGAAAGCTTCGGGCTCGACGCTTCCGACGTCAATCCCTACGGCATGCAGGACCATCTCTATGACAAGACCCGGCCGGAAAATATCGGATTCCTGAAGCGCTTCCGCGCACTGCTCGATGAGTATGAGGGCCGCGCCACCGTGGGTGAAGTGGGTGACGGCGCGCGGTCGTTGAAGACCGTTGCTGCTTACACATCCGGCAACGACAAGCTCAACATGTGCTACACCTTCGACCTTCTGGGGCCGGATTTCACCGCCAAACACATCCGCGGGTCGGTCGAGACTTTCGGCAAGGTGGTGACGGACGGGTGGGTCTGCTGGGCCTTTTCCAACCATGACGTGGTGCGCCATCTCAGCCGGTTTTCGGAAGGCGCCGAAGAACAGACGCGGGTTGCCAAGCTTGCCATCTGCGTTCTCGCCAGCCTGCGCGGGTCCATTTGCCTCTATCAGGGCGAGGAACTTGGCTTGACGGAGGCTGAGCTGGCTTTCGCTGATTTGCGTGACCCCTATGGCATCCGCTTCTGGCCAGCCTTCAAGGGGCGCGATGGATGCCGCACGCCGATGGTGTGGGAAACAGGCAAGCAGAATTCCGGCTTTTCAACCGCTGACAAACCGTGGCTGCCGGTGCCCTATGCGCATGCCATGCACGCTGCGGATGCGCAGGAACGCAGGCCGGACTCGATCCTGAACCATTACCGGGCGGTTCTGTCGTTCCGGAAAAGCCATGGCGCGCTGCGTGACGGGGACATGACGTTCCTGAAAACCAATCTCGACGTGCTGGCCTTCACGCGTCACAAGGGCGAGCATACGCTGCTTTTCGTTTTCAACCTGACGCGCAAGCCGGTGGAGTTTCCCATCCCCAGGGGCATGAACGTGACGACAATCCTGCCGATGCCGGGTTTCGAGCCGCTGTTTGATGGCGGCATCGTCAAGCTTGAGGGGCTGGACGTGTTTTGCGGGAGCATTGAATGAGCGGGACTTTCGACGTCCGAAATGCTGGCGACTATCCGGATGACTGGTGCCTTCTGCGACACCGTCTCTGGCCCGATACGGCGCCTGAAGACCATCGGGCTGAGTTGCAGGACGTTTGCGAAACCGGGGCTGGATTTATCGTTCACGATCTTGCCGGATCGGCCATTGGTTTTGCCGAGGTCAGCCTGCGGCGGGATTACGTCAACGGCTGCGATACGTCACCCGTGGCGTTTCTTGAGGGAATCTACGTGGAGGAGGCGTTTCGCAGGCAGGGCGTCGCCGCCCTTCTGGTGGAGCAGGTGACCCGATGGGCCATCGACCAAGGCGTCAGCGAACTTGCGTCCGATGCAGATATCGCCAATCTCAGCTCCCATCGCATGCATGCGGCCCTGGGATTTGAGGAAACGGAGCGCGTCGTTTATTTTCGCAGGTCGCTGATCCCGAGGCGATAAGCTGCCTGTGCTGATCCGCGAAGAGTCTCTGGCTGCGGGGCGGGTTGCCACCGCCGCATGTTACGTCATGGCTTTGTCTTAACGTCGTAACGAAGCTATTTAAGTATATTCATAATTTCGGATGTTTATATTATCGTTTTTCCTCCGAATAAATAATGGTTTCGCATTTATTTCGGCTGTACTGCAAGTCCTGGGCAAGCTTTCGGCGTCAAACATCGAGTCCTGCATATTTCCATCACCACTCGTTAGTGAAGCAGGAATTGTCATGTCCGTTTCAATCAAGAATTTCAATCAGCCCAACAGCGGTAATACTAGATCCTCAGGCGGCAAAGCCAAGGCTGCCCTTCCGTCCATCCGGGATGTATTTCCTGCCGGGAAATCGGCGGCCCGCACATCCTCATCGACGCCAGCGGCAAAAACCTCTTCGGCCGACTATATCGCGTCGCCCGCTTTCATGCGGAATCTGAAAGCGAAGCTCTCGTTGGCTGGCGACGATCCGGCGCAATATCTGCGCGCCCGGGCAATGGTAGGCGCTCTCGAGCGCGGGGCCCTGCAGGTTACCAATCCCACTCAGGGTAAAACGATCAATGCGTGGGATCCCAACCAGAAAAAAGCAACGCCGACCACAGCTACCGATACCGCCAAGACCAACTGGGTCGACTTCCTCAATACTCAACTGAAGCGCAGCGAAGACGGTGCGCTTTCCAAGGACGGAAACGGGAGTTATGTCGAAAAGGCGACGGGGAAAAATGCCTATTTCGGCAGGGTCGCGGGCAAATATTATTATGTCACCTGGCCTGCGGAGACGAAGGCATGAGGCCGCGCCAGCGGCCTCAAAAACGGAGGCGAAGCGTTCTTCGCTGCCGCTAGTCGCCAAGCCACCATCAGATCAGCGCAAACCGGTCCACATCCACCATGCCCATGTCGGAAATCTTGAGATGGGGGATGACGGGCAGGGGCAGGAAGGCGACCTGAAGGAAGGGTTCTTCCAGCGTGGTGCCCAGCGCATAGGCTGCTTTTCTCAGGGTGTGCAGCGTATCGCGAACGGTCTCGTAGGGTTCAAGGCTCATCAGCCCGGCGACGGGCAAAGCGATTTCGCCTGTCACCCTGCCGTCTTCCACCACGACAAAACCGCCCTTGATTTCGCCCAGCCGGTTAGCGGCCAGCGCCATGTCGTCTTCGCTCACCCCGACAACGCAGATATTATGGCTGTCATGACCGACGGTGGAGGCGATGGCGCCCTTTTTCAGGCCGAAACCTTGAACGAAACCATTGGCATGGTTGCCGTTCTTGCCGTGGCGTTCGATGACGGCGACCTTGATGATATCGTTTTCGAGATCGACGGTGGTTTGGTTGCCGTCCGTCGGCAGTCTGTAGCGACGGTGCTCGGTAATGATCTTGCCTGGAAGCACGCCCATGACAGGGCTTTCGCCTTCCGTGACCGGCACGCCAAAATGCGAGGCGAGCACGGGTCTTGCCTTGACGCTGTCGAGACCGACCGGTGCGACCGGTTTGCGCGTGGCAAAGAGCGCATCGTTGACGATCCGGCCGCCGGAAAGAACCATGCTGGCTTTGCAGCTTTGCAGACTGTCGATCACCACGAGATCGGCGCGCCAGCCCGGCGCGACCAGGCCGCGATCGCGCAGGCCAAAGGCTTTGGCGGCCGAAATAGAGGCGGCGCGATAGATGGCGAGCGGTTCCACGCCGCTGGCGATCGCGGTGCGGATCATGTAGTCGAGATGGCCCTGTTCGGCGATGTCGAGCGGGTTGCGGTCATCGGTGCAGAGCGCCAGATAGGGCGACAGCCGCTCGGTTATGATGGGCATCAGGGCATGCAGGTCTTTCGAGACCGAGCCTTCGCGCACCAGAATGTGCATGCCCTTGCGGATTTTCTCCAGCGCTTCCGTTGCACTCGTGCATTCATGCTCGGTGCGGATGCCGGCAGCGAGATAACCGTTCAGCGCTGTTCCGGAAAGAAGCGGTGCGTGCCCGTCGATATGCTGGCCCTGAAAAGCCTCCAGCTTCGCCATGCACACCGGGTCCTTGTGGATGACACCGGGGAAATTCATGAATTCAGCAAGGCCGATGACCTTCGGGTGGTTCCGGAACGGCAGCAGCTTTTCAATAGGCAGGTCGGCGCCAGCGGTTTCCAAGTGAGTGGCGGGCACGCAAGAGGAAAGCTGCACGCGGATGTCCATGATGGTTTCCATGGCGCTGTCGAGGAAGAACTGAAGCCCCTCCACCCCGAGCACATTGGCAATTTCATGAGGATCGCAAATGGCGGTGGTGACGCCATACGGCAAAACGCAGCGATCGAACTCATGCGGTGTCACCAGCGACGATTCGATATGGAGATGCGTATCGATGAAACCGGGGACGACGATTTTGCCGGAAATATCGATTTCCCGGTAACCCTCATAGCTTTCACCGGTTCCCACGATCGTATCGCCACAAATGGCGATATCCGAGGCAACGAGTTCTCCGGTGACGAGATCGAAGAAGCGGCCGTTCTTGAGAACCATGTCTGCCGGTTCACGGCCCGTACCCTGGTCGATGCGCTTTTCAAGTCTGGAATTCATGCGGCTTTCTTCGGCTCCTGATTTACGTCGTATGCGAGAATCTTCATTATTTACATTCGAGGGTTGTTTCTGGATCTATTCGAATTGATTCTTTGAGTTTTAAATATATCGAGAGTAAAAAATTTTCATATTTGTGGTATCTAATCTTCAAGGTTCAAGTTTAGGCGGGATTGGGAAGGCTTGACTTCACCTTTATAGTTCATCCGGTTGTACGCCGGCATTTTTACGAATTGCGGTTTTAGGTTATATTCCCGGGAAGGAAAATAAAAGCGTCTGATGCTCAAACGAATTTCCACCCAGCAACTGACACTTGGCATGTTTATCGAAGCGGTCGAAGGAACGCTTTCGAATCAGGGATTTTTAAAGCGGCACCGCTTTCTTTTGCGGCAGGAGGAATTGATGCGGCAACTGAAATCAAGCGGCGCTGAAAGCATCATCATCAACACGGCCAGGGGATACGATACCGAAGGCGGCAGGCGTTCGGCTGCGGTTTCGCTGGCGCCGGACAATTGCCCGGAAACCATTGCCGCCGTAACCCATGCGGTCCGATCAGCCGCAGGCACTATTTCCGAGACCTTTGCTTCCGCAGAAGCCGGCGGCCTTGTGTCGCTGAAGGGCATGGCGGCGGCGGCGGGCAAGATTTCCGATGCCGTACAGTCGAACCCGGCGATCTTCATCGGGGTCACCCGCCTGAAATCGAAAGATGAAACGACTTTCGTGCACTCGGTTTCCGTCAGCGGGCTGATGATCCTCTTCGGTAATTATCTCGGGCTCGACCGCGGAACGGTCGATCTGCTCGGCGTCAGTGGCCTGCTGCATGATATTGGCAAGGTGGAAATCCCCTCGTCCATTCTCAACAAGGCGGATGGGTTGAGCACCGACGAACGCAAAATCATCAATCTCCACCCGGCATTCGGGCGGGAAATATTGTCGCGAAACGAGCAGATGCCTGAGATGGTGCTTGATGTCTGCTTCAATCATCATGAGCGAATTGACGGCGGCGGTTATCCCAGCGGGCGTGCCGGCAGCGAGATCAGCCTTTACGCGCGTATCGCGGCCATCTGCGACGTTTACGACGCCGTGACTTCGGTCAGACCCTACAAGAAGCCATGGACGGCGAATGACGCGCTGACCTGGATGCTGCGTCGGGAGGGACATTTCGACCTGCAGCTGCTGAAGAAATTCGCGCTTTGTATTTCCGCTGCGCTGCCGAGGGTTTAGTTGCCGAGGATGATCGCCATGTTCAGGCTGTCGATATAGCGCCCGTCGATCAGAACGGCATCGCGGGCCCGGCCCTCATGCACGAAGCCGATTTTTTCGTACAGCGCTATCGCTCTGGCGTTGTCCGCATGCACGCTCAGCTCGACACGATGCAGCCCGCCTTGACGGGCGGAATCGAGCGCTCGCCGCATCAGCTGCGCGCCAAGTCCCTTGTCACGGTAGGCTGGTAGGATACCAATGCCGAGTGTGCCGCAATGGGCGCGGGTTGCTCTGTCCTGGCGCCGAATGTCGCACCAGCCCGCCACTTCGCCATCCGCAATCGCTACAAATTGCGGATGGTTGTTTTCGATCATGTCGAGAACGAAGGCGCGCACCGCATCGAGCGGCGGCGCCTCCAGGAAGCTCAGATATTTCCGCTCGCGCGATACCGCATCAAGGGCACGATGAAAGCTCTCAACGTGCTCCGCCCGTATTGGCTCGATGTTGGTGGTATCGGCGGCAGCCATCACGCGGCTTTCGTCTTCGCCTTGCGGGTGAGATGCACCACCACGTTCTCGATCATGCGCATGCCGGCGTCCTGGCCAAGCGTCATGATCGATTCCGGGTGGAACTGAACGGCAGCCACGGGTTCCTTGGCATGTTCGATGCCCATGATCGTGCCGTCCTCGCTTTCGGCCGTGATGATGAAATCACGCGGCAGGGTGGAGGGGTCGGCAAAGATCGAGTGGTAACGGCCAACGGTCACTTCCTTGCCGAGACCGGAGAAGACGAGGCCCGGTTCCAGCACGCGGATGCGCGAGGGTTTGCCATGCATCGGCACCGCAAGCTGGCGAAGCTCGCCGCCATAGGCTTCCGCCAGAGCCTGAAGGCCGAGGCAGACGCCGAAGACCGGCAATTCGCGGGCGCGGGCCGCCTTGATCGTCGCCTTGCAGTCGAAGTCCGTCGGGCTGCCCGGTCCGGGGGAAAGCACGACGAGATCGGGCTGGAAGCGATCGAATACGTCGGCTGCGACCGGCGATCTGACGGTGGAGACGGTCGCACCGGTCTGGCGGAAATAATTCGCCAGCGTGTGGACAAAGCTGTCTTCGTGATCGACAAGCAGGATCTTCACACCGGTACCGACCTTAGCCGCATCGCGCTTGGTGGAAGCGGCGTTGGTGGCTTTCGCGTCGCGAATGGCTGATATCATGGCGGATGCCTTGAGTTCGGTTTCGGCTTCTTCTTCCTGCGGATTGGAATCGTTAAGCAGGGTCGCACCCGCACGCACCTCGGCAATGCCGTCCTTGATCCGGATGGTGCGCAACGTAAGCCCGGTGTTCATATCGCCGTTGAAGCCGACCATGCCGATGGCGCCGCCATACCAGGCGCGCGGACTCTTTTCATGGCCTTCGATGAAGCGCATGGCCCAGAGCTTCGGTGCACCGGTGACGGTCACGGCCCAGGCGTGGCTGAGGAAGCCATCAAAGGCGTCCATATCGTCCCGAAGGCGGCCTTCAATGTGGTCCACCGTGTGGATGAGGCGCGAATACATCTCGATCTGGCGGCGGCCAATGACCTTGACCGAACCGGGTTCGCAGACGCGGCTCTTGTCGTTGCGGTCCACATCCGAACACATGGTCAGTTCGGACTCATCCTTCTTCGAGTTGAGCAGTTTCAGGATCTGCTCGCTATCGGCAATCGGATCATCGCCGCGCTTGATGGTGCCTGAGATCGGGCAGGTCTCGATGCGGCGGCCGGAGACGCGCACGAACATTTCCGGCGAAGCGCCGACCAGATATTCCTGATGGCCGAGATTGATGAAGAAGGAGTAGGGGGACGGGTTGATCGCCTTCAGGCGGCGCGAAATCGCCGACGGGTTGCTTTCGCAGCGTTCCATGAATTTCTGGCCGGGGACGACCTCGAACAGATCGCCGCGGCGGAAGCTTTCCTTGGCCTTCACGACAAGTTCGGAATATTCGCCGGGACGGTGATCGCCCTTGGGCGGGATCGTATCGGTTGTCTTGAAGGGATCGGGCGCGATGTCGGAGGACTTGCCGTCCGTCGTCACGCCGCCCTTTTCGAAATCGTAACGGTCGATCCAGGCCTTGGCGGAATAGTGATCAACGACCAGGATTTCATCGGGCAGGAACAATACCATGTCGCGCTGGTCTTCCGGGCGCGCCAGCGACAGCTTGATGGCGTCGAACTGGAAAGCGAGGTCGTAACCAAAGGCGCCGAACAGGCCGATTGCCGAATCCGCGTTCGAATAGAAGAGGTCGACTATGGCGCGCAGCGCAGTGAAGACGGTCGGGATTTTTGAGCGTTCTTCTTCGGTGAAGACGCGGTCCGGTTCGTTGACGGTAAGATCAAGACGACGCGTGGTGGAAGCGCCGAGCGTGAGATCGGGCGTCGCCTTCAGCTTTTCGGTGATGAAGGAAAGCAGTACTTCGCCGCGGCCATTATAGGCCTCAATCCACATCTTGCGGCCAAAACAGGAAATTCCGAGCGGCGGGTCGATGATGGCCGTGTCCCAGCGCGTATAGCGGCCGGGATATTCATAGTTGGATGAGAAAACCGCGCCGCGATGGGAATCGAGCTTTTCGACATAATTGTCGATGGCGTTGGCATAATCGGCAGGCCGGCGCTTTCGGCTGACCTTGATGCCGCCTTTCGTCTCGTAGGTTTCCGCTCCGTCATCCTGAATGATCGTTACCATTTCTTTCGCACTTCCCGTTGTTCAGGCCCGATGACAGGCGGCAAGATAACAAAAAAGCCGCCTGAAAATTCGGGCGGCTTGGACTTTGTCTGAAGACATGACTGGTCAAGGCCGCGTAAAGCTGCTCCACCACCAGTTAGCAATGTTCTTAGACACGATGTTCATGCGAAAATTGTTAGCGTGCACGATCCGCCTTGGCAAGCGGATTTCGGCAAGGGAATGAACCTAACGGGCCGCCGCGGCGTTGCACCCCTGCCGAAACGGTCAGGAGTGCCCCGTCAAATGCTTCATCGCCTGTGTCTTCTGGTAACCACCCTCGCACTGATTTCTGCCTCTGAACCGCCGGCGCAGGTGCCGGTGCCGCAGCCGAAACCGGGTGAGGGGCAGTCCTCCACCCCCTCGGAAAAGCCATCCGACGAGACGCCGCAAAGGCCGGCGGAAGCACCCAAACCCGTTCCCAAGCCGCAGCCCGAGGAGCAGCCCGAGGAGCAGCCGGTCGCGAAACCCGATGCTTCCGGAAACCAGCAATCCGATGGCGAAAAGACACCCGCAGACAAGGGTTCCGATGACGCCAAGAAGGAAGGCGAGGACAAGGATGGCGTGGAGCAGAAGAAACCGACTGTCGAAACGGCGAAACCTGACGAGAAGCCACCGGAGCCGGTGAAGCCGGAGGACCCGGCCGCACTCCAGGCATGTCTTGCCTCGTTGAAGGAGATTGGCGCCGAGTTCAAACCTCTTGAGCCCGTCCGCGACGAGGAACAGGGGTGCGGCATCGAATCGCCCGTCGAGCTATCGGTGGTTCTGCCTGGCATCAAGCTGGAGCCATCGGGGACCATGCGCTGCGAAACCGCGCTTGCCCTTTCACGCTGGACCAAGGAGATGATGGTGCCGGCGACGGCTCTCGCTTTCCCGGACAGAAAGGTGACGACGATCGCCAACGCTTCGACCTACATTTGCCGCAACCGCAACAGCGCGGAAAACGGCAAGATTTCCGAACATGCCAAGGGCAATGCCGTGGATATTTCCACCATTTCCTTCGATAAGGGCGAGCCGCTGGTGATGAAGCCGCGCGGTGAGGACGGGACGCCGGAGGGTGCTTTTCAGCGCACGATTACCGCTGCCGCCTGCCTGTTTTTCCGCACGGTCCTTTCGCCCGGCAGCGACGCAACCCATCAGGATCACCTGCATCTCGACGTGCTGGAGCGAAAAGGCGGCTATCTCTATTGCCGCTGACAAAAAGGGGCGACCCGAAAGGCCGCCCGACTGGAGTTGATGCTTCCGCCCCGGATTTAGAACTTCTGGGTCAGGGAGATTTTGAAGGTGCGGCCTGCTTCCGTGTAGAAATCGACCGGCTGATTGACCGTGCTGACCGAATTCGGGTTCACGTCGCGGACGCCGACGGCATTCCAGTATTTCCTGTCGAACAGGTTGTAGATGCCGGCCTGGATGCGCAGGCCTTTGGTCTGCTCGGGTTCCCACCAACCGGTCAGGTTGAAGACGCCGTAACCGGGGGCGTCGAAAGTGTTGGCCACCCTGTCGTCACGCATGCCGGCGGAAAAAACGCCCGTCAGTTCCGTGCCCCAGACATCCTGCGCATAACCCACGCCGAGGACGGACTTGAACGGTGCCACCGTGCGGATGAACTCGTTGGTGTCGGTGTCCTTGCCATAGGCGTAGGCGAGCGAAGCGTGGGCGAAGAAGCCGTTTGCCAGATCCTTGCGGACCTTGGCCTCCACACCGGAGATTTCGACGTTGTTGCGGTTGCGATAGGTAAAGAGCGATCCGTTGCCCCTGCCGCCGAAGCCGGGGAAGAGCGTTGTCGAGGTCGTATATTGTTCGATGAAGTTCTTGTACTTGTTGTGGAACAGCGTCAGGCTTCCCGTCAGGTCGCCTGAGGCGTAGTTCGCACCGATCTCGAAACCGTTGCTGGTCTCGGGATTGAGGGCGGAGTTGCCGACAACAGCGTAACCGGAGCTGACGTTGGAGAAGTTCAGATACAGTTCGTTGATCGTGGGGGCACGATAGGCCATCGACCATTGTGCGAAAAGCTGTAGTTCGGGCGTGACGTCATAGGTGGCAAGAAGCTTCGGCGAGAAGCGCGAGCCGCTATTGCCGCTCGGTAGGCCGAATGTTCGGTAGCCGCTGTTGCTGGAAACCGAGCCATCGGGATCGTAATCGTAGGAATCGAAGCGCAGGCCGGGGGTCAGTCGGAAGCCGTTGCCGAAGGCGATTTCGTCATCGAGATAGAGGCCGAGGCTCTTGCCGCTCACGTCAGGCATGTCCGATTGCGACGATGAGGTCGAACCGGCCGTATTGGCGAAAAGCTCCTGGCTGAAATCTGTGGTCATGGCGTTGCCGCCGAAACGGACTGTGTGCTGCACGCCGCCAAGCTCGAACCCGGATTCCAGGCCGCCGACGATACCGAAGGCGCTGTTGCGCATGCTGTCTTCGCGAATATAGAGGGAATTATTGGTCAGCCGGTCGCCGGCGCCGGATTCCTTGGAGAGGCGCGTCCAGTAGAGCGACAGATTGGCGGCATCGATCACGCTGTCAGTCGAGGGCGCCTCGTATTCATAATCAAGCGAGACGCGGTCGCGCTCAGTGTCCTCGTAACCGCGGTAATCGCCGATGCGATAGGTCGAGCCCGATACGCTGACACCCTGAAGGGTTTTCATGTCGCTGCGGTCTCTCAGCGAATACCGTTCGGCAGTAAGTCCTATGCGGTGGCCACCTTCCAGATCCTGGCGGATCTTGAACATCAGGTTGCTTTCATAGGTGTTGGCGGGGTTGGGCTTGGTGCGACGCGTGCCGTAGATGTCGGCCGTACCCTTGTTGTCCGTTTCATTGCCGCGTTTGTAGGAGCCCTGGAACAGGACCGAGGTGTTCTCGATCTTCCTGGCGACGGCGAGCGATCCGCCCACGCTCCTGTCCTCGCTGTCATAGGTGGTCTTGGCGACACCGCCCCAGTCCCTGCCTTCACCGATCAGGTCCTCCGGTTCGAGCGTGCGCAGTACCAGAGCGCCGCCAAGGGCACCGGAGCCGATGCGGCTGGAATCGGCGCCACGCACCACATCAACGGTCGAAAGCGATGAGAAATCAAAGCTCGAATTCGTATTGCTCAATGTGGTGGTGGCCTGACCCTGCCGGGCGAAGTTTTCGAAGAAGGGAACGGGAATATTGTCGATCAAGGTGACGACGCGTGCGCCACCGAGGCCGCGAATGAACAGGCCGCCGGGCCGGCCGGGTTTGGCGTCGACGTAATCGACACCCGGTTCCGTGCTGTTGCCGAGGTCCTTGATGCTGCCGATGTCCTTCTTGCGGATGTCTTCCGCAGTCGTCTGGCTCGCCAGCGGCGTATCGGCGACGGCATTGGCGCTTTTGACGCGCTTGCCCTTGACGACGATTTTTTCGAGCGTGGTGGTGCCGTCCGCCTGCGCCGCGGCATCCTGCGCCCGCACGGGGCCGGCGAGCGGCAGAAGAGAGATGGCAGTGCACAGAAGCAGCGCGGAATGCGTGCGCGAAATGGACATTAAATACCCCCAGGTAGGCGCGCGAATAGGCCACGGCGTGCGAAAGCACGCCGCGTTTGCCGTCGCGGCTGAAACTGTTTTGATTGTTACGGGCGAGCCGGTAAGCGAGGACTAAAAAACATGATTATAACTGTCAACATTATTATATATGACTTTTAGCATCATGTTTTAAAGCGGGGCGCTATGTTGCAAAAATATTACGTTTGCGGGCCGTGGCCAAAAAAGATGGGTAGGGACGAAAACGCCACGATGCGGTCAAAGTGCCGACATTGATGCTTGCTACGATCTTCGCGGCCAGTTTACATGGCGAAAGAAAGCATACCCGAAAATAACAGTTTAATAATCGGATACGGAAATGAAGTCTCTTGAACTGCTCGTCGAGCGGATCATTCTCTCCAGCCGCTGGCTGCTGGTCGTTTTTTATCTCGGCCTGGTCGCGGCACTGGCTGTCTACGCCTTTTCTTTCGCGCTCAAGTTTCTGAAAGTTGCGAAGAACGTTTTTACCTACGACGAAGCCGACATGATCCTCGCCATGCTGGGCCTGATCGATGCTGCACTCGTCGCCAGCCTGATCGTCATGGTGATGATTTCCGGTTACGAGAACTTTGTCAGCCGTTTCGACGATGCCGATGCAGAGGTTTCGTTTCTGGGCAAGCTTGATGCCGGAAGCCTGAAAATCAAGGTCGCGTCGTCAATCGTGGCCATTTCGTCCATTCACCTGCTGCAAATCTTTCTCAATGCCAATCAGTACTCGGACAGCAAGCTGATGTGGTTCACGATCATCCATCTGGCTTTTGTCGCCTCGGCGGTCATGCTTGGTTTCCTGGAGAAACTGATGGCCAAGCCGAAGGACAAGGCCGAAAAGCCGGTGCTTTAGCAGGGTAATCCAGACGATATGAAGGTCGCAACCCCGTCATGGCCACGCATTTTTTCGCTCCTGGCGTCAAGACCCGGCGCGGAGAAGGGGCGTGAATGGTGAAGACGGAGCGTCAGGCGAGGCTATGCGATGATCTGTCGGCTGCTGCCGACAAGTCCCAATGGCTGGAGGCGCTGCAGGAAGTGATGCACGCTTTCGGTTACGCCTATGTGACCCTGCTGCTCCTGCCCGGCGGCCAAAATGCCTATGGTTTGCCGACGGTCATTGAAAGCAGCCTGCCAATCTGGGTCGTGAATGCGATGACCAGCGACGGTGCGCTCGGGGATTGTCCCGTCATCAGGCGCGGCGCATCATCGATGATGCCGCAATATTGGTCGTTGCAGGACCCGGACATTGCGTGTGAAACGCTTCAGGATGCCGTATCCTCCGTGCGCAGCATGGGCATTACTTCGGGTCTCATGGTCCCGGTACACGGCATGAACGGCAATCGGTATCTGATGAATTTCGCAGGCGATCGCGATACCCTGCAACAGGCCGCGCTGAACGAGCTGGGCATGATCGCGCTACATGCGCTGGAGGTCTATGACCGGCTTTGCCGCACCGGCTCCAGAGGGCCTTCACCGCTGACGAAGCGGGAACTCGACGTGGTGCGCTGGACGGCGCAGGGGAAGACCTCGGTGGAGATTGCCGAGCTTCTGTCCATCTCGGAACATACCGTCAACACCTATATGAACAACGCCATCCGCAAGCTCGACTGCGTGAACCGCACCCAGCTGGTGGCCAAGACCATACGCCTTGGCCTGATCGTCTGATCGGTCCCGCCCTTCGGGGAAACCTGCGCCTTATCGGTCGAGAACCGAGCGAAGCTCGACGAGATTGGAGCGAACCCGCAGAACGTAAAATCCCATGGTGGCCAGGTGCGACGGCATGATCCAGCCGCTCTCCTCACCATTGGAGATGATCGCCGGCTGGATGCGCAAGGCTGCGCGGGTCTGCAGGAGCGTGTCGTTCCACAGGTTGGTGAGGTTGCGTTCGCGGATGACCTGCGCGAAGTCGGATCCGGCTGCGGAAAGTACGCCATAATAACCGTAGAGCTGGCCATAGGCGAACCAGAAACGGTCGTCGGCGCGGGTATCGAACCAACCGCCATTATAGTTTTCCGAACGCTCACGCAGGATGGCCGATGTCGAGCCGATATCGCCGGCAATGCGGTCGATGAACTGGATCAGGTTGTCGGCGCGGGTGTCGAAGACGGCCTTGCAGGCGACGAGCTCGCCATTGAAGGCCTGGAAGCTGCGGATCGCGGCGCGGTAATAGCTGGGAGTCGGCGTCTTCGGGCCGAAAGGATCGAGACCGAAATACCAGGAATATTCGCTGAACTGCATATTGCCACGCGCTTCCTGGAGGTTGTTGTTGATGCCCGATGTCCCGCGCACGCGCCCGAGCGTATCCACCAGCTCCACCGAGGTGCGGCGCACGGCCTGGTTCACGCCGCGCTGGAATGAGGCCTTGTTGTCGAGAAACGGTGTGCTATCCCAGTCCAAGCCGAAGAGACCGAGGCGATAGAGCAGCATGGAGGAAATCCACGCATTCTGGTTGACGTTGAAATCGGTGAGATCGGCGGCAGCGTCAACGATGGCCGAGCGCTGGCACACCGGTGCGGATGTGTTGGCGGCTGCACCGGTTGCGCCAGCGGGCGACGTCGGGGAGGCGGCCGGCAGTTCCTGTCCGGGCGGCACGGTCCGTTCAGCAAGCTTGTAACGGGAAATGTAATCCGGATCGAAATTGCTCCAGACCTGCGTTTGCCAGACGAAATATCCGTAGAAGCCGGCAAGCAGGATGAGAACCAGAGCGATCGGGCCCTTGATGAGCCAGTTGCGGCCGCTGTACCAGCCATGGGCGGCCATGAAGGGCCATAAAAGCCAGGCGACGAGAAGACCGGCGGCCCTGCCGATGGCACTGAAGGCTGCCTGAATCGTGGCGGTGATCCGGTCTATCATGTCGTCATAGTCTCCTCTGCCCGTGGGGCTGGATGCCGGAATAAAACCGCCATCCGGTGGGGCGCCCTTCGGCGCCTGGTCGGACTCCGGTCATTTACTGTCCTGCAGATATGTCCCGGTCAACCGGGATACAACATGATTGCGAAACTTTTCTCAACCTGCGGTCCGCGCCCGCCACCATCGCTCTCCATACGGACTGCGACGTAATGGCCGCCGCGGAGCCGGAGGGCAAGCAGTCAGAGGCCGAGCCTGGCGATCTCCTCATTCAGCCGGTCGCGTGCCTTTTTCGGCAGTTTGCCGCTCTTGACGGCATCGAGGTTGGCCGGCACGGCGTCGCCCACGACAACGAGCGCGACCATGCCCATGCCGAGATGCGGCGTGCATTTGACGACGTAGGCGCCTTCCTTCTCGACCGTCAGCTTCACCGCCTCGTTCATCTTGCCCTTGAACTCGGAAACCCCCTCGGGGATCATATCCTTCACGGCTGCCGCGTCATGGCCCTTGTCCACCGGAATGAAGGTGATGACGTCACCTACGGCAGCCTTGACGGTTGCGGGCTCGAAGACCATCGCCTGACCATCGCTGCCCTTGTTGAGCATCTTCACTTCGATTTCGGCAGACAGGGCGGGGAAGGCAAAAATTCCAGCAATGACGAGGCTGGCAAATCCGGCAATTTTGTTCTGCATAATTTTGCTCCTGAGAGAAAGCACATCCAAGCGGATGTCCCCGCCTTTCTAGCGCAGGAGCCGGGCGGTCATCTTTGCGAAAAATCAAATGCGGCAACCGGACGCAGCCGTTCAGCCGCCGTTGAACGTCTCCACCCAGTGGCGGCGGCAGAAGGAAACATATTTTTCGTTGCCGCCTACCTCAATCTGCGCGCCTTCCGTGACGACATTTCCTTCATTGTCGAAGCGGGCCACCATCGTCGCCTTGCGGCCGCAATGGCAGATGGTGCGGATTTCGCGAAGCTCGTCGGCAATCGCAAGCAGTTCTTTCGAGGCAGGGAAGAGCTTGCCCTGGAAATCCGTGCGCAGACCATAGGTCATGACCGGGATGTCCAGCCGGTCGACAATCTCGGCAAGCTGCCAGACATGGTGTTCTGAGAGGAAATTGGCCTCGTCGACGAAAACGCAGGCGACGGGCGCCTGTACATGCAAGGCCGATACTTCAGCGAACAAATCGGTATTTTCATCGAAGGTCAGGGCGTCGGAGGACAGACCAATGCGCGAGGCGACACGGCCGACGCCGGCGCGGTCGTCAAACGCGGCCGTGAAGATCAGCGTGCGCATGCCGCGCTCCTGATAATTATAGGACGCCTGAAGCAGCATGGTCGATTTGCCGGCATTCATCGTCGAATAATTGAAATAGAGTTTTGCCATTATCCACTCCCGGAGCGCCTTCGCGCCTTTCGGGCGCCTCGCAACCTCACGAAACGGCGCGCCGGATTTCACCAGGCGATCACAAAGCCCGGTCCGATGCCGCATCAGGCGTCTTTTGACGAGGAAGATTTGGATTGAAAAGTGCGCAGGCGCGAAAAACACAGATTTCTGCGGTCCGCTCTTTCCCATTTGCAGGTTCGAATCCCGACGCTTTTGCCGTTTTTGTCGCAAACGGGCGGGCCAAAGCACGCAAATGCACGCGAGTTGATTGTGGCCGGAAGATATTGATAATGGCAAGGGAACGAAAAAAAGGGAGCAAACAATGTTTGCAAATAGACGTCGCTGTCTGGTTCTGGCCGCAGCAATCTCCTCCATGACGTTCAGCGCGGCCGGTGCCGCCGAACCGGCAAGTTGCGGCACGGTGCGGTTTTCCGATGTGGGCTGGACCGACATCACTGCCACAACGGCCACCGCCACGGTGCTACTGAAAAGCCTAGGCTATGAAACTGACGTCAAGCTTCTCTCTGTTCCCGTTACCTATACATCCCTAAAAAACAAAGACATCGATGTCTTCCTCGGCAACTGGATGCCGACCATGGAAGGGGATATCGCGCCTTACCGCGAAGACAAATCGGTCGAAACGCTGCGAGAAAACCTGACCGGCGCCAAGTATACGCTGGCGACCAACGCCAAGGGTGCCGAACTCGGCATCAAGGATTTCAAGGACATCGCCACGCACAGCGACGCGCTTGGCGGCAAGATTTACGGCATCGAGCCCGGTAATGACGGCAACCGCCTGATCCTCGACATGGTGGCCAAGGATACATTCGGATTGAAGGCGTTCGAAGTCGTCGAATCCTCCGAGCAGGGGATGCTGTCGCAGGTCGCCCGCGCGGAAAAATCCGGCGAGCCGATCGTTTTCCTCGGCTGGGAACCGCATCCGATGAATGCGAATTTCAAGCTCACCTACCTGACGGGCGGCGATGAGGTCTTCGGTCCCAACTTCGGTGGTGCGACGATCTACACCAATGTTCGCAAGGGTTATGTCGAGGAATGCCCCAATGTCGGCGCCTTCCTCAAGAACCTGCAATTTTCCCTGCCCATGGAAAACGAGATCATGGGCAAAATCCTGAATGACGGGCTTGAGGGCGAAGCTGCCGCCACCGCATGGCTGAAGGCCAATCCGGCTGCGGTCGAGCCCTGGCTCGCCAACGTCAAGACCAAGGATGGCAGCGCCGACGCCCTGCCCGCCGTCAAGAAGGCGCTTGGCCTTTAAAACGCAAGACTGTGCATGACTGTATCCGGCCTCTGCGACAGGCTGGATGCAGCGGGAAATATCGATGCCCATGCATGACCTTGCCCGCGCATTTTCAACGCATTGCAGGTCATGCGCCAGCACCGCGTCCGGCCGCCGTCTGCCGGTCGTTGTTTCTGCATTTGTTTAAGAAAGGTCTTTTCTTACCGTGGAATGGCTCAGCGCTCCTGAAAACCGCCTGCCCGTCGGCCGATATGCCAAGGAGGCCATCGACTGGCTGACCGGCAATCTCGCTTTTTTCTTCGATTGGCTTTCCTTCATTTTCCAAAGCGTCATCAACGCCCTGCTTTATGTGCTCCAGGCGCCGCATCCGCTGGTCATCGTGGCGATTGTCACGGCGCTTTCGGCCTGGACGCGACGCTCGATCGGCATGCCCGTCTTCACCGCACTCGGCCTGCTGCTCATCATCAATCTCGGCTATTGGAAAGCGACGACGGAGACGCTGGCGCTGGTCATCGCCGCCAGCGCCGTGTGCATGATCATCGGCATACCGCTTGGCATATTGGCGGCGAGGCGCAAATGGATCTATGCCGGCATGCGCCCGGTGCTGGACCTGATGCAGACCATCCCCACCTTCGTTTATCTCATTCCGGCGCTGGTGCTGTTCGGCCTTGGCATGGTTCCGGGGCTGATCGCCACCGTCATCTTCGCCATTCCGGCTCCGGTGCGGCTCACACGCCTCGGCATTGTCTCCACGCCGCCGGCGCTGGTCGAGGCGGCCGTCGCCTTCGGAGCAACGCCGTCGCAGGTGCTGCGCAAGGTGGAGCTGCCCTTTGCCGCGCCGCAGATCATGGCCGGTCTTACCCAGACGATCATGCTGTCGTTGTCGATGGTGGTCATTTCTGCGCTTGTCGGCGCCAATGGTTTGGGCGTGCCTGTCGTGCGCGCCTTGAACACCGTCAATATCGCCATGGGCTTCGAGGCGGGATTGTGTATCGTCATACTGGCGATCGTTCTTGACCGGCTTTTCCGCCTTCCCGGTACGGAGGATGATCTATGAGTGACGCCATCATCTTCGGAAATGTCGATATCGTCTTTGGCGATCGGCCCGATGCCGCGCTGCCGATGATCGACAGAGGCAGTACGCGCGACGAGATCAATGCCGAGACCGGCCTGGTGCTCGGTGTCGCCAATGCATCGCTGTCGGTGAGCGAAGGCGAGATACTCGTGCTTATGGGGCTTTCCGGCTCGGGCAAGTCGACGCTGCTCAGGGCCGTCAACGGGCTTGCGCCCGTGGTACGTGGCAATGTGGGGGTGAAGACCAAGACCGGCTTTGTCGATCCCTATCGCTCAACGGCCAAATCGCTCCGCGACCTGCGCATGCATACGGTTTCCATGGTGTTCCAGCAATTCGGTCTTCTGCCGTGGCGTAACGTGGCCGACAATGTCGGTTTCGGGCTAGAGCTTTCCGGCGTACCGGAAGCGGAGCGCAAACGCATGGTGGCCGAGCAGCTCGAACTGGTCAATCTTTCCGCCTGGGCCGACCGCAAGGTGGGAGAGCTTTCCGGCGGCATGCAGCAACGTGTGGGACTGGCGAGAGCGTTTGCCACCGGCGCGCCGATCCTGCTGATGGACGAACCATTCTCGGCGCTCGACCCCCTTATCAGAAGCCGCCTGCAGGATGAGCTTCTCGAATTCCAGAGCCGGCTGAAGAAAACGATTCTCTTTGTCAGCCACGATCTGGATGAGGCTTTCCGCATCGGCAATCGTATCGCCATGATGGAAGGCGGACGCATCATCCAGTGCGGGACGCCGCAGCAGATCGTCAAGCAACCGGCCACGCAATATGTCGCGGATTTCGTGCAGAATATGAACCCGATCTCCATGCTGACTGCTGCGGATGTGATGAAGCGGGGCGTAGATGAACGCAACGGCCAGATGACCGTTGCGGCCACCGCCCGCCCGTCATCCCCCCTGATTGACATTCTCGATGCGCTGGCCAAACATTCCGGCGCAATCGGTGTCGTCGACAATGGCGCAATCGTCGGCACGATTTCCGCTGACGAAGTCGTGGCAGGGCTGACCCGTCATCGCAAAAAATAACTGGCTTTTGCCAGGAAACAAAAGGGACCTCCCTCACCGGGTGGTCCCTTTTGTTTTTCCGCAGATATTCCGGGCAAGTTACCTTCCCCCTGTTGGAAAGAGTATCTTTGACATCATAAGTTATGCATGAAAATTATTACTAATAAAAACCATATTGCAAATTTCGAGAAAATTGCGCAAAGTAAAACTAGATTCTGTAGCCCGTTGCTAAATTTAAGGTGGTATAAGCTTAAAGCCTCAAAATCGGTCGTGGATTATGGTGATTTGGGAGCTGAAATTTTTATCATTTGTTGCTTATGAATACTTATTCTAATACATGTTTTTATTGTAAATGGGATAAAAATCAGGCAGAACGCCGATATTTTAGGTGAAGTGTCTTAGATGGATAATTAGTGAAGAATAGTCTTTGAAAGGGACACGATATAAGCAAGATTTAGGTATATACAACGTATCCACCGAATTATAAAAACACCTTTTGGAACACCTATAATAGCCACCATGACCGTCTTTCCGACTGTCATCAGGAGACTTGAGCGTATGGATAACCAATCTCTGTCGGAACATAGCATCGCCGCTGCAGACTTGCTCTCAGCGATGGCGAATCCCAAGCGCCTGATGATCTTATGCACGTTGGTGGATACGGAAGTGCCGGTCGGTGTTCTCGCCTCTCAGGTTGGTCTCAGCCAGTCCGCTCTTTCGCAGCATCTTTCGAAATTGCGGGCCCAGCGGCTGGTAAAGACACGACGGGATGCGCAGACCATCTATTATTCCAGCAACTCCGAATCCGTTAAGAAAATCCTGGCCTCCCTTGAGGAAATTTATTGCCAGGCGCAGAAGAGCAGCAAGACAGCCGCCTGATCCGGGGCCGTCAGGCCTCCGGCAGCATTGAATTGAAACCGGCGCTTGACGCCGGTTTTTCGTTTGTGAGTCACCTGACCGGGCGGGTGGCCCGCAAGGAGCGCGCTGGTCTTTGCGCCGGGTGCGATCAGCGGGCGGGCACAGCCTGCATCTGCTGCTTGAGCAGGGTTGCTGCAGCCGCATATCCGCCGTCAGCGCCGTCCACGAAATGCATGTGATCCCGTGAAAGCGGGGAGGGTACGATACAGGTCATCAATGCGGCGTCCTGCTCATGCAGGCCGAAATAACAGCTTCCAGACAGGCGGCCTTGCTCCAGCCGGTCGCGAATTTTTTCGAGCCTTGCGCCGTCGATATCCACGGTCATCTTCAAACCGTCGTCGAATTTCCTGAAATCGGTATTGCTGGCGACGGAGCGCCGATAGCGCTCCGCATTGAACCGTCCGAGCGAAAGACCCGTCAAGCCGAGCAAATTGATAAGCAGGGTCTCGCCGAGAATACGGGACGAACGGCGCAACTGGCCCCAGACGTCGCGATGGGCCGCTCCTGCTCGTGCCTCGAGATTCAGTCCCTCCCGCACGAAACCGAGCTTCGGGCCCTCCTCTGGCACGGGGTGGCCATGCCTTCCGTCCTGCTCGGCCAGATCGACAAGATCGGTAACAAGCTTCCGGAATGCCGGCATGTCCCGCGACGGCCCCGGCACCGCTATGATGGATACAACCTTGCCACGGGTCGCCGGAATGGGATTCCAGCGGCATGAGAGGCCGGTCAGATCCGGGCGTTCGCCTGCGGCTGCGGTGGGCAGGATATAAAGGCCTTCCTTCATCCGTGCTTCAGCCCAGCTATTGCCGCCACCTGAAAACATCGCATAGGATACATCGTCGCTTGCCTGAAAACGCGCGACGCGCACATCGAAGCCATTCTCACGAATATCCTCAACCGGAACCAGCGCTACCCGCATCGTAAGGTCGAGATCGTCCTTGACCCAACGCTGAACGGAAGAAAGAGCGGCGCTGGCAAGCGGCAGCCCGCCCGGGGGCACGGTGACGGCGGCGCCATCGCCGCCGAAAACGAAGGGCAGGTCGTGACGTCCGAGACTGTTCGACACACCGGAAATGACCGCCGCGCCGGCCATGTTCACCGCCTTGTATCGGCCGGTCTGGATCGCCGTCGTTGAATCGACGATATCGGCGATGGCAAGCCCCCATCCCGGTGGCAGGGCACGATAAAGCGCCGGATCAACCACGTCCTCAAAGCGCTGGAAAACGGGCAGGCCCGTCAGAAATTCGTCATCTGCTGTGATCATGCCGCGATTATCCTCCAGCGGCGGCCAAACGCCAAGCATTTCCATGGGGCGATACCGTGCTTCGGAGTGATAGGATCATGGCCCGCTTCGCGTTTGATTTACCTCTAATAGACCTAATCCAGCAAAGGTGACTTGCATAGATCATCAATCCTTCCGTATGAGTTGAGTGGAAGGCTCGGAATTCAAAAATGGAACGAGTTTTCGCCGGGAGGCGTCCGATAGTTTCATTCGGTCGGCGCCCATGGCGCTCACCGGGTCCCGCGACCCCCTTTAAGGAGACACCAGGATGAAACTGAAGACATTGACCAGCGTGACGCTTGCAGCGTCCTTCGCATTCGCACCCCTTGCCCATGCCGAAATCGTCATCGGCCTGATTGCGCCGCTTACCGGTCCTGTCGCCGCTTATGGCGACCAGGTCAAGAACGGCGCCCAGACGGCAGTCAATGAAATCAACAAAAAGGGCGGCATCCTCGGCGAACAGGTCGTGCTGAAGCTGGCCGACGATGGCGGCGAGCCGAAGCAGGGCGTTTCAGCCGCGAATCAGCTGGTTGCCGAAGGCATTCACTTCGTCGTCGGTCCGGTGACGTCCGGCGTCGCCATTCCCGCTTCGGACGTCTTTGCCGAAAACGGCGTGCTGATGGTGACGCCGACGGCGACTGCGCCGGGCCTTACCAACCGCGGCCTTTCCAACGTCTTCCGCACCTGCGGTCGCGATGACCAGCAGGCCGAGGTTGCGGCGAAATACGTTCTCGCCAACCTCAAGGACAAGAAGGTCGCCATCATTCACGACAAGGGCGCTTACGGCAAAGGCCTGGCAGATGCCTTCAAGGCGACGCTGAATGCCGGCGGCGTGACCGAAGTTCTCTACGATGCCCTGACGCCGGGCGAAAAGGACCTCGGCGCGCTGACGGCACGTCTGAAGTCCGACAATGCCGAGATCATCTATTTCGGCGGTTACCATCCGGAAGCCGGTCTTCTGGTGCGCCAGTTGAAGGATATCGGCTCCAAGGCTGCCGTTATCGGCGGTGACGGCCTGTCGAACAGCGAGTTCTGGAACATCGGTTCGCAGGCTGGCGAAGGCACGATCTTCACCAATGCTTCCGACGCGCTGAAGAACGCTGATTCCAAGGCTGCTGCGGAAGCGCTGAAGGCCGCCAACATTCCGGCGGAAGCCTTCACGCTTAATGCTTACGCTGCTGTCGAAGTCCTGAAGGCCGGCATCGAAAAGGCTGGTGCCAAGGATTCCGAAGCGGTTGCCAAGGTCCTGAAGAGCGGTGAAGCCTTCCCGACCGCAATTGGCAAGGTCACCTATGGCGAAAGCGGTGACCTGACCTCGCAGACCTTCTCGCTGTTCAAGTGGCAGGACGGCAAGATCGTCGCAGCCGAATAAGCTGACCTTACCGGCCGCACCTGTTGCGGCCGGTTTCATTTATGGCCTGAAGAGGGTGAAGGCAGCATGGCCGATGCCGGGACGCGCATAGACGGAGATATCGCTTTCGAGCGGATATTCCCCATCCTCAGGATGTTCGACGAGGCCAAGGCACGGGAGTTCTATATCGATTTTCTCGGCTTCGAGGTCGAGTGGGAACACCGCTTCGGCGAAAATTTCCCGCTCTACATGCAGATTTCACGCGCCGGAATGGGGCTGCATCTCAGCGGCCACCACGGCGATGCGACGCCGGGCTCCAACGTCTTTGTCACGATGCATGGCGTTCTCGCCTATCAGCGGGAACTGGCGGCAAAGGATTATCGCTTCATGAAGCCCGGCGTTGAAGAACTGCCATGGGGTAATGTGATGGAAGTGACCGATCCCTTCGGCAACCGCATTCGTTTCTGCGAGCAGAAAAGCGGATAGTGATGTTTTGGACGCGAGCGCAAGGCCCTTGACCTTGATCCTCGTTTGAACGATAGAACGCTCAAATAGCGAACCGCGCGCACGGGTACCCCCGTGCGCGCGGTTCGTGCGTTTTGGGACTTGATGATGCAATTCGTTCGCATCCGCACGGGGACAGAAAATGAACGTTGAAGGCAATGCGCTGGTCAGGAAGCTCGCATTCTGGGGCATTCCGCTTTCTTTCGGTGTACTCGGCCTCAAGCTTGTGGCCTGGTGGGTTACCGGCTCGGTCGCGCTGCTGTCCGACGGTCTGGAATCGACCGTCAACGTGGTCGCGGCTTTCATCGCCTATTTCGTCATTCGTTATGCGCAGAAGCCCGCCGATGACGATCACCAGTTCGGCCACCACAAGGCGGAGTATATTTCCGCTGTTGTCGAAGGGGTGCTGATCGTTGTCGCTGCCCTGCTGATCGTGCAGGAGGCCTGGGGCGCACTCTTCAATCCGAGACTGCCGGAAGCGCCTGTACTTGGTCTTGCCATCAATGCCGCGGCCGGGATCATTAACGCTGTCTGGGCGACAATATTGATCCGCGTCGGCAAACAGCATTCTTCGCCGGCGCTTGCGGCCGACGGCCACCACATCATGTCTGATGTCGTGACATCGGCAGGCGTACTTGTCGGCCTCGTCCTGGCATTGCTGACGGGCTATGCCATTCTCGATCCCGCGCTTGCCATTCTCGTGGCCGTCAACATTCTGTTTCAGGGCTCGAAGGTCATCCTGCATTCGCTGGGTGGCCTGATGGACCGGGCAGTGGAGCCCGAGGAGGATGAGGCGATCAAGAAGGCGATCGCAGCCAATTCCGGTGGCATTATCGGTGTCCATGATCTCAGAACCCGCCGCGCCGGTTCGGCCGCCTTCATCGATTTTCACGTCGTCGTTCCTGCCATCATGACGGTGCGTGAGGCGCATGATATTTGCGACCGCCTTGAAGATGCCATAAGGGACGTCATACCGGGCGCCAGCCTTGCCATTCACGTCGAGCCGGAAGGCGAAAAGGCGCATGGCGTCAAAGTGATCGTTTAAAAAACAGGAGTTTTCCATGTCCGTGACGGATGTTTCCGGCCTGTCGCAGCTGGGCACGAAGGTCGATACGCCAGAGAGCCCTGAAAAGGCCGTTCTCGAAAAGGTGCCCAACGGCAATGCCGGCACCGATTATGTCGTGCGCTTTACCGCGCCCGAATTCACCTCGCTTTGCCCGATGACCGGCCAGCCGGATTTCGCCCATATCGTCATCGATTATATTCCCGGCGACTTTCTGGTGGAATCGAAGTCGCTGAAGCTGTTCCTGCAGTCCTTCCGCAACCATGGCGCATTCCATGAGGATTGCTCGGTCTATATTGCCAAGCGCCTTGTGGAATTGCTGCAGCCGAAGTGGCTGCGTATCGGCGCCTACTGGTATCCGCGCGGCGGCATTCCGATCGACGTGTTCTGGCAGACCGGACCGGCGCCCGAGGGCGTATGGCTGCCGGATCAGGGCGTTGCCACTTATCGCGGCCGCGGCTGATCCGGCTCTTTAGGTGATAAAAAGCTCAAACGAACGAGCTGTCGTCGCCTGAGTCGAAATCGGCATCATCGGCGCTGTCGTCGTAATCGGCCTGCTGGATATCGTCGTCATTGTTATCCTGCGGGTTCGCGCTGTCACCATAATAGTTGTTGATGACCGTTTCTTCGACTGGCGCATTGCCAGTGCCGCTATTGCCGCCGAAGGGCGAGCCGAGACCGAGCGACGACATGTGGCTTCCGAAGATGCCGCTCAGCGAATTCGCAAGCAGCATGCCACCTGCAACGCCGGCTGCGGTGCCAAGCGCGCCCTGCAGGAAACCGCCGCCAGATCGGCCGGCTGCTGCGGGCTGCTGACCCCACGGTCCACCGGGCTGCTGCTGGGCTGCCTGCGATCCCCACGGACCGGCCGTCTGGCCAGCGGTATCGTTGCGCCACGAGGCCGGCGCGGCAGCAGCAGGTGCTGGTGTCGGAGCTGGCGGCTGCGGCTGGCCGGTTCCGAAGATGGAACTGAGAAAGCCGCCCTGCGCTGCGGCCTGAGGGGCCGGGTTGGCGCTTTCCAATGCGTGGATGCGCTCTTCGAGCTGCTTGATATGGGCTGCTGCCGCCTCCAGTCCCTTCTCCTGCACGATCACTGCCTGAGCGAGATAATAGGGAGCTGCGGGCTGATCGCGCACGGCGTCTGCGATCAACGTTTCCGCCTCGCGGTCACGCGGGGTGGCGGATGCGGCCTTGGTTCTTTCGAACAGGCCCTTGAGAAGCTGGCTTTCTTCCGGTGACATGTGCTGCCTCCTTACCGTGAAGCGAAATTCTACGATAAGGAGGTAGGCCACAATTTTGGCTTTTCAAAGCGGTCCGAATTTTAAATTTCGGTAATGATCCTCAGCCGCCGAAAGCGAGCGAGAGGCCCGCAATCGCCGTGAGCGCGCCAACCGTGCGGCTGGCGACCGAGCCGAAGCGGGCGATGCCGAGACCGAGGGCGATGCCGGCAAGGTGCAGGATGGCGGTGGCGATCATGAAGCCGATGCCGAATTGCAGCGCGCCCGCGCTGCCGAGTTCGCCGCCATGCGCATGGCCGTGGAAAAGCGCGAAAGCGCCGACAACGGCCGCGGCTGCTGCGGTGGGAAGCTTTGCCGCCATGGCGACCAGAAGGCCAAGGCCGATGACGGAGGCGAGAATGGCGGGCTCGACGAAGGGCAGGTCGATGCCGTAAACCGCCATCAGGAAGCCCACAGCCATGGTGCCGACGAAGGCGGCCGGCACGATCCACAGCGCCCTTCGGTCACTTTGCGCGACAGCAATCTGGGAGGCCCAGATGCCGACCGCCACCATCGCCAGAATATGATCCGCACCGAAGAAGGGGTGAGAGACACCGGCCATGAAGGAGCCGTGTTCTTCCGGGTTCAAATGCGCGAAAGCGGGCAGGGTGGTAAGGCCGAGCGCGGCGGCTGCAAGGCTTAGTCTTTTCAGCATGGTTCCCTCTTAAGATTATCGCCGCTCACCTGCTGTCTTGGGGTTCCGCAGCGTGCGGCACTGCAATGACACGCTGACGATATCGCGAAGACGAACGAGCTGTCCATGCGTCATCTGCCGGGGGTGCTGTTTATTGTTCGGGCGCGAACCTTGTCTTTTTTGCTCATTGCCTTACGTAACAAGTCGCACTATGTCCGAAGGGCATGCACGAATTTTGCTGGAGAGAGCCGTTGATGAACGAAGACGAAGACGACAAGAGCAAGGAACTGCCGATCGGCAAGGAAACGGAAGCGAATCTTTTCAAGTCGCGTTCGATCTTCATCTATGGTGGCATCACGCAGGAACTGGCGCAGAAGGTCTGCACGCAGCTCGTGGCCCTTGCCGCCGCCAGCGACGACGACATCCGCGTTTACGTCAATTCTCCGGGCGGTCATGTCGAATCGGGTGATTCCATCCACGACATGATCAAGTTCATCAAGCCGAAGGTTTACATCATCGGCACGGGCTGGGTCGCTTCCGCCGGCGCGCTGATCTATGTTTCGGTGCCGAAAGAACGTCGCCTTTGCCTCCCGAACACCCGCTTCCTGCTGCACCAACCCTCCGGCGGTACGCGCGGCATGGCGTCCGACATCGAAATCCAGGCCCGCGAAATCATCAAGATGAACCAGCGCCTGATCAAGATCTTCTCCAAGGCCACCGGCCAGAGCGAAGAAAAGATCGCCAAGGATATCGACCGCGATTACTGGCTCGGCGCGGAGGAGGCCAAGGACTATGGCCTCGTCGGCAAGATAGTCGAAAGCCAGTCGGAACTCTAAGTTCCGGATTTTCAGTCGATAAAGCCCGTATCGGTGAAAACCGATGCGGGCTTTTTCCTTTCGGGCCGTTGTTATTTCATCATATCGCAGGCCTTCATCATGTCGGCTTTCTTCATCTTGTCCATTTCCATACCGGCCTTGTGCATGCAGGCCTTCTTGCCGGTCACGGACATGCCATCTTTTTTCATCGTCTCCATTTTCATCGCGTCGGGCTTCGTGGCGTCTGTCTTCATGCCGTCGGCATGGGCGATGCCCGTGAGGGAAACAGTAGAGAGCAGGGAGGCGGCGGCAACGGCGGTGAAAATGCGGGTCATGAAGGGTCTCCTCTGGACGTTATCGAATGTCCGCCGGCATCATGTCGGGGATCACGATTGTCCATTCGGGAGAAATGGGCGGTCGTTACAGCTTCACACGTTTGTGACAACATCTTCGGGCGAGATTTTTCAAACCACCGTGTAACAATATGCTGCCGACCGCGAATAACCCGATAGTGACAATGACAGGCAGCCTTTCAGAAGACACTTTAAAGACGCTGATGCTGCGTTCCCTCGACGGGGACGAAGGCGCCTACAGGCATTTGCTTCATGCCCTGCGCCGGCTGCTGACTGCTTACTACGGTCGGCGCATGGGCGCCGCTTCAAGGGCAGAAGTGGAAGATCTTGTGCAGGAAACGCTATTGTCGCTGCATGCGAAGCGGGCGACCTATGATCGCTCAAGACCGTTCACGGCCTGGTTTTTTTCGATAGCGCGCTACAAGCTCATCGATCACTATCGCGGCAGGGGCGCGCGCATGCGGGGGGAGGTGGAGCTGGATGAGACCCTGGAGGCGGATTGGTCTGTCGACGCCGTCACCGCGCGGATGGATGTCGAACGGTTGCTCGAGGATTTGCCGGAGCGGCAACGCGAGCTCATTCGCAGCGTGAAGCTTGAAGGGCAGTCCATTGCCGAAGCGGCAAAAAAAACCGGCCAGACCGAGCTTGCGGCACGAGTCGGCATTCACAGGACATTAAAAACCCTGGCGGCGAAGTTGCGAGGCGACACGTGAAGAAGACGGAAGATATTATCGAGCGACTGGCAGCAGATCTCAGGCCCGTTCCGGCTTTTGCGCTCGAGCGTCGGCTGGCCTTTGCAGCCCTGCCGGCGATTGGCGTTTCACTTCTGCTGATGTTCATCATTTTGGGACCGCGCGGCGATATGCGGGATGCGGTGAGCGAGCCAGCTTTCTGGGTGAAGTCTTTCTACAATGCCCTGCTGGCGATGGTCGCTTTTTTCGCGGTCAGGCGTCTTGCCCGGCCGGAGGGAGAAAGAAGCTGCCTGTTTGTCGGGATCGCGGTGATCGTTTCGGCAATGGCGGTGATGGCCTTCGTGCAGCTGGGATTTGCCCTGCCTGAAGCTTACCGCAGGCTCATCCTGGGTTCTTCAGCCCTGCATTGCCCGCTCTTGATCGTCGCCTTTTCTGTTCCGGTGTTTTTTGCGAATTTTGCCGCTCTCAAACGATCTGCTCCTGCCGATCCCGCCCTGGCAGGTTTTGCTGCGGGACTTGCGGCCGGAGCGGCCGGAGCCTGGGTCTATTCCTGGTTCTGCAGCGAAAACGGCCTGGCCTTCGTGCTGATCTGGTATTCGCTGGGTATTCTCCTCACCGGTCTGATCGGGGCCTTCGCCGGTTCACGTCTTCTCCGCTGGTGAAGGCAGGTTTCCTGTTGTGTCGTGTCCGCTCATGCCGGCCCTGTGGGCTGTCAGGGGCCGGCACGATCCTTATCGTGTGTTACTGACCGAGGTTTGCCGGCACTGCGAAGGCTGCAAACTGGGTGAACTGCTTGCCCGGGTTGAAATTATCGTCCGAGGCGATGACAAAGAGCTGTTTGCCATCCACGACCGGTCCAAAAGCAAGGCTTTCGATATTGTCTATGTCGAGGCCGAAGTCGCCTTCCCTGATTTCGAACCATGCCGATTTGGAAACGGCGGCCACGGATGCCGGATCGATCCTGTCCTTGCCGAGAATATTCTCGGCGCGGGAGAGGTCGACGACGAAGAAGCGGATATGGTTGCCGACCCCGGAGGCGAAATTGCGCTCGACGGCGACGAGGCGCCCGTCCGGCAGGGCCGCAAGAGCGGAGAGGCCATTGTCATTGTATTTCGGCTCGGCGGCTGTCGGTGTGTTGGAGATCGCCTCCGTCACATAGACATGTTCAGCGACCGGCTTCAGGGTCGCGGTATCGATGACGAGAATACGGGCCGGGCTGCCCGCCTGCGGCGTCGCCTTCGGACCATCCTGAGTGAGCGCATTTTCGGTGGCGGCGATCAGTCTGCCAGGTGTCAACGTCAGGCCTTCGAAGCCAAGATTGTTTTGCACGCCCCTGGTCTTCGCGTCATCGATGAGATAGGCGTCGGGCAGCGCCAGCCGTTTGACATCGCTTCCATCGAGGTTTGACACATAAATCGCCGGCTGGTTTTTCAGGTCGCGTTCCGAAGACCAATAGAGCTTGCCGCCCTTGCGGTCGAGTGTGATGCCTTCCGCGTCGATGCCTTTGGGAGCGAAGGCCGCGCCGGTCTCATCCTTCAATTCATGCATGGCGGCGATATTGAGGGTGGCGACGCCTTCCGACACCGCCAGTTCCAGCTCGTAATAACGGGCCGGGCCCTTTTCCACGCGGTCGTCGGAAATTGCGAGATAACGCCCGGTTTCGCTGTCGAAAGCGAGATCGGAGATCCCGCCGAAGGTGACGCCATCGATGGCGAGGCCGGAGGGAACGACGATCTGGCCCAGAAAGGCCGGCTGCGGCAGGGTCTGGGCAGCCGCCGGAAGGGCTGCAAAACCCAGGGCTGCAACGGTGACGATACGAAACATGAAGCTCCCTCCTGTGGCGGATGATCCGTTGCGATGCAGGGAGGATTAGCGTGCTGCCGCTAAACTTTGATGACGTTTTCCATGCCGGCGTACCCGAAGCCTGGCGGTTCATCTTGCCAAGCCCCGTCTTTTTTGATCCTGAATATAGCCATGCTTCATCCAGAGCGTGCTGCTATCTTCAGATTCGCGCTTCACGCTTCAAATTTGTTCGTGTCCGTCGCCAGTGCAGATCGCTGCGGTTTCTTGCGACGGGCAGCAGGCCGCAGAGTGCTTCATGCTGAGAGATTTTTCCGTCCAGAGCCTGTTCATGGGCTGCCTCACCGCCTTTGTCGGTTTCGCCAGTTCCTTTGCCGTCGTGCTGCAGGGCCTCAAAGCCGTGGGCGCGACCGATTTCGAGGCCGCGTCTGGACTGATGGCGCTTTCGGTGGCGATGGGGCTTTGCGCCATCGTTCTTTCCGTCGCCACCCGGCTGCCGGTCAGCATTGCATGGTCGACGCCGGGCGCCGCACTTCTGGCCACGACGGGCGTGATCGAGGGCGGTTTTCCTGCGGCTGTCGGCGGCTTCATTGTCTGCGCCGTCCTGATCATCGTTGCCGGCCTGTTCAAGCCGCTCGGTCGGGCGGTTGCCTCCATTCCGGCGCCACTCGCCAATGCCATGCTGTCGGGTGTCATCATCGGCCTGTGTTTCGCCCCGATCAAGGCGATCGGCTTCAACCCGGCGCTTGGCCTGCCGATCATTCTGGCGTGGATTGTCGTGGGGGCTTTCAGGCGGCTGTTTGCAGTACCTGCGGCCCTTGCCGCCTTCGTGCTGGTGATGATTTTCGGCGTCGATATTCCGGCGGGTGCGTTCGATAGCGTCGCGCAATCGCTGACGCCGCCGATGGAATGGGTAACGCCCGTCTTCAGCCTGCATGCCGTCGTCTCCATCGCGCTGCCGCTCTTCATTGTCACCATGGCCTCGCAGAATATTCCCGGCATTGCGGTGCTGAAGGTCAATCACTACGACCCGCAGCCCGGCCCGCTTTTCGCCGCGACCGGCTTTTTCTCGCTGCTTTCCGCGCCCTTTGGCGGCCATGCGGTCAATCTTGCGGCAATAACGGCGGCGATGTGCGCGGGCGAGGATGCCCATCCCGATCCAAAGCGGCGCTACTGGGCGGCGATCATCGGCGGTGTCGGCTATGTTATTTTCGGTCTGCTAGCCGGCGTGGTCACGGCCTTCGTGGCGCTTGCGCCGCCCATCCTCATTCAGGCGGTGGCGGGGCTGGCGCTGGTCGGCGCCTTTTCCGGCTCAGCGGTCGCCGCGTTCAAGGACCCCGAAACCCGCGAGGCTGCGGCCATCACTTTCCTCATCACGGCCTCCGGCCTCTCCTTCGGCGGCGTTTCCGGCGCTTTCTGGGGCTTGATCGGCGGCGGGTTGATGATGGCGTTGCAACGGTTGGTAAGGCGTGGTTAGATAGTGGAAATGGTATAGTTTTTATATTATATTCTCATGGAATTCGAATTTGATCCGGCCAAGAGCGCTGGCAATAAAGACAAGCACGGGATTGATTTTGTCGATGCTCAGGCGTTGTGGCACGACAAATTCGGTTTGACCGTTACCGCGCTGGGCGTCGGTGAAGAGCGGTTTGCGCTCATCGCTCTTCTCGGCGGCAAATTATGGCTCGCAGTGCATACGCTGCGGGATGGGCGTATTCGAATCATTTCCGTTCGGCGCGCCCGTGAGTTAGAGAGGCATCATTATGAAGACAATAAGCGCAGAAGAATTCGACAGAATGGCTGATGATGGCGAGGACATCGGTGAGTATCTCGACTGGACAACGGCGCGGCATCTGAATATCGAGCCCAAACGTGTCAACATCGATTTTCCGACGTGGGTCGTCAACGACCTGGACAATGAGGCTCGGAGACTTGGGGTGACCCGGCAGTCGCTTGTCAAATTGTGGATCGCGGAAAGGCTTGAGATCGGCCGACACGCAAAATAGGCCTGCACCGCACAAGATCACTTGTCAGACCGCCAGCCGCTGTTTATACACATCGCCATGAGCAACAGCATCGCAACCATTTCCGGCATGAGCGCGCAGATTTCTGCGAAGGCCTCGCCGTGCGGTGCACTCTCGCTTCTTAGCCTCGACCTTACACGCGGTTGCCGGGTCCAGTGAGGAGCGCCCGGCGGCCGAAAGCCCGCTGGTGCAAACGCTCCTCATCTCGAAATCTCATTTTATACTGGATTTAGGCCATCAAGGGCCGCGCATCCGCCGATGGCTTGAAGAAGCCCGCGGATGGCGCAAGGAGGAAGCGACATGGACGCCAAGACCACCACTGTTTCCAAGGGCATGACCGACGCGAGCGTGAAGTATCGCCCTTATCCCACGATCAACATCCCCGACCGCACCTGGCCTTCCAAGACGATCACCAAGGCGCCGATCTGGTGTTCGGTGGACCTGCGCGACGGTAATCAGTCGCTGGTCAACCCCATGGGTCACGACCGCAAGGCCCGCATGTTCAAGCTGCTGCTCGAAATGGGTTTCAAGGAAATCGAGATCGGTTTCCCTTCCGCGTCGCAGACGGATTTCGATTTCGCCCGCTGGTGCGTGGAAGAGGGCAATGTGCCCGATGACGTCTCGTTGCAGGTTTTGGTGCAATGCCGCCCGGAACTGATCACCCGCACCTTCGAAGCGCTGGAAGGCGCCAACAAGCCGATCATCCATTTCTACAATTCGACATCGGAACTGCAGCGCCGCGTGGTGTTCGGCAAGGATGTGCACGGTATCAAGCAGATCGCGGTCGATGCGGCCAAGATGATCACCGACATGGCGGCCAAGGCTGGCGGCGGTTACCGTTTCGAATATTCTCCAGAAAGCTTTACCGGAACCGAGCTGGAAGTGGCGCTGGAAATCTGCAACGCCGTGGTCGAGGTTGTGAAGCCGACGGCCGACAACAAGCTGATCTTGAACCTGCCATCGACGGTGGAAATGGCGACGCCGAACATCTATGCCGACCAGATCGAATGGATGTGCCGCAATATCGACAACCGCGAAAACGTCATCATCTCGCTCCACCCGCACAATGACCGCGGCACGGGCATTGCGGCGACCGAGTTGGGCCTGATGGCGGGTGCGGACCGCGTTGAAGGCACCCTGTTCGGCAATGGTGAGCGCACCGGCAATGTCGATGTCGTGACGCTGGCGCTGAACATGTATACGCAGGGTGTGGATCCTGAGCTGGACTGCCGCGATATCGAGCGCATCAAGGCGGTCTATGAATATTCCAACGAGATGACGATCCCCGAGCGCCACCCTTACGTGGGCGAACTGGTCTACACGGCGTTTTCCGGCTCGCATCAGGACGCCATCAACAAGGGCATGAAGGCGATCAAGGTTGCCAATCATCCCGTCTGGGAAGTGCCGTATCTGCCGATCGATCCAAAGGATGTGGGACGCTCCTACGAGGCGATCATCCGCATCAACTCGCAATCCGGCAAGGGTGGCATCGCCTATATCCTCCAGCAGGATTACGGCATCAACCTGCCGCGCAATTTGCAGGTGGAGTTCCGCGAGGATATCCAGCGCATCACCGATGAAGAGGGTGTCGAGCTGCCGGCCAAGCGCATCTATGAGCGCTTTATCGAGCGCTACGTGACGCAGCCGAATGCGCGCCTCAAATTCGTCGATCACCACACCTATCCGGCCGGCGATTTCAAGGGCGTGCGCATCGTTGCCGCGGAGATCACCGACAATGGTGAGGTGAAGCGCATTGAAGGCAAGGGGACCGGTCCGATCGACGGGTTCATCAATGCGCTGTCGGTTTATCTCGGCATTGATCTCTCGGTGAACGATTATTCCGAGCACTCGCTGCAGCACGGCTCGAATGCCTCGGCCATCGCTTATGTCGAGATGGAACATCCGGGCGGCAAGCTGTTCGGGGCAGGGGTGAATACGAATATCGTTGCGGCTTCGCTGGAAGCGATCGTTTCTGCGGCCAACCGAGTGTTGGAAGAGCGGGCGAAGTAAGGCTTGCGTTGAGGGTGGGGCAAAGCACCCCCCTCTGCCCTGCCGGGCATCTCCCCCTCAAGGGGGGAGATCGAATCGCGGACAGGTCTCGCCCATCTCAACGTTTGTGAATGAAATGGCGGTAGCGCTTCCTGCTGATCTTCCCCTTGGGGGAGATGCCCGGCAGGGCAGAGGGGGGTAGCCCCAACCTCCTACCTCTCAATCCTCCGGGCTCTGCTCCGCAGGCCGCGAAAACCCCAGCGGCCGCCCGTTTTCATAAAATACCCTGATATCCTCAAGCGCGACACCGGTTGCCGTCTCATTGAGGCTGTGCCGCTCGCAGGTCACGTTCCAGGTGCCGGGACCGCCGGAGATGTTGAAGAGATTATAGGCCGCGCGCGGTTTTTCCCCACCGGGCCCCTGGCTGGCAGAGGCGATGCCGACCACGGGAATGTGGTCTTCACCATGGTGCGTGTTCAGCCAATAGACTGTGTTCAAATGTGTATGGCCATGCAGCACGAGCTCCGCACCGCCGACGCCTAGCGCCGCGGCGAAACGGCGTATGCCGATCATGCGCTTGTGCGTTGGGGCGGCGCCACGGATCGGCGGGTGGTGGATCATCACGACGCGGAACAGCCCCTGTTCCCCGGCTTTTTTCAACAGTTCCGCGGTGGCGCGCGCCTGCCGGTTGCCGAAATAGCCGGTGGCCGAGAAAGGTGGCGTCGCAATCGAGGTGGAGCAGCCGATCAGCGCGATGGGGCCGCGCACGCGCATATAGGGGAATATCTTGCGGTCGTCGTCCCACTCGGCAGGGTCGCCATCGCCACGAACATAGGGGTACCAGGCCTGCATGGCCTTGTCATGCGCGCCGGACACATAGGCGTCGTGATTGCCGGGAACGACGGAGGTCTTTTCGGGGTCACCCACCTCTTCCAGCCAGTCGGCGGCGGCGCGAATTTCAATGCCGGTCGCAAGATTGACGAGATCGCCGGTGATAGCCCGATGATCCGGTGATTTTGTCTCCAGATCGTCCAGCAGCTTTTCCAGCGTATCGGTGAAGAGATGCTTGCGGCGGTTGCGATGCCAGTTGACGAAACCGGTGATACGCTTGGATGCAAGTTCGCGAAAAGTGAGTTTTGGAAGTGGCCCCAAATGGACGTCTGAAATATGCGCAAGTTTGAACATGGCGGCAGAGATAACCTATGATATGCCGCACGTCCAACAAAAGCCGGCAGGCGGGGAGAAACAGGGTGAATGACGAGACAACCGGGCGGCAGGCCCGTCCGTTCCATATGCGCGTCTTCATTCGTTTGCTGCATTTCGTTTTTCTGTTCACGCGCGGCGCAACTCTTGGCGTGCGTGCCGCCTGCTATGATGGAACCGGCAGGATTTTCCTCGTCCGCCACACCTATCTGCCGGGCTGGTATCTGCCGGGTGGAGGGGTGGAGCGGGGTGAAACCCTGCTCGCGGCGCTTCACAAGGAAATTCGGGAGGAAGGCAATCTCGAAGCCACGTCAAAGCCTGAGCTTTTCCATGTTTATCTCAATCTGGAAGGCAGCAATCGCGACCATGTCGCGCTTTATCGGCTTGAGGTTACCCAGACCAAGCCGAAAAAGCCGGATCATGAAATCGCCGAAAGCGGCTTTTTCGATCTTTCAAATCTGCCCGAAGGGGTGACGGCCGCAACCCGCCGCCGCCTTGCAGAACTTGCCGGCGAGGCGGCGCTCGCCGATCACTGGTAGCCGTGCCCACCCTCGTCAGGAAAGCGAGTCGCGGCCATGGGCCTTTGTCAGGTCCAGCTCGGGGCCGATGGGCACGATGCCTGTCGGGTTGATGGTGCGGTGGCTGCGGTAATAATGTTCCTTGATATGGCGCATATCGACCGTGTCAGGCACGCCCGGCGTCTGGTAAAGATCGCGCAGGTAACCCGTGAGGTGCGGATAGTCGTGGATGCGGCGGATATTGCACTTGAAATGGCCGACATAGACCGGGTCGAACCGAACCAGCGTGGTGAACAGGCGCCAGTCCGCTTCCGTCTGCTCCGAACCGAACAGGAAACGGCGGTGCTTCAGCCGGTCTTCCAGCATGTCCAGCGTTTCGAAGACCTTGACCGCATTCTGCTGATAGGCATCCTGCGTTGTGGCAAAGCCAGCCTTGTAGACGCCATTATTGACGGTGTCGTAAATCACGTCGTTCAACGCGTCTATTTCGGCGCGCAACGTCTCAGGATAATAATCGGTCTGCGAGCCGGTGAGGTCGTTGAAGGCGGAGTTGAACATGCGGATGATTTCCGCCGATTCGTTGGAAACGATGGTGCCGCGCTTCTTATCCCAGAGCACCGGCACGGTCACGCGGCCGGAATATTTGGGATCCGCTTTGGTGTAGACCTGCCAGAGCGCGGATGAACCGAAGAGGTGATCCTCGGTCGCACCTGGCGTCCGCTCACCTTCAGGCTTAAATTCCCAGCCGTTTTCCAGCATCAAAGGGTCGACAACCGAGACCGAAACAAGCTCTTCCAACTTTTTCAGCTTGCGAAAAATCAGGGTTCGGTGCGCCCAGGGGCAGGCGAAGGAGACATAGAGGTGGTAACGGTCCTTCTCCGCCGCGAAGCCGCCTTCTCCTGAAGGGCCGGGTGCGCCATCCGCCGTTATCCAGTTGCGAAATTGCGAGGCGCTGCGCTTGAAATGCCCCTTGGTTTCCTTGGTGTCGTACCAGACGTCTTTCCATACGCCTTCCACCAGCATGCCCATGACGATCTCCTTGATTGTTTCCTTGGCGGCAATCCTACCCGTTTCACTCGTTGTCGCGAACCCGCAAGGCATTGAACAATGCGTTTCCGTGCTGCAGAGCTGGAATGGGGCCGCGACGAGATTTGTTCTGGACGGGTCGTTATTTTCCTGATAATTGCGATTTTCACAAATCTGAGGAAATTTTTGATTATGATCGAACTACGGATGCTCCGACGACGCTGACGCTCCTGAACGCCCTAACCGGCGCAGCCGTCATCTATTGTCGCATCCGCATTCTGGAAGTTTCGGTCTCTTCATGTCCAAGCACGATCTTGTCTACCTCACCGAGGACGCGTCGCACGACGCCATCATCGAAGTCATCAACGAAGAAGCATTTGGCCCCGGCCGGCACACCCGTGCGGCAGCACGCATCCGCGAGCAGGGTCCGCATGACCGGTCGCTCTCCTTCGTCTGTGCCGATGATGGCGAGACGATTGCCTCGGTGCGCATGACGCCGGTTCTGGCAGGCAATGTGAAGGGTCATATGCTTGGCCCGCTTGCGGTTCGGCCCTCTCACAAGAACAAGGGCATCGGCCGGGAACTCGTCCGGATCGCCATTGCGGCGGCAAGGCGCAAGGGCTCCGAAGCCGTGATACTGATCGGCGATCCGCCCTATTACATGCCGCTCGGGTTCGAGAAGGTCGCTTATGCGGCGCTTGATTTTCCGGGGCCGGTTGATCCGAACCGGGTGCTGGTCGTGCCGCTTGGCAATGACGTGCACCAGCGGCTGAAGGGCAATATCGGCTGGCGCAAATGCGAGGCCGTGATGCCGGCCGCGACAGTGGAAGATGAGGGTTTCGAGGCGCCTCTTCGGGTTTACGGGTGACGGGATATCCGAAGAGCTTTTTGCTTCTTGGCGCAACATAGGCCCCGTCATTCCGGCCTTGAGCCGGAATGCAGCCAGGCCAAGTCTTTGGGCTGAAAAGGACCCTTCCCACGGCGCAGACGCGCCGTGACTGGATCCCGGCTCGAGGCCGGGATGACGGAAGGGGCGTTGCGCGCTATGGCAAACATCGAGACTGCTGTGCACATCTTTTTGTCTGGTAAAATCTTCTTCCAGTAGCCTGTTTCGAAACAACGCGTCTCCCTCCACAGAATTCAATTCCGTTTCCTCCCCCCATACGATAGCAAGTGAAAGTCGGTTTTTGCGAAGGGACGAGGCATGACGGCAATCACCATGAATGATGCGCTGGAGCGCGCGGGCGCAGGCGCCTATCAGCGCAGGCTGATGGGCATATTCGGCCTCGTCTGGGCGGCGGATGCCATGCAGGTTCTGGCCGTCGGTTTCACTGCGGCCTCAATTGCCGCAACCTTTGGGCTGACGGTGCCGCAGGCGCTGCAGACCGGAACAGCGTTCTTTTTCGGCATGTTGCTGGGTGCTGCGGGTTTCGGACGGCTGGCGGACCGTTACGGCCGTCGCCGGGTGCTAATCGTCACGGTGGCCTGTGATGCCCTGTTCGGCGTGCTTTCGATATTCTCGCCGGATTTCACCATTCTGCTTGTCCTGCGCTTTCTCACCGGGGCCGCCGTGGGCGGCACGCTGCCGGTGGATTATGCGATGATGGCGGAATTCCTGCCCGCCAAGAATCGTGGGCGCTGGCTCGTCTTTCTGGAAGGTTTCTGGGCTGTCGGGACGCTGATCGTGGCGCTTGCAGCCTGGGGTGCCAGCCTTGCCGGTGTTGCCGATGCCTGGCGATATATCTTTGCCGTAACCGCGTTCCCGGCTGTCCTCGGCCTTGGCCTTCGCTTTCTCGTGCCGGAATCGCCGCTTTATCTCCTGCGCACGGGTCGGTCGGAGGAAGCAAAGGCCGTCGTCAACCGTATGCTGGTCACGAATGGCCGCGCTCCGCTCGATGCCGGGACAGCGCTTTTCCAGCCTGAAGTGTCCAAGGGGCAGGGGATATTTTCACCGGCGCTGCGCCAACGCAGCATCATGATCCTCTCAATCTGGTTTCTCGTCTCCGTTTCCTATTACGGCGTCTTCACCTGGATGCCGGCGAAGCTCGCGGGAGATGGCTTCGGTTTCGTGCGCGGTTATGGTTTCCTTGTGCTGGTGGCGCTGGCACAGATCCCCGGTTACGCGCTTGCGGCCTATGGTGTCGAAAAGTGGGGTCGCAAGCCGACGCTGATCGGCTTCTGCCTGCTCTCCGCGCTCGGATGCCTGCTTTTCACGCTTGCTTCCGGCGGTGCGATGATTGCCGCCTCGCTTCTCATCATGAGCTTTGCGTTGCTCGGCACCTGGGGCGCTCTCTATGCATTCACGCCGGAACTTTACCCGACGGAATCACGGGCAACCGGCATGGGTGCCGCAGGGGCGATGGCGCGGCTTGGGGGCCTGCTGGCGCCGTCACTCCTCGGTTATGCCATTGCGCAGGGTTTTGGTGTCGCGATCGGCATATTTGCCGGGCTGCTGGTACTGGCCGCCATTGCGGCGACGATGATCAATGCGGAAACGCGCCAGGTGGCGCTGACATAGGGTGTCAGTGCGGGACGATGGCCTGACCCTTGAGGATCAGGCCATTCTGTTCGGCTTTATAGCGTCGTGTAATTCACCGGCAGCCAATCATAATTGGTGCTGTCGGTGCGCACATGACCGATGCCGGGGAAGGCGATATGCGCCCCTGCCACCAGATATTTGCCTTCCACCGCCTGTTTAAATGCCAGATCACGCGTGGCGACGGCTGCCTTCTGATCGACGTCGAATGCGACGGCGACATCGGGTTCATCGAACTGGAGGATATCGCCATGGGTAATATCGCCCCAGAAGACGATTTTCTGGCCGTTGCTTTCGAGAACGACGCCGCTGTGGCCCGGCGTGTGGCCGGCGTAAAGGACTGAACCGAGACCGGGAACCGGCGCGGCATTGTCGCCGAACGTCTCGAACTTGCCGGCATCGATATAGGGCTGGATGCTTTCTTTGGCTTCGGCATAGCCCTTCTTCAGCGCCTCCGGTGCTGCCTTGGCCTTTGCCTCGTCCAGCCAGAAAGTGGCTTCGCGCTTGTTCACGCGCAGGGTCGCGTTGGCGAAGACGCGCTTGCCATCCGCGGAGAGACCGCCCGAATGATCTGTATGGATATGGGTGAGAACGACATCATCTATCTCATCCGCTTTGTAGCCCGAGGCTTCGATATTGGCGACGAGCCTGCCGAGGCTTGGGCCAAGATAGGAGCCGGTGCCGGCATCGATCAGCACCAGCCTGTCACCGGTGTTGACGAGAAACGCATTGACGGACGTGGGCGTCTCTTCCGGAAGGAACGCATCCTGAAGCGCCTTCGTCGCATGTTCCGGTGTGGTGTTGGTGTAAATTTTGGCAAGCGGCAGCGCAATGACCCCGTCCGAAAGCGCAGTAACTTCCACCTTGCCGACCATCAGCCGGTAGAAGCCGGGCGCCTGCGTGGCGACAAGCGGTGCCTTGGCAAATGCGACGGAGGGCGCAACAAAGGGGGCGGCGATGAGGGCGCTGGCGGCGCCTTTGAGAAGTGAGCGACGTGATGGCATTGAAGGCTCCTGGGTTTAGGAATGTCTTGAAACTTTCCGATCTCCAGTTAAGTGTAGGCAGGTTAGCAATCAAATCGATGTGACTTATGCAAACTATCGATCATTTCAATCTCCGTTCCTTCGACCTCAATCTCCTCGTCGCTTTCGATGCGATGATGGAAGAGATGAACGTCACGCGCGCGGCGCGGCGGCTGAAAATCCAGCAACCTGCCATGAGCCATAATATCTCCACCCTGCGCACACTGTTTCAGGATGAGCTGTTCATTCGTGTGGGGCAGGAAATGAAGCCGACGGCGCGGGCGCTCAATCTGGCGGGGCCGGTACGCCAGGCGCTGAGACAAGCGCAGGCGGCGGTGCTGACGGCTGATGTGTTCGATCCGGCGACCGAGCGGCGGACGTTCCGGCTCGGCATGTCCAGTGAGGTGGAGCTGCTGCTTTTGCCGGATCTGTCCGCGCGGCTGCGCGAGATCGCACCCGGTATCCGTATCCTTGCGCGCAACGGGCAACAGCAGGAAATCACCGCTATGCTGGATACGGGCGTGATCGACATGGCTGTCGGATGCACCTATTCGAAGGAACAGCGGCACCATTGCGAACCGCTTTATTCTTCCAGCGTGCTCTGCTGCTTCAACCCAGCTCTGCTCGATCTGCCCAATCCCGTTGGACTGGACGCCTATCTGTCGGCCAAGCACGCGGTGATATCGCAGACCGACAGTCTGCATGGCTGTATCAAGGACGCGCTGGAACTGACCGGACTGGAAATCGACGTCGTCGCCGCTGCGCCGGATTTTCTTTCCGTGCTGGCAACGGCGCGCTCCTCAGCCGTGCTGGCGACCGTGTCTTCGCGCATTGCTCAGCGTTATGCGCCGATGCTGGGACTGGAAGTGAGCCCGGTGCCGGTGACGTTGAATTTCCCGCCTGTCGCCATGGTCTGGACATTGCAGACCGATGCGGATGCGGGAGCCGTGTGGCTGCGTCAACAGATTCGCGACACCATGGGACGCACGGTCGACAGCGAGGTGTCGGGCATCGCCGCCTGAAATTTGCGTGGCCGGTGCTCTAGAACCGTTTCTCCAGCCAGGTGATGGATTGGCCGCTGGAGAGTGGCCCAAGCGAGCCGATCTTGGTGAAACCGTACCGTTCGTAAGTCCTCAGCGCATCCGGGTTCATCGTGTCGATATAGGCGCCCATACAGCTGCGCTTTTTCGCCTCGTCTTCGGCCATGGCCAGAAGTTTCGAGGCCGTGCCTTGTCCCCGCATCGTCTCCGGCACGAAAAGAAGCTGCACATAAAGCCAGCCGCGGGCGGTGTGGCCCACCAGACCGCCGGTGACCTCATTGTCGTCATTGCGGATGGTGATGATAATGTCGCGTTTGTCGCTTTCGCCGAAACGAGCAAGATTATAGGCCACCAGAGGATCGCGGATGGCTTTTTCGGCCTCTGGATCGGCGGCATCGCTTAAAACGAAATTCATGTTCATCTTCCCCGGCCGCCGGGCGGTGGCCGTTTCCCGTTTACGTGCCGAGACGAGGGGAAGGCCCCACGATCCTTGCTGGAACGCCCTTACCGGCCTTCACGCCACCATAGAGCGGAGAAGGCAAGCAGCAACGCGCCTAGCCCGGCGAAACCTGCAAAGAGCGGCAGGGTGTTGACGCCTTTCAGCACCGTCTCGTCGGTCATGCGTATCAGCATGCGATCCTCATCGGCAACCCTGATATCGCCGCGGACCGGCAATATATCCGGCAGTGCGACCCGGCCGGAATTATCGGCGACACGGTGCACGCTGCCTTTGGTGGCATCTGCCAGCGGCTTCAGCGTTTCGGTCGTTGAAATCATCGCCTTGAATTCGGGTGCGTCCACTGCGCCAACATGGACGAGGGTGGTGAAATCGCCGTTCTTGATTTCGAACAGGCCGGTCTCATCCATGCGGCGTTCGATCCTGTAGAGACCGGGCTCGCTGCTGGTGAAAGCCATGTTTTCGGTTTTGCCGGAAGGGAAACGCACGCTGGCCTGACCGGGATCGTCACCGATGGTCTGACGGGTGATCTGCAGGGTGCGTCCGTTGGCGCGCGCCGTCAGCGCCTCTTCCTCAAGCTCGGGTTCTTTCATCAGCCAGTGGGCGATGCGGCGGTAAAGCGCCACATGCGGGCCGCCGCCTTCATAACCACGCGCCCAGAGCCAGCCCTGATCCGACAGCAGCATGGCGACACGGCCTTCACCCTGGCGGTTGAGCACCAGCAGCGGGTCCTGACCATCGCCCAGCATCACGGTCTGGCCCTGCGGCGGGTCGACGCTGATGGTGCGGAACCAGCGGCCCCATTGCGGCGGCTCATTGCCCGATCCCTCTAGCCCGCGGGTGACCGGGTGTTTCTTGCCCGCTTCCGAAAGACGCGGATAGAAGGCAGCCTGATGCACCTGACCGGTCGGCTGCGCCGGGAGGACGGAGGCGAGCGGCGTCATGGCGATCGAATCCTGACCGGCATGTTCCGGCCCGGCGGCAATCAGCAGCGCGCCGCCTTTTTCGACATATTGGGCGATGTAATCGTAATAGAGGATCGGCAGCACGCCGCGATGCTGGTAGCGATCGAAGATGATGAGATCGAAATCATTGATCTTCTCGACGAACAGCTCGCGGGTGGGGAAGGCGATCAGCGAGAGTTCGTTGATCGGCGTGCCGTCCTGCTTTTCCGGAGGACGCAGAATGGTGAAATGCACCAGATCGACCGAGGCGTCGGATTTCAGGAGGTTGCGCCATGCCCGCTCGCCGGCGTGCGGTTCGCCGGAGACGAGCAGCACGCGCAGGTTCTGACGGATGCCTTCGATCAGGTGAACGGCGCGGTTATTGGCAACAGTCACTTCGCCCGGGATTTCGGCGACGGAAAATTCCATGACATTGTTGCCGCCGCGTGGGACCTTGAAGCGGAACGGCGTCGGCTGACCGGGTGTCGCCTGTAGTGTGGCGATCTCTTCGCCATTCATCTTCACCGTCACCTCAGCCGCGCCACCGCCTGCCGGGCGTCCGTCATCGAAGACGCGCAGCGTCAGTTGCTGTTCCTCATTGACGATGCCGAAGCGCGGGGCGCGAACGATTTCGATACGGCGGTCGAACTCATCAGCCTTGCCCGTGATCAGGCCGTGCACGGGCGCGCGGAAGCCGAGCGCCTGCTCGGCGTTGGGCAGGGCATTGGGAATATCGTGAATCTGGCCATCGCTCAGGAAAATCGCGCCACCCACGCGGGAAGGCGAGACATCCGAAACGGCGGAGGACAAGGCCGAAAAAAGCTGGGTCGAGGGCGAATCGCTCTCGCCATTGTCGCGCACTTCAACGACGCGCGGCTCGATGCGCGGGAAGCGGGACAGCCGGTCTTTCAGCGCGTTAAGCGCCGTATCCGTCATCTGCGGCCGGTCCTGCACGTCCTGGCTCTGCGAGCGGTCCACGATAACGGGGACGATGGTGGAAAGCGGCTCGCGCTCCTCCTGCGTCAAAAGCGGATTAGCGATGGCGGCAAGCAGGGCGGCGAGCGCCAGCCCGCGCAACCATGCGCCACGCACGCCGCGCCACAGGCCGATGAAGGAAAGGAGAAGTGCTGCGACGGCCAGAACGGCGATCACGATCCATGGCAGGAAGGGAGCGAAGGTCAATGTCATGTCACTGCCCCAACCGTTCGAGAAGTGCCGGAACGTGGACCTGATCGGCCTTGTAGTTGCCGGTCAGCATATACATCATGATGTTGACGCCGGAGCGGAAGGCATGTTCGCGCTGCATCTCGTCAGGCGGCACGGTGGGCAGAACCGGTGCGCCCTGCGCATCGACGGCCCATGCGCCGGCGAAATCATTGCCTGTAATCATGATCGGCGTCACGCCGTCCCCGGAGGAGGAGAGGCCGGAGGTGGTCTTGGCGGCACCCTGACGCGATTCCACCCAGAGCGGCGAGCCATTGTAACGGCCGGGGAAATTGGTGAGCAGGTAGAAGGAACGCGTCAGGACGTGATCCTCCGGCACGGGCTCCAGCGGCGGAATATCGATATTGGCGAGGATCGCCTGCAAACGCTCGCCATTGGCGCTGGTCGCGCCGGTATCGAGCGAGGAGAACTGGTCACGCGTATCGAACAGCACGGTGCCGCCGGCGCGCATATAGGCGTCGATGCGCGAGATGGCGGCGCTGGACGGCATGGGCGCGGAGGCCGAAACCGGCCAGTAGATGATTGGGTAGAAGGACAATTCATCCTTGGAAATATCGAGGCCGACAGGCTGCCCGGGCTCCAATGTTGTGCGCCAGGTCAGGAATTCGCTCAAACCCTGTAAACCCTGTTCTGAAATGCGATCGACGTCGTCTTCGCCAGTGCGGACATATGCGAGGTGCGTTGTATCAAGCCGCTCGAATATCTGCTCGTCGCCGGGTTTGGGATCGTCGGCGCGGGCATCGTTTGGCGCCATGGCGGCAAAGGCGCCAAGCGCCAGCAGCATTGTGGCCACTGTGGCGCTTCTGGCTTTCGGCAGGCGGGCAAAGGCACCGTTCATGAAAAGCACGATCAGGCTGTCGGCAATCAGCATCAGGAAGGCAGCGATGAAGAGGGCGGGACGCAGCGATTTCGCCGTCTCGCCAATCAGCGCTTCACTTGACGTGCTGACACCGGCGGCCGAGGTATCGAGCGGGCGCAGCGTCGCACCTGCGGGCAGGAGATTGAGAGCCACGAAACCATCCTCTGTGCCGTAAAGGCCGGGGGGATTGTCGAAACCGGTGCGCGGAAGCTGGCCCGCGCGCATTTCCAGCGGCCGGGCAGTGCCGATTTCGGCAGATAGCGCGCCTTCCGCCGTCAGCAGCCGGAAGGGTGGCAGAGCGGCGGCCGGGGCATTGGCGGAAGCCGAAGCGCCGCCCGCCTTGGACAGTTGCACGATACGGCGAAGCATATCGACGAAGTGGCCTGATATCGGCAGGTCGGACCAGCTGGCCTCGGCGCTGACATGGAACAGCACGATGCGGCCTGCCTCGACGTTGCGGGTGGTGACGAGCGGCGTGCCATCGGCGAGGCTTGCCCAGGTGCGTTCGGCGAGGTCCGGTGTCGGCTCGGCCAGAACCTGACGTTTGACGAGAATGCCATCGGCTTTCGGCATGCCGGCGAAAGCGCCGAAGGCAGGGAAATCGGCAAGCGGTTGCGGTTCAGCCCAGGAGAGTGCGCCGCCGAGCGCGCGTTCGCCCTGTCTCAGCGTCACCGGCACCAGTGGGTCGTCGGCGGGGGCTGCAGCAAGGCGTGGCCCGGCGAAGCGGATCAACGTGCCGCCGCCCGCAAGCCATTTTTGCATCGGCTCATATGTTTCCTGCGGCAGGCGGCCGATATCGGCCATGACAATGACGGAGGGGTTGGATTGCAGGATTTCCGGGATGGCCTGCGCCAGATCGGCCTGCCGCTGCGGAATGAGATCGACGAAGGGCTGAAGTGCGCGGCTGATGTAATAAAGCGGTTGCAGCAGCGGCTGGAAATCATTGCCGGTTTCGCCTGCCAGCAGCGCCACGCGGCGGCGGCGGAAGCCGTCATCGAGAAGATGCACTGCACCCGCCGTGGAAACACCTTCAAGGGAAAGACGGGCGAAATCGTTGCGCAATTCGAAGGGTGCTTCCACCGTTGCCGTTGTTTCAGCCTGGCCGGGGGCGAAGGTGGCGATGCCATTGGCGAGAATGCGGCCCTGGCTGTCCTGCGCGTTGACCGTCAACCGGGCAGCTTCCGCAGTATCGAGCCTTGAAAGCGAAACGCTCATGGCGTCGGCATTGTTGGTTGCGCCCGTTATCGCGGCAATGGCCTTGCCGTCGCCGCTGACGATACGGAATTCGGCTGGTGAAAGACTGGCCAGCGTTTTCAGGGCGCTTTCGTCCTGCGCCGTCTGCACGCCATCAGCGATATAGGCGAGGGTGCCGGGGGTCGTGCCGTTAAGCGCTTCGGTGATGGCTTCGGCCGTACGGACACGATCGGGCACGAGCGGCTTCGGTTTTGCCGCTGCCAGCTTTTCCAGGGCGACCGCTGTCGTTCCGGGCACGGCGTCATGTTCGGCATCAGCTGTAAAAGCGATGGCGACGGGGCGCTCGGCACGCTCTGCATCCCCGATCAGGGCTTCCGCGGTCGCCACGCGCCGCTCCCAGTCGGGCGCAGACGCCCAGCTATTGTCAACCACAAGGACCAGCGGGCCGCTGCCGGCGATGCCGCTGTTGCGTGGATTTACCACGGGATCGGCGAGAGCAAAAATTACGGCGGCGGCAAGCGCCATGCGCAGCAAGGTGAGCCACCACGGGCTTTTCGACGGCGTCTCCTCTCGTTTCAACACCGTCGCCAGAATCTTCAGTGGCGGGAAGACCTCCGCCTTGGGGCGCGGCGGGGTCAGCCGCAGCAGCCACCAGATGGCAGGCAGCGCCAGCAAGCCGAAGAGGATGTAGGGGCTGGTGAAGACGAAAGGCAATGCGCTCATCGGCGGCCACCGCCTTGCCCACCGCCCTGTGCCGGCGCGCCTGAAAGATACATGTGCATGGCCACCAATGCCTCGGAAGCGAGATGGTCGGTGCGATGGAACACGAAGTTCCAGCCCAGCCGGCGAAGCGATGAGGAGAGTGCCTCGCGCCTTGCGAGATAGGCGCGGGTATAGTCTTCGCGAATGGTCTCGGCGCGGCCGGACACCAGTTTTTCGCCGGTTTCCGGATCGCTGAATTCGGTGCGGCCGGAATAGGGGAAGGTTTCTTCGGCCGGGTCGGCAATTTCCACCACGTGGCCGCGCAAGCCCCGCCGTGCGAGCGGTGAAATGCGTTCCATCACGGCCTGTGCATCATCGAGAAAATCACCGATCAGCACGATGTCGCTCGCGCCACGGATCATGCCCGTTTCCGGCATGCCTTCGGTCGGCGGCGCATGCATGATCGCGGTGGCGAGCCGTTCGGCGGCATTCCGGGCCGAAACCGGTTCCATGATACCGGGGCAGCCGATGCGCTCGCCGGAGCGCGCGAGGATTTCCGCCAGCGCCAGCATCAGCACCAGGGCCCGGCTTTCCTTGGAAACGGAACCGAGGGTCGATTTGAACATCATCGACGGCGACATGTCAGCCCAGAGCCAGATGGTGTGGGCCGCTTCCCATTCGCGGTCACGCACATAGGTATGATCGTCGCGGGCCGAACGCCGCCAGTCGATACGCGAGAGACTTTCGCCTTCGGCATAGGGGCGGAACTGCCAGAAATTTTCGCCGATGCCGCGCTTGCGGCGGCCATGCCAGCCTGCGGTGACGGTGTTGGCGATGCGCTTTGCCTCGACCATGCAGTCCGGCACCAGGGCGGCGCGCTGGCGCGCGCGCGCCAGAACTTCGCTACCCGGCGTCTTGTCTACGATCTGGCCGATGGATGCCACATGCAGTCCTTTCGCGAACGTCGCTTCAGTTCTTCGCCTGCTCCACGAGGGCAGCGATGACATCGCGCACCGACATGCCTTCGGCGCGGGCCGCAAAGGTCAGCGCCATGCGGTGTTCCAGCACCGGTTCGGCCAGCGCATAGACATCGTCAAGCGAGGGCGCGAGCCTGCCTTCGTAAAGCGCACGTGCACGGGCCGTCAGCATCAGCGACTGGCCGGCGCGCGGACCGGGACCCCAGGCAACGTTCTTATCGGTCAACTTGTTGCCGTGGCCGGGGCGGGCGGAACGGACGAGCGACAGAATGGCGTCCACCACCTTGTCGCTGACCGGCATCTGGCGGATGAGCGCCTGTATCTCCATCATGCGGGGCGCATCGATGACGCCGCGTGCTTCGCCCGAGGCGGTGCCCGTGGTGTCGAGCAGGATCTGGCGTTCGGCGGCAAGTTCGGGATAACCGACATCCACCTGCAGCAGGAAGCGGTCGAGCTGGGCTTCGGGCAGCGGATAGGTGCCCTCCTGTTCCAGCGGGTTCTGCGTTGCGAGAACGTGGAACGGCTTCGGCAGCTCATATGTCTGGCCGGCCATGGTGATGTGGTATTCCTGCATGGCCTGCAGCAGCGCGGACTGCGTGCGCGGGCTGGCGCGGTTAATTTCATCGGCCATCAGCAACTGCGCAAAAACCGGTCCCTTGATGAAGCGGAACGAGCGGCGGCCGTTTTCATCCTGGTCCATGACTTCGGAACCGAGAATATCTGACGGCATCAGATCCGGGGTAAACTGGATGCGGTTGGCGTCGAGGCCAAGCACGGTGCCGAGTGTGGTGACGAGCTTGGTCTTGGCAAGGCCGGGAACGCCTACAAGAAGGGCATGGCCGCCGGAGAGGATGGCGAGAAGCGTGTTCTGCACCACCTTTTCCTGGCCGAAGATAACCTTGGAGACTTCCGCGCGGATCGCCGCAATGTCGGACAGCGCCTTTTCGGCCGAGGCGATGATCGCCTTTTCATCGAGGGTTTCGCCGGTATTCATCACGCCCATGTCGCTCTCCTCATACCTTCGCCGCTGTCACATTTGCATTCCGGTTTTACTGGCCGCCAGCCGGAACGGATTTTGCGCTGCATATAGCTTATTGCTCTCTTGGCCGCTGACAAGCGCCATTCGAATGACTATGTCGTGACTTAGTATTTCCTTATCGGCAAAGCGAGACTCGAATATGGCAGCGGAGACGATAAATTCGGCTGATGATGCGGCTGGCCTTGCGGCGTTGATTTCCCGCGCCGCGGAACAGACCGGTGACGCCAGGCGCGGACCGGCCCCGGTGGACCGCTGGAATCCACCCTTTTGCGGCGATCTCGACATGGAAATCCGCGCTGACGGCACCTGGTTCTACCTCGGCACGCCCATTGGCAGGGCGCCGCTGGTGCGGCTGTTTTCGACCGTTCTGCGCAAGGATGAGGATGGCAAAACCTATCTTGTAACTCCTGTGGAAAAAGTCGGCATCCGGGTCGTCGATGCGCCTTTCGTCGCCGTGGAAATGAAGGTGACGGTGGGCGAGGAGGATGGGGAGCCTGTGCTCACTTTCCGGACGAATGTTGGCGACGTGGTAGAGGCGGGGCGGGAGCATCCGCTGCGGTTTGAAATTTCGGGCGAAAACCGCGAGTTGAAGCCTTATCTTCTGGTCCGCGGCCGTCTGGAAGCGCTTGTCTCGCGAGCCGTGATGTACGACCTCGTCGCCCTCGGTGAAGCGATCGAGGTAAACGGCGTCGACATGTTCGCGGTGCGCTCGGGCGGCGTCGTTTTTCCAGTCATGCCCGCCAATGAACTGGAACGGCTTTCGCAATGACGATCACGACAATAGGCCTCAAGGCTTTTACTGCCAGCGACTTCCGCCGCCGGGTGCTGCAGGAGGGCGAGGGCGTGGCCGAGCGCGAAAATGGCGACCATGTCCTCAATCCGGGCGTGGTGCTGTCCGGGAACGGCATCAAACTGAAAGACGCCGCCGTGCTGGTCCCCGTTATCGATGACGGCAATGATGCCCGGGTGATCTTCACCCAGCGCACCTCCACCTTACGCAAACATTCAGGTCAGATTTCCTTCCCGGGCGGCGGTATCGACGCCGAGGACCGCACGCCGGAAGAGGCAGCATTGCGCGAAGCGGAGGAGGAAATCGGTCTGTCCCGGTCCTTCGTGGAAACGGTGGGGCGATTGCCGGATTATATCTCCGGCACGGGTTTCCGGATAAAGCCGGTGCTGTCCGTTGTTCGGCCGGGCTTCGACCTCACGCTCAATCCGGCGGAAGTGGACGAAGTTTTCGAGGTGCCGCTGTCCTTCCTGATGAACCCTGAAAACCACGCGCGCGGTAGCCGCATCTTTCAGGGGAAGGAGCGGTTTTTCTATGAAATGCCCTATGGTGAACGCTACATTTGGGGCATTACGGCGGGCATCGTCAGGACGATTTACGAAAGGTTTTATTTATGAACAGCCTTGCCGGCCAGGACTGGTTCGAAAAACCGGCGCTGAAGCGCATTTTCGCGCTTTTGAATGCCGATGGCGGCGAGGTGCGGATCGTCGGCGGCGCGGTGCGCAACGCGCTGATGGGCCTGCCGGTGGTCGATATCGACATGGCCACGACGCTGACCCCCGACGTGGTTGTTGCGCGGGCCAAGGCTGCGGGCATCAAGGCGGTGCCAACAGGCATCGAGCATGGCACGGTAACGCTGGTCATCGACGGTGAAGGTTTCGAGGTGACGACGCTGCGCCGCGATGTGGAGACCAATGGCCGCCACGCACAGGTGGCCTTCGGCACCGACTGGCAGACCGATGCCGAGCGGCGCGATCTCACCATCAATGCTCTTTATGCCGATGAAAAGGGCGAGATCATCGACCTTATCAACGGGTTGCCCGATATCGAAACCGGAACCGTGCGCTTCATCGGCGACGCGGCGACGCGAATTTCGGAAGATTATCTGCGGATTCTCCGCTTTTTCCGCTTTTTTGCCCATTATGGCTCTGGCCGCCCGGATGCCGATGGCTTGCGAGCCAGCGCACGGGCCAAGGACAGGCTGGCGACGCTTTCGGCCGAGCGGGTGTGGAGCGAGTTGAAAAAGCTGCTTTCGGCCCGCGATCCTTCCCGCGCCCTGCTCTGGATGCGGCAATCGGGCGTTCTAACGGAAATTCTTCCCGAAACCGAGAAATGGGGTATCGACGCCATTCACGGTCTGGTCGCGACCGAGCAGGCTCTTGGCTGGGCGGTAGATCCAATGCTGCGGCTTGCCGCGATCGTGCCGCCGGATGGCGAGAGGATGGCCTCTCTGGCCGCGCGGCTGAGGCTGTCGAAGGCAGAAGCTGCCTACCTTGCCCATTGGGCCGCGGCCCCGCCGGCAGATCCCGAACTGAAGGAGACGGCGCTCGACCGGCTGCTTTATCGTCAAGGTGTTGAAGGCGTGAAGACGCGGCTGAAACTCGCGCTTTCCTCCGCTCGTGCCGATATTTCGGCCGGCGAGACAGCCATGCAGAAGGTTGCGCGGTTTTCGACACTGCTGGCGAGGGCGGAGAAATTCCAGAAGCCCGGATTTCCGTTAAGCGGTGCAGACGTGATGGCAGCGGGCGTCGCGGCCGGTCCGCAGGTCGGCGAGGTGCTGAAAAGCCTTGAGGAAAAGTGGATCGACGTGAATTTCTCGCTTGACCGGGCAGCGCTGACCGCCCGGCTTAAAGAGATGCTTCAGAACTGATATTGCCAGAGCGCTGACACTCCGGTCTAAGCCGCATTCGCCTCGTCGCGGATGCGGGCCTTGATGTTCTCGATCATATTTTCGCGGATAACGGTTTCGCCGTGGGCCGAGCGCATATGCTCCACCGTGCGGCGGACGACTTCAGCATCGTCATCTGCGCGTGTATGCCAGGCGCAGCCCGGCACGAGCGTTCCACATTCAAAAAGTCTCATGGTCTTGCCTCCCTGCTTCAGAAAAAGGCAGCATTGAAGTGACGTGCTGCCCTTCCGTTATGAAACAAAAGTCCGCCGCTTATGTTCCAAAGCGGCGTCCTTGAGCGCTGATACCGGACTTATTCGGGCATCGCCCAGCACTGGAAAACGGAGGACGTCCCGGCCGGCGGGATTTTTGTGCTGGATCGTTCGTCGTTATCCGCGCGCTTCACGGCTTTTCCGGCGAGCGTGCGTTTCACCTGTTCGACATAAAAGGAATGCGGCAGTTCGCGATCACCCGTTGAGCGCATTTCGGCTGCCAGGCGGTCAATCAATGCGGTGGTATCGATGGATTGCGATGCTCCCTCGGCGGAAGCAGAAATAGGCATGCTGTTCGAAGTAATCATGACGATAGCTCCTCCAGTACGTCTGCGGAAGGAGACTACCACTGCCTTGATTTTTCCATAAGTCCTAATTTACGCTATTTGCGACAAAATGGCTGATAAGCGTCAAATTTGCGTGAGGTTTTCAGGGCCAGCGCACTACCGGCGGCAGGGAGGACAGGATCGATTCGACGTTGCCGCCGGTCTTCAGTCCAAAGATGGTGCCGCGATCGTAGAGAAGGTTGAATTCCACGTAGCGGCCACGGCGAATAAGCTGCTCGTCGCGGTCCTCTTCCGTCCAGTTCTGGTTGAAATTGGCGCGGACGATTTTCGGATAGACCAGATTGAAGGCCCGGCCGACATCCTGCACGAAGGCGAAATTGGCGTCCCAGCCACCATTTTGCTCTTGCGGATGCAGCCAGTCGAAAAAGATGCCGCCGGTGCCGCGCGGCTCGTCGCGGTGCTTCAGGTAGAAATACTCGTCGCACCACGTCTTGTATCGTGGATAGTCCGCCACGGGATGGCGGTTGCAGGTGATCTCGAAGGCGCGGTGGAACAGCTGGGTATCGGCGTCCTGTTGCGTCCGCCTGCGGCCAAGCACCGGCGTCAGGTCCGCGCCGCCGCCGAACCAGTGGCTGGTGGTGACGACCATGCGGGTATTCATATGCACGGCCGGCACATTGGGATTGACCGGATGGGCGATGAGCGACAGTCCCGATGCCCAGAAGCGCGGGTCTTCTTCAGCGCCCGGTATCTGCTTGCGGAATTCCGGTGAAAATTCGCCGTAGACGGTGGAGGTGTGCACACCAACCTTTTCGAAGACGCGCCCTTCCATCATAGACATCTTGCCGCCGCCGCCTTCACCATTGTCACGCAGCCAGTCTTTCTGGACGAAACGGCCCGGTTCCTGATCGGACAAGGGGCCGGTCAGTTCGTTTTCCAGGGTTTCGAAGGAGGCGACGATGGTGTCGCGCAGATGCTGGAACCATGCCTGGGCAACGGCCTTCTTGTCTTCAATGTCCTCGGGCAAGCCCTTCGGCAAGATCGGCCGTTCCATGTCTCATTCTCCTGCGGTGTAGTCTGTCATGCCGCCTCTAGCAGGTGTTTGCGCCGCGCACAAATTCGACTCGCCAAGTCAGCGTGTCGACACTATCTTTAAAGACGTAGGTGCCAGAGGTGAATATCATGACGAAATTTACCGGACCGCCGCCCCTCGACGGGCTGAAGCGCAGAATTGCCAATCACCGCAGGGAGCGCGACAGCGCCGGCGGCGAACAAAAGCGTGAGGGCATGTTCGTGCGGCAAACGTTTTGTCTGGGACGCGAAGAAGCCCGCGCCAAGGCCCGAGAATGGTTCGACAGCTTTCCCAAGGCCGCTTACTGGACGGAAGTGGAAAGCTGGCGGCAGCTGGAAGGTGACCGCATCGAATTCACCATGCGCCGGCTTCCCTCGGCAGACTGATTTTTAGAGTGCTTTCGTCTTTCCGTACCGAAAAAACGGACCAGATTTTCTAAAATCCTCTAGGCGCGCGGCTCAGCATATCGCAAACGGCTTTCGATCAGCACGCCGCTTTCATCCAGAATGGGGTGCGCCACCGAAACGATATGGGCGTTGATACGCTTGAGGTCGCGCAGCATGTCGAGATGCAGCGAGCTTGTCTGCATGCTTTCCGTCAGCCCGTCGCGCAGCCGCTCCAGATGGCGGTTGGAGGATTGTTTTTCGAGGCGGCGAATATCCACCTTGCTTTCCATCAGCCTGCGGGCAAGTTCGAAATCGCCGGTCACCAGAATGCTCTGGGCGGCGCGCAGGTTCTCGATGGTCATGTCGAACAGGGTCTTCAACTCCTCATAACCGTCATCGGAAAATTTGAAGCTGTTCAGCACCTTCTTGCGGATCTGTTCGCAAATGCCCTTTTCGATGATGTCGCCGATATGTTCGAGGTTGATGGCATAATCGATGATTGCGATCGAACGGCGGGCATCCTCATCGTCAAGCCCCTTGCGGCCGAGCTGGGACAGATAGACCTTTACTTCCTGCTGGCGGCGGTCGACCTTTTTTTCGAGCAGGGATATTTCGGCAAGCGGCGCCAGGTCGTTGTGCTTGAAGGCGTTTTCGGCGCGGATCAGCATTCGCTCGATGCTGTCGCCGACGACCAGGACCTCCCGCGTTGCATTGGCCAGTGCCACCACCGGCGTTGCCAGCGCCTGTTGATCGAGGAAATTCGGGCCGTCTTCGGCTTTCGGATCACCGGGAACCAGCTTCGTCATCAGATCCGAGATGAGGCCCGAGAAGGGCCATGCGAGCGCGGCCAGGATGACGTTGAAGATGAGATGGGCGTCGACCGGCAGTTTCGCGGGTGAAAGCGGCAATTGCTGCAGGAACTCCGCGCCATAGGAGGCGAGCGGCAGGGCGATGAGGCAGCCAGTGGTGCGCACCGCGAGATTGCCTATGGTGATGCGCCGCGCCGAGGCGGGGCCGGAAAGCGTGGCGATGACCGGAGGAATGGCGCCGCCGAGATTGGCGCCGAGAATGAGGACGATGACGAGGCCGGTGGAAAGCGTTCCGGTGGCCGCAAGCGACAGGATCAACACCACCACGGCAAGGCTGGAGGAGGAGACGAAGGCAAGCACCGCGGAGAAAATCAGCGCAACCGGCCAGGCCCCGTCGAGCAGGCCGATAAAGACGGCAAGCGCGGGCGAGGCGCGCATGGGCTCGGTCGCGCCGCTCAGCAGATGCAGTGACAAAAGCATCAGGCCGATGCCGATCAGCGCCGTTCCGCCGCCCTGCCTGGCGTTGGAGCTTCCCTTCTTGAGCACGATGCCCGCGAGGATCAGAAGCGGTGACAACCATTCGACGCCCGCCGCCACGATCCACGCGGTCACGGCGGTGCCGACATTGGCGCCAAGCAGCACAACCTGCGCCATGCGCGGCTTGATGAGGTCACGTTCGGCGAAGGAGGCGACGGTGAGAGCGGTTGCCGTGGAGCTCTGCAGCGCGACGGTGGCGAAGAAGCCGGAAAAGAAGGATCGGGGCCCGTTCTGGGTGCCGGTGGCGAGTACGCTCCTCAGTTTCATGCCAAAGGCACGGGTCACGCCATCCTTCACCTGGGCGAGGCCGAAGAGCAGCAGCGCGACCGCGCCGAGAAGATTGACGATGACAATGGTGGACTGCATGCGACGTCTCCACACACCCGCCGGCGGACCGTCTCGGCGAGGGCGATTTTTATTGTCCGGCTAATCAGTATAGGAGCGTGAACGCCTCCGGTACAGGCCGGGTTGCGACAGTTTCGCGGCAAAAACGGCCAATTTTCAAATTTGCCTGAAAAATTGGCTGTAAAGATGGCAGGTCAGGACCATGAGGTCTGGCGCAAGGCCTCACCGGTGACCATCGCAGCCGACATCGCAACGTTGATCGAGCGCTGCCCGGCGACCATCGGAATGATGATTCGCTCATCCGCCTTTTCATGCACGTGATCAGGCACGCCCGCACTTTCGCGGCCAAAGAGCAGGATATCGTCGGCACGATAGGTGATATCAGTATAGGGCTGGGCTGCCTTGGTGGAGGCGAGGACGAGCCGCCGGCCGGTGGTTGCCCGCCATTCCTCGAAGCGATCCCAGCTGACATGGCGCGTGAGGGCGGCCGCCGCAATGTAGTCCATGCCGGCCCGTTTCAGATTGCGATCCGAGATGTCGAAACCTGCGGGTTCGATGATGTCGACGCCAAGGCCAAGGCAGGCGGCCAGCCGCAGGATGGTGCCGGTATTGCCGGGAATGTCGGGCTGGTAAAGGGCGATTCTGATTTCGGTCGTGGTGCCGGACATGGAGATCTCACTGCGGTTGCTGTGCTCGTCCGATTATCACGCGCGGACAGGGGACGACAGGCAGTTTGCGAAAAGTCCCTCTCGGGTGTCATTCCAGACCGGATATTCATGCGCGTGACACACTGGGCGGCTACCCATTCACCAGTACATCATCAGGCTTGCCCGAACCATCGGGAACGGTTGACGTCGGCCTACTTGAGCCGGATCTTCTGCACGCAGGAACAGGGGGATAGCATGTCCGAACGGGTGAATTTCGTCCATCTGACCGATCTGCATGTGGGCAATCCGCAGGTGCAGGATGACGATCTTTATTCAGAGACCTCGGCCACGCTTTCCACGACGCTTGCGCAGATCAAGGCGCTGGTGCCGCCGCCCGAATTCATCATCGTCAGCGGCGATCTGACCAATCGGGGCGATGCCGGCAGCTATGAGGAGCTCAAGCGTCTGATAAAGGAAGCGGAACTCGGTATGCCTGTGCTCTTCGCGCTCGGCAATCACGACCGCCGCGATGGATTTTATCCCGTGATGCTCGATCGCCACGAGGATCTGGACGAGCCCTATGACCATGCCGAGGTGATTGCCGGCATTCACATCATCGTCATGGACACCAGCGTTCCCGGCAAGGTCGGGGGTGCTTTCGAACCCGGACAGGTCGAATGGCTTGAGGATGAGCTGGAAAACCATCCCGAATTGCCGAAGCTGCTGGTGATGCACCATGCGCCGGCGCTTGATTTCGACCGTCCCGATGCGGAGTGGGAATCCCTGTCCTTTGACGATACCGAGATTCTGGACGAGCTGCTGTTCGAACATGATGTCATTGGTATTCTGGCAGGCCACATCCATTACGACCGCATGTCACACTGGCAGGGCATTCCCATCGTGGTCGGTATCGGCCAGCATTTCGCGACCGATCCTCTATGGCTGCATGAGGGCGTACGCATGCTCTCCGGCGCATCTTTCGCCATCGGCACGATAAGGGATACCGGCCTGACCGTCACCTTTGCCCCGCAGCCCAGCGACCGGCGGGAACTCAAGCGCCATACTCAGGCCGGAATGATCGAGTTGATCACGGAATATGAGAGTGGTCAGGCGCAGGACGCAGCCGAATAAGGCGGTGCAGCACGGCAGGCGGCGGTCGGAAACCTTTGCGGGTAAATCCGTCCCTTTGTGCTACTCGACACATCTCGAGTTTTCGAGCGTGTCGGTGTCTTTCCGGCTGGTCATTGCTTAATTTTTGCGCTACAAGGCCATATCTTCAACACCAGCCAAGGGAGGTTCTTATGCCAAATGACATTCGTATTCGCCTCCCGGCCCCAGTAGTGCTGCTGCTGGCCTAGGTGTTACTCCGCGGCTCGGCCGCGTTTCCCATATTCCGATTCGTCATGTGGCTGTCACGGCCATGTTCAAAGACTTTTCCGTTCCGTCGTGGGCCATATTGCGTCCGCTTACCTTTGACGACGGGGCGATTTATTGCCGGAGCTTGGCCTATGTTTGGCTGGTTTGAAAAACGTCTCGATCCCTTTCCGTCTTCGACGCCTTCCGTGCCGCCGAAGACGCTTCTGCCGTTCCTGTGGCATTATGTGAAGCCCGCCTGGCCGTGGCTGCTGCTGCTCGGCCTGATGTCGATGGGCATCGCCGTTGCGGAAGCGATGCTTTACAAATTCCTCGGCAATATCGTCGACTGGCTTTCCACGGCCAATCGCGAGACGTTTTTTGCCGATGAGGGCTGGCATCTGATCATCATGGCCGGGCTGGTGCTGTTTCTGCTGCCGCTGATGGGCGCGATCCACACCATGACGATGCACCAGACGCTTGCCGGCAATTTCGGCATGATTGCGCGCTGGAAAATGCACCGTTTCCTGCTGCGCCATTCCATGACGTTTTTCGCCAATGAATTTGCCGGCCGGGTTTCGACCAAGGTCATGCAGACGGCGCTGGCGATCCGCGAAGTGGCACTGAAGGTCATCGACGTCTTCGTCTACGCGATCAGCTTTGTCGTTTCGATGCTGTTCATGGTCGCGGCTGCCGATTGGCGACTGGTTATCCCCCTTTTGGTCTGGCTGGGTATCTACATGGGTATCCTCGCCTATTTCGTGCCCAAGCTCGGCCGGCTGGCGCAGGAGCAGGCCGATGCGCGCTCCATGATGACGGGCCGGATCGTCGACAGCTATACGAATATTTCGACGATCAAGCTGTTTTCCCATGCGGGCCGCGAGGAGAGATACGCGCGTGAGGGCATGAACGTGTTTCTCGGAACCGTTCACCGCCAGATGCGCAAGATTTCCGGCTTCAACATCCTGATCGACCTGAACAATGCGGTGGTTCTGTTTTCAACGGCCGCGCTCGGTCTCTATTTCTGGATGCAGGGTTCGGTGACGGCCGGTTCGGTTGCCATCGCCATCAGCCTTGCGATGCGCGTCAACGGCATGTCGCAGTGGATCATGTGGGAAGTCACCTCACTGTTCGAAAATATCGGCACGGTCTATGACGGCATGTCGATGATGACGAAGCCGCATGACATCGTCGACGTTCCGAAGGCTCCGGAACTTGCGGCCCCGCAGGGCGGCATCCGCTACGACAACGTCCGCTTCCACTATGGCAAGAACAAGGGCGTGATCGACGGGCTGACGCTTGATATCAAGCCGGGCGAAAAGGTCGGTCTGGTCGGGCGTTCGGGGGCGGGCAAGACGACGCTGATGAACCTGCTGCTGCGTTTTTACGATCTGGAAGGCGGCAGGATCACCATCGACGGTCAGGACATCTCCAAGGTGTCGCAAGACAGCCTGCGAGAATTGATCGGTGTCGTGACGCAGGATACGTCGCTGCTGCACCGCTCGATCCGCGACAACATTGCCTATGGTCATCCGGAAGCCACCGACGAGCAGGTGATTGCGGCAGCAAAGCGGGCCAATGCCTGGGATTTCATCGAAACGCTGGTCGACATGCATGGTCGCCAGGGCCTCGATGCCCAGGTAGGTGAACGCGGCGTGAAACTGTCGGGCGGCCAGCGCCAGCGTATCGCAATTGCGCGCGTCTTCCTCAAGAATGCGCCGATTCTGGTACTTGATGAGGCGACCTCGGCGCTCGATTCAGAAGTCGAGGCGGCAATTCAGGAGAACCTGTTCTCGCTTATGGAAGGCAAGACGGTGATCGCCATCGCCCACCGTCTCTCGACGCTCACCGAAATGGACCGGCTGATCATTCTGGACAAGGGCCGGATCGTGGAAGCGGGCAGCCATGCGGAACTGGTGGCAATGGGCGGCATTTACGCCGATCTGTGGCGGCGCCAGTCCGGCGGCTTCATCGCCGATCACGAGGCGGAAGCGGCCGCGGAGTAAGGAAAGACGGAGGGCGGGAAACAGGGTTCCCGCCCTCCGTCTTTTATTCCCGCCTTTTTCAGTTCCCGAACGTTACCGAAATATAATCTCTCACCGTAGCCTCCGCGGCTGTTCCCGCACCGGGAATCCGCCTATATCCGGATCATGCTCATTACCCGCATCTTCGAGTATTTCGAGAACTGGATAAAGCCCTTCGACCGCAAGGACGATTTGCGGCCGCCGGAAAGCACGTTCGCCTTCATCTGGTTTTATATTTCGCAGGCGAAAGCGCCGTTCTTCGCGATGCTGGTGCTGGGTGGGCTGACTGCGGCCATCGAGGCGGCGCTTTTCTGGTTCGTCGGTCGGCTTGTTGATATTCTCTCGACGGTAAAACCGGAAGAAGGCTGGGCCGGGTTGCTTTCCACCCATGGCGGCGAGCTCGTCGGCATGCTTGTCCTGATCGGGGTCATCCGCTTCATCGTCACGATGCTGACGGCGCTGGTGGATCAGCAGATCATCACGCCCGGCTTCTACAACCTGGTGCGCTGGCAATCCTACATGCATGTGGCGCGGCAGTCGCTGACCTTTTTCCAGAACGATTTTTCCGGCCGCATCGTCACCAAGGTCTGGTCCGGCGGGCAGGCGGCGGGCGACCTTGTGACCTCGTTGATGGAAAGCGTCTGGTTCGTCGGCATCTATTCCGTCTCGATGCTGTTTCTGATCGGGGGGCTGGACTGGCGGCTTGCGGTCGTCGTCGTTGTCTGGGTGGCGATCTTCTCGCTGCTGGCGCGCTATTTCGTGCCGCGCATCCGCTATCATTCAAAAGAAACGGCGGAAGCCGCCTCCATGCTCTCCGGCCGCATGGTAGATGCCTACAGCAATATCCAGACCCTGCGGCTGTTCGGGCGCGACGACGCCAATGACCGCTACATGCGGCAGGGCTTCGATATCTTTCAGCGTGCGACGATGACGTTCACGCGGTTCATTACCGGCGTGCGGGCATCGATGGCGCTGCTGTCAGGCGTTATGATCACGTCCATGGCGGCTCTCTGCATCGATCTGTGGCTTTCCGGCAAGATCAGTTCCGGTGCGGTGGCCTTCACGCTGGCGCTGGTGCTGCGTCTCAACTTCCTGCTGGGGCGCCTGATGACGCAGTTCAACGGCATCATGCGCAATTTCGGCACGGTGCAGAACGCCGCTGAGTTGATCTCTCAGCCGATCGGTCTCGTCGATGCGCCTGACGCGGTTATGCTGGAGGTTAAAAAACCGAGCATTCGTTTCGAGAATGTCAGTTTCCACTATGGCCGAAAGAACGGCGTCATCGATCATCTCAATCTCGACATCAGGGCAGGGGAAAAGGTCGGCATCGTCGGACGCTCCGGCGCGGGAAAATCTACCCTCGTCAATCTGCTGCTGCGGTTTTACGATGTCGAGAAAGGACGCATTCTCATCGACGGGCAGGATATTGCGGGGGTAACCCAGGAATCGCTGCGGGCCCATATCGGCATGGTTACGCAGGACACCTCGCTGCTGCATCGCTCTATCAGGGACAACATCCTGTTCGGCCGCACCGACGCCAGCGAAACGCAATTGCAGGAGGCGACGCGACGGGCCAAGGCGGACGACTTCATCAAGCGGCTGGAGGATCAGCGCGGACGCACCGGTTTCGACGCCCATGTGGGCGAACGCGGGGTGAAACTCTCCGGCGGCCAGCGCCAGCGCATAGCCATTGCCCGTGTGATGCTGAAGGATGCACCAATCCTCGTGCTTGATGAGGCGACCTCGGCGCTCGATTCCGAGGTAGAGGCTGCGATCCAGAGTAATCTGGACGAGCTGATGCAGGGCAAGACGGTGCTGGCAATCGCCCACCGCCTTTCGACCATCGCGGCGCTCGACCGGTTGATCGTGATGGATCAGGGGCGCATCGTCGAGCAGGGCACGCATTCGGAACTGGTCTCGCGGGGCGGACTCTATTCGGAGCTCTGGGCGCGGCAATCGGGCGGGTTTCTCGCGGCAGACGAGGCGATCCCGTAAAGCGCGGCGCTATTTGCCGATCATGAAGTCGGCCATCAGGCCGTAATGATTGGAGCCGAGACTGTCCGGCAGGCGCGTGGTTTTTATCAGCGTTGCCGGTTCACGGGCGAAAATATGGTCGATGGCTATGCCGAAACGTCCTGCTTCCGTTGGCCAAGTCGCGGGCTCCCAGGGCGCTTTCCTGAGATCGTTGGCGGCCAGAAAATCCCGCATATCGGGAGCGATGCTTGCCGAATTGAAGTCTCCTGCAAGAATGAGCGGTCCGGTGACGCGGTAGAGAATTTCGCTGACCTCGTCCAGCTCGTCGCGGTGATAATCGTCGAAATAGGGCTTGGTAAGATGTGCCGCGGCAAGCGTGACTTCCCTACCGTCGAGATCGATTTTGGCGATCGCGAAACGGTCGCGGCGCAGGTCGCTAAGACTATGAAAATGGCCTTCGAGCAAAGGCCGCTTCGATAGGATCACGAGGTCACAGCCCGGCGTTCCCTCGAAGCAGCCCAGCCTGTGCGGGTATGTCTGTTGCAGACGCGGCAGAGCCGATTGCAGGGCGTCCGCTTCAAAGAGATAAACCGCATCGGCGTGTGATTCGACAATCGCGTCGGCAATAACCTCCGCATTGGCGGCGTTATCCATCAGAACATTGAAAGAAAGCAGCCGGAACGGCTGCGCATCCGGTGCGGCCGTGGCCGATGTCGAAAAATCCAGAAGCATGGCCACCGCATGGACGGCGAGCGCAATCGACCAGACCAAGAGCACGGCGGAAAAGGCGTCGCGCATGAGCCAAAATACCAGCCATGACAACAGGACGCAGATGATGGCGATATGAAGCTGGAAGCTGGTGACGAAGGCAAGAAGCCAGAAATCGGTGATGTAGCGCAGACTGGCAATGACGAGAACGGCAGCAACCGCCGTGGAGACCATGCACGAGAGCTTCGCCGTCATCCGAATCCCTGCTTTCCAAGCTCTCCCTCGTAGTCTCCTAACATGGCGCCTTTGGGTGCACAATGTTGCCCGACTGCCAGAGGCGGCGAAAAAATGAGAAGCAAATCGGGCGCTTCGGGCAGAATTACGGCAGCTTTGTGTGCTTTGCTCTTGCCAAGTCGGTCAATATTTTGCGATCACACAGAGTGACGCGGTTTCTTGATGCCGCAGTTGTGTCCAGGACGGTGGGACGGAGATTGTCCTGGATCAAATCATAGCGGGAGGACTCATGCGATTTACGGCAAAAACAGCGCAGAGGATGGTGTAGCGGTGAGCGAGCACGTAACCAATCACGACGCTTCGGGTGAACCGACCCGTCGCGATTTTCTTTATCTAGTGACAGGAATGGCGGGTGCCGTCGGTGCCGCCGCAGTTGCATGGCCTTTCATTGACCAGATGCGCCCCGATGCATCGACGCTGGCGCTGGCCTCCATCGAGGTGGATGTCGCGGCGGTCGAGCCGGGCATGTCACTTACCGTCAAGTGGCGCGGCAAGCCGATTTTCATCCGCAACCGCACGGAAAAGGAAATCGAGGAAGCCAAGGCGGTCGCTCTTGGCGAACTCAAGGATCCGGTGGCGCGCAATGCCAACATTGCCGCCGACGCGCAGGCGACCGATATCGACCGTTCCGCCGGCGAGGGTAAGGAAAACTGGATCGTCATGGTCGGTTCCTGCACCCATCTCGGCTGCGTTCCGCTCGGCCAGGCCGGCGATTTCGGCGGATGGTTCTGTCCCTGCCATGGCTCGCACTACGACACGGCGGGCCGCATACGTAAGGGTCCGGCGCCGCAGAACCTCGCCATCCCGACATTTGCATTCACATCCGATACCGTGATCAAGATCGGATAAGGGGACAGATATTCATGAGTGGTCATTCCAGTTATCAGCCGTCCACCGGCATCGAGAGGTGGATCGATTCGCGGCTTCCCTTGCCGCGCATGATCTATGACAGCTTCGTTGCCTATCCTGTCCCGCGTAATTTGAACTACGCCTACACTTTCGGCGCGATGCTTTCCGTCATGCTGATCGTGCAGATCCTCACCGGCGTCGTGCTGGCCATGCATTATGCGGCCGAAACGACGGTTGCCTTCAATTCCGTCGAAAAGATCATGCGCGACGTCAACCACGGCTGGCTGCTGCGCTACATGCATGCCAACGGCGCGTCGTTCTTCTTTATCGCGGTTTACCTGCACATCGCCCGTGGCCTCTATTACGGCTCCTACAAGGCGCCGCGTGAAATCCTCTGGATTCTTGGCTGCGTCATCTTCCTGCTGATGATGGCGACGGGCTTCATGGGCTATGTTCTGCCCTGGGGTCAGATGTCCTTCTGGGGCGCGACCGTCATCACCGGCTTCTTCACGGCGTTTCCTGCCATCGGCGAATGGATCCAGCAGTTCCTGCTCGGCGGCTTTGCCGTGGATCAGCCGACGCTGAACCGCTTCTTTGCGCTTCACTATCTGCTGCCCTTCATGATTGCGGGCGTCGTTATCCTGCATATCTGGGCGCTGCACGTCACCGGCCAGACCAATCCTACCGGCGTCGAAGTGAAGAGCAAGACCGACACCGTTCCCTTCACGCCCTATGCGACGCTGAAGGATGCGCTCGGTGTTTCCGTGTTCCTGATCGGTTATGCCTGGTTCGTCTTCTACATGCCGAACTTCCTTGGCCACCCTGATAACTACATCATGGCAGATCCCTTGAAGACCCCGGCGCATATCGTTCCGGAATGGTACTTCCTGCCGTTCTACGCCATGCTGCGCGCCATCACCTTCAACATCTGGGTCATCGATTCCAAGCTGGGTGGCGTTCTCGTGATGTTCGGCGCAATCGTCGTGCTGTTCTTCCTGCCCTGGCTCGATACGTCGAAGGTTCGCTCCGCCGTCTATCGTCCCTGGTACAAGATGTTCTTCTGGCTGTTCGTGGTGAATGCCATCATGCTCGGCTGGCTGGGTTCGCGCCCGGCGGAAGGCACCTACGTCATCATGTCGCAGATCGGCACGCTTTATTACTTCGGTTTCTTCCTCGTCATCATGCCGATCCTCGGTCTGGTCGAAACGCCCCGGCGTATTCCGAATTCCATTACCGAGGCCGTTCTCGAAAAGAACGCCGCCAAGTCGGGTGCCGCGCCTGCGGCTGCCGAAATCTGAGCGCGAAGGAAGGATGACGACAATGAAGAAGCTTGTAACGAGCATCGCGCTTTTCGCCGCCATCGGCTGTTCCTTCACCGTCGCCTCGGCGGCGGAGGAGAGCCATGACCTCGCCACCAAGACGGAACATGCGATTGCCGGGGGCCACTTCCCGGTGATCAAGCCCGAGGAGCAGAGCTGGTCATTTGCCGGTCCTTTCGGCAAATATGACAAGGGCCAGCTGCAGCGTGGTCTCAAGGTCTACAAGGAAGTCTGCTCCGCCTGCCATTCCATGAGCCTTGTCTCTTTCCGTACGCTGGAGGATCTTGGCTATTCGGAAGAGCAGGTAAAGGCTTTCGCCGCTGAATATGAAGTGCAGGACGGTCCGAATGCCGACGGCGAAATGTATAATCGCAAGGCCGTGCCGTCAGATCATTTCCCGTCGCCATTCCCGAACCATGAGGCGGCTGCTGCCGCCAATGGTGGCGCCGCACCGCCAGACATGTCGCTGCTTGCCAAGGCGCGCGGCGTGGAGCGTGGTTTCCCGCAATTCATCATCGACATGATCCCGATCGTCGGCGGTTATCAGGAGGGCGGCCCGGATTACATCCATGCGCTGCTGACCGGATATCAGGACCCGCCGGCTGGTGTTGAAGTGGCCGAAGGCACACATTTCAATCCGTATTTCGTCAGCGCGGTCGCGTTGAAGATGGCGCCGCCGATCAGCGCCGATCAGGTGACTTACGACGATGGCGCGCCGCAGACCGTGGATCAGTATTCCAAGGATGTGGCCGCCTTCCTGATGTGGGCTGCAGAACCGCATCTGGAAGAGCGCAAGCGCACCGGCTTCATGGTCATGGTGTTCCTGTTCATCTTCACCGCGCTGATCTATCTCACCAAGAAATCGGTCTACGCCAACAAGGAACATTGATCGGCACTTCGGTGCCGGCAGTCATCGGCCCCCATGGTCTCCATGGGGGCCTTTTTATTTGAAGTCTGGCATTGACCTGGTTGTCGTTCACAAGATGCGGATTTGCGATGCTCCATACCAATCGCGTTGGCCGAAGGTTGCGCCGGTCCTTTTTAGTTGGTGCGCCGCCGTCAAGTTGATAGGGTGGCCCGAACCATCCATTTCCCATTTTTAACTGGAAATACCATGACCGTTATCGCTTCGGAGCTTTCCGCTGCCATCCGTTCCATTCCCGACTATCCGAAGCCGGGCATCATCTTCAGGGACATCACCACGTTGCTTGGCAACCCCCGCGCTTTCCGCCGCGCCGTGGACGAACTCGTACAACCTTATGCGGGAACGAAGATCGACAAGATCGCGGGCATGGAAGCGCGCGGCTTCATTCTGGGCGGCGCTGTGGCGCATCAGCTTTCGGCCGGCTTCGTGCCGATCCGCAAGAAGGGCAAGCTCCCGCATGCCACTGTAAGGGTTGCCTATAGCCTGGAATACGGCGTCGATGAAATGGAAATGCATGTTGATGCGGTGCAGCCGGGTGAAAAGGTCATTCTGGTCGATGACCTTATTGCGACCGGCGGGACTGCCGAGGGCGCGGTCAAGCTTTTGCGCCAGATGGGCGCGGAGATCGTCTCCGCCTGCTTCGTTATCGATCTGCCTGATCTCGGCGGCCGCAAGAAACTCGAGGACCTCGATGTCGAGGTACGGACTCTGGTGGAATTTTCCGGTCATTGAGCGGCGGGTGGGGCAGGTCGCAATGACATGCCCCGAAGCTCGATTATTCGAATTCCAGAACCCCGCTCTGGAAAGTCAGGACGGTCTCTCCCGACTGGTTGACCCCTTCGTTAAATGTCGTGTTCAGCCAGATACCGGCCCGGGATTCCAGCGCCCGGGTATCGAGCAGGGTGACGAAGTAGGTGACATCGTCTCCCGCGAAGACCGGCTTTTTCCATTTAAGTTCGCGAAAGCCCGGTGAAGGGCCGAGTTTTGGCGGTTCAAGGCCCTCAAGCTTCAGTCTTTTTACCTCTTTGGCCCAGTACGAGAGAAAACACTTCATCCAGCCTGCACCAGTGTGCCATCCAGATGCGCAAAGTGCGCCGAAAACGCTGTTCTTTGCGGCTTCGGCATCAAGATGAAATGGCTGCGGATCGAAATCGCGGGCGAAGCGAATAATGTCTTCGGCGGAAAAATGCAGCGTATCGAGGGTCACTCGTTCGCCGATCGGGGAGAGTTCTGCCAGTCTCATGCCGCAATACCTCCATTGCCGCGCATCAGGAACATCACGGTGTTTTCGCCGTGCGACACCAGAACGTCGCGCTGGTTATAAAGCTCGTGGCGAAATTTCACGAGGCCGATACCGGGGCGCGAAGCCGAAGGGCGCTGCTCCAGCACGATGGATTTCCCAGAAAGCGTATCTCCTGCCAGAACCGGCTTCTTCCAATCAACGTAGTCGATGCCGGGGCTGCCCTGAGACGTCGAATCCGAGATATAGCTGTCCGCCATCATTCGCATCAGCAGACTGCAGGTGTGCCAGCCGGAAGCTGCAAGCCCACCAAGAATGCTCTGGCGGCCTGCTTCTTCGGATAGATGCATGGGTTGCGGATCGAATTCGCTGGCGAAAGCAATGATCTGCCCCGCGGAGATCGGTTGCGGTCCAAGCGGAAACTCCCGCCCTACCGTGAAATCCTCGTAAGCATAGGTCGCGACCGGCGCCATGGTTTCCTCCCTTCGCACAGTCAATACCGTCGCATCTAAGAGGATTTTTCCCTTTACGTAAAGGTCAAATCGGTGGCGCAATATCGGAGCGGGAAGGCGCTATGGAGCGAGCTGATGCGTCTCGCATCTTCCCCGCCGCGGAGAAGGTCGCGGCAGCGGGATGAAGCGGGCGAAGGTAGTGAGCTGCGGCAACGTCGCCCTTCATCCGACCCTTGGGGCAATCTTCTCCCCGGTCGGGGAGAAGAAACAAGCGGCTGGGTCCGCCCCATAAAAGAAGCAAGCCCGTTCAGATCAAATCAGGTATTAAAGCGGAAGTGGATGACGTCACCGTCCTGAACCACATATTCCTTGCCTTCGTCGCGTCCCTTGCCAGCTTCCTTGGCGCCGACTTCGCCCTTGTAGGTAACGTAATCGTCAAAGCCGATGGTGAAGGCGCGGATGAAGCCGCGTTCGAAATCGCTGTGGATGACGCCGGCGGCGGCGGGTGCTTTGGTGCCGCGCACGATCGTCCATGCGCGTGTTTCCTTGGGGCCGACGGTGAAATAGGTGATGAGGTCGAGCAGGTGGTATCCCGCACGGATCAGCCGGTCGAGGCCGGCCTCGTTAAGACCAAGGGCCGAGAGGAATTCTTCGGCTTCATCGGCTGGAAGCTGCGCGACTTCGGCTTCGATCGCCGCCGAGATGATCACGCATTCCGCACCCTGTTGCTTCGCCATTTCTGCGACGGCTGCTGTGTGCTCGTTGCCGGACGATGCGTCGGCTTCCGAGACGTTGCAGACATAAAGCACCGGGTGCGATGTCAGAAGGTTGAGGCCCTTGAGGATTTCGATTTCCTCGTCCGCCAGTGTCTTCAAAAGCAGGCGTGCCGGCTTTCCGTCGGTGAGCAGCGCGATGACGGCTTCCATGACAGGCAGTTGGGCCAGAGATTCCTTGTCCTTGCTGGTGGCGCGCTTGCGCGTCTGCTCGACGCGGCGTTCCAGGCTTTCGAGATCGGCGAGCATCAGCTCGGTCTCGATCGTTTCGGCATCGCCGACCGGGTTGATGCGGCCTTCCACATGGGTGATATCGTCGTCTTCAAAGCAGCGCAGCACGTGTACGACGGCATCGACTTCGCGGATGTTGGCGAGGAACTTGTTGCCGAGACCCTCGCCCTTCGATGCGCCGCGAACCAGACCGGCAATATCGACGAAGGAGATGCGGGTCGGGATGATTTCCTTCGAGCCGGCGATGTCGGCAAGGATTTTCATGCGCGCATCGGGCACCGCCACTTCGCCGGTATTCGGTTCGATGGTGCAGAAGGGATAGTTGGCGGCCTGTGCGGCGGCCGTTTTCGTCAGCGCGTTAAAAAGAGTGGACTTGCCGACATTCGGCAATCCAACGATACCGCATTTGAAGCCCATGGCTTGAAACCTGTCCGTTTGAAAGAATTCGTTGAGGAGCCTTTTGCGGAAAGGGCGGGGGAAGGTCAAGCCCGCGGGTCGATTTGGGCCGGCAAAGGCTTCTTAAAGGCGAGGAATTCCTGACAGACTTGCCGATGGCGTGGTTGCGGCGCAATATAAGCGGGTCAAGCGATCGATCTTTCGTCATCAACGGGGTTTTCCCATGAGCAACCGCGATGAACGGCAGGCACGAGCGGCCATGATGAGCGACAGTCCTGTCGATCTCAAACCAAAACCGAAGGTCAAGCCAAAGCTGGAGCGGCCGAAGCTCTACAAGGTCATTCTGCTGAATGACGACTATACGCCACGTGAGTTCGTGACTGTGGTGCTGAAAGCCGTGTTCCGCATGAGCGAGGAGGCCGGCCACCGGGTGATGATGACGGCGCACCGTTTCGGCAGCGCGGTGGTCGTCGTTTGCGAACGTGATATTGCCGAGACGAAGGCCAAGGAGGCGACCGATCTCGGCAAGGAAGCGGGATTTCCGCTGATGTTCACGACCGAGCCGGAGGAGTGAGCATCAATCCTGCCGGATCTGGAAGCCGGTCTTGTTCTGCACGAAGCCGCAGCTTTCGTAAAAGGCGTGAACCTCCGGGCGTTGTTGCCCTGTCAGCAGCATCACCTTGTAACAATTCGCCGCAAAAGCCGCCTCGACGGCATGGCGCACGACCGCGCGGCCATATCCGCGGCCGCGACGGTTTTCCATTGTCACCACGTTTTCGATAAGAGCATAGGGACGGGCGGCGCGCGTGAGATTTGGAACAATCTGCAGCGTGGCGGTAGCGACCGCTTCCTCGCCTTCGGTCGCAAGAAACACGGTCAGACCCGGCTGGGCGAGCATGGCCGCAAAAGCCGTCTTTGCTTCTTCCGTCGTCATTTCCGGGTCGGATGGATTAAGCGCCCGGTAGAGATCAAGCAATCCAGCCAGATCGCTGGTTCCGGCTTCGCGCGGGGCGATGGTCTTCGAAGACATTCGCGATCTAATCCTTCTTGCCGAACATCCGTTTCAGCATCTCGGCCATCGGCCCGGTCTCCGGCAGCTTTGTAGGCTGGGCGCTGTTGCGTGCCTGGTGGATATGAGACTGCGCGGCGGGTTTGGCTGCCTTGGCCGGCTTCTCGGCTTCGGGCTTGCTGCCCGTGGCCAGCGCCAGCTTGTTCATCAGCTGGGAATCCTCGGCCTTCACCAGCATGGCGGCGTTGTCGGCAATCGCATCCAGCAGCGGCTCCAGCCAGACCCGGTCGGCCTTGGCGAAATCCCCCAGCACATGGCCGTGCACGCGCTCCTTGTCACCGGGATGCCCAATGCCGAGGCGCAGGCGTCGGTAATCCTTGCCGCAATGGGCGTCGAGCGATTTCAGGCCGTTATGGCCACCGTGACCGCCGCCGGTCTTGATGCGCACGCGCCCGGCCGGAAGATCGAGTTCGTCATGGATGGCGATGATGTCCGCCGGCGTGAGTTTGAAGAAGCGCATCGCTTCGCCCACGGATTCGCCCGACAGGTTCATATAGGTCTGCGGTTTCATCAGCAGGACCTTTTCTCCGGCGATCTCGCCTTCGGAAATCTCGGCCTTGAATTTCTTTGACCAGGGCGCGAACGAAGGCAGGCGCTGTAACGCATCCACCGCCATGAAGCCGATATTGTGCCGGTTTCCGGCATATTGCGTGCCGGGATTACCAAGTCCTGCGATGATCTTCATGAAGCATGTCCGCGTTGTGCCTGATGATGCTGTTGTCACCACCCTGAAATCCGCTGGCTGTCAATCTTTTTGTGGGGTTGCGGCAATGCCGGCCGACGCTCAGGGCCTGATGAGATCGTAACGGTCGAAGATCCGCTGTTGTGTCCCGTCGGCGATCAGCTCATCGAGACGGGCCTGCAATTTCGCGATAACCTCGTCCGGCACGCTCTTGTTGCAGGCAAGCCCAAGCTGCTGTCTCGACAGCGTTATCACTTCCCTGAAAGTGTGCGCCGGCAGGCTCTTGAAGGTGCTTTCCGACATGGGCATAAGGTCGATGCGTCCGGCCGTCAGCTTGTGAAGCGTGATCTCGAAATCCGCGCCGACATCCACCTGCGGAAAACCGAGCGTTTCCAGAAGGGTTTCGGTGTAGTCGCCGCGCTGGGTTCCAACCCGGTATTTCTTGGCGTCTTCGAGGCTCACGACATTGATATTCGCCTTGCGCCGCGCCACGAGAATGTTGCGATCGATGTGGATTGGCGAGACCCATTTGAAGAGCTTTTCCCGCTCGGCGGTCCTCGCCGTGGCGAAGGCACAATGCATCGGCTGTGTTGTGGCAAGGGCGATCGCCCGGGCCCACGGCATGACGGCGACCTCGTAGCTGGTGCCGGTGTCCTCAAGAATGATCTTGAGCTGGTCGAAATAGACGCCGCGTACGCTGCCGTCACTGCCCTGCAGGTTGTAGGGCGGGTAGACTTCCGTGGTCAGGAAAAGCTTGGCCGCGCAGACGGGATTGGCAAGAGCAAGAAAGACCAGACAAAAGCGGATCAATCCCATGACTACTCCCCGTCGGCTCAGGCTTGTCGCGCCGCTGCGCGGCTTTGTCCAGCCCCGGCCTCATAGGCGGCAATCAGCCGCTCGACGGGCTGCGGGCGAGCGAAAAAGTAACCCTGGCCATAATCGGCACCCATATCCGCCAGAAGCAGCTTCTGCTCCTCCGTCTCGACACCCTCGGCGATGACAACGCAATTCATCTTGTGCGAGATGGCTGCGATACCTTCGACCAGCATGCGGTTGCGCTGCCGGATTTCCACCGTATCGTCGCAGATCGAGCGGGTGAAGGATTGGTCGATCTTTACAATATCGACCGGAAAGCGGCTGAGATAGCTGAGCGACGAGTAACCCGTGCCGAAATCATCCAGCGCGATGCGGCAACCCAGCTGATGGATGGCGGTGAGGATCGCCCGGATCTGCGGATCGTCCTTCATGATGACCGCTTCGGTGATTTCGATGACCAGCCGCCCGGGAAGAATGCCGTGCCGGTGCAACAGTCCGGCAATGCGTGTCGGCAGTCCCGGTTCGAACTGCAATGGCGAAAAATTCACCGCCACATAGGTTTGCGCCATGCCCGGCAGGCGCGACAGCCTGGCGAGATTGGCGACCGACTGATCAAGGATCACGTTGCCGATACGGTGAATGGTTCCGTTCTCTTCCGCAAGGCTGATGATGGCAGCAGGGGAAAGCAGCCCCTTATCCGGATGGTTGAGGCGCAGCAAGGCCTCGAAACCCGCTGTCTGGCCGGTTGCAATGTTTTGAATTGGCTGAAAATAGGCCTCGAACCAGTCTTCGGAAAGCGCCTGCGCGATATCCCGTTCCAGTTCCGCATGTTCGCGGGCCCTGTCCATGATCGAGCTGTCGAAGACCTGGGAGCCGTTCTTGCCCGTCCGCTTGCGGGTATACATGGCCATGTCGGCGTTCTGCAGAAGCTCGGAGGCACTCGCGGCGTGAAGGGGGTAGACCGCCATACCGATACTGGCGCTGAGGCGGATGCTGTTGTTCTCGATTTCAAATGGAGTGTCCAGCAGGGTGCAGATGCGCTCACAGAACTGCAGGGCGCGCTCTTCCACCTTGTCACCGGCCAGCAGGATTGCGAACTCGTCTCCGCCCAGACGCGAGGCGCTGTCCAGCGGTGTCAGCAGCGGCTGCAGTTTTAATGTGAATTCGCGCAGAACGGCGTCGCCTGCGGCGTGACCGAGATTGTCGTTGATGGCCTTGAACCGGTCGAGATCTATGAACAGGCACGCGAGTTCGCTGCCGTTCCTGTCCGCATCGCGAATCTGCAGGTCGAGGATGGCCTCGAAGCCCTGACGGTTGAAGAGGCCGGTCAGATGGTCGGAAATGGCCTGCTGGCGATTACGCTTTTCCGACTGCCGAAGTTCGGTTACGTCGGTCATAACGCAGAGGCAGGTGCTGTGATGGGCCGTATCGCTGGAATCGAGGGCTTTTTCTAGGATGAGGGCATCCATGACGCTGCCATCCCTGCAGTGGAAGCGAACGGTGATGCCTGCCTGTTGGGTGTCAGCCGCCTGATGCGCCGCCTTGCGTTCCTGGAATAATGTCCGGTCATCGGGGTGGATGAGGTCGGCGAAATTCAGGCCGAGTATTCTGGCGCGGTCATAACCGGTCGCCTGCACCCAGTAGTCGCTGACGGCGGCGATCCTGTCGTGCCTGTCCAGCGAAAACAGCATGGCCGGCGTGCGGTTGTAGATTTCCGTCTTGCGGGCGTGGGCGTTCTTTATCTCCAGCTCTTCCTTTTCGAGCTGGCTCTGCATTTCGTTGAAGCTTTTCGCCAGCCGGCCGATCTCGTCTTTCGACCGCCAGTCGACGTGGTGGCGGGAGCCGAGGCGTCGTGTCGCTTCTATTGCCGCGGCCAGCCGCATCAGCGGGCGGATGACCATGAAGCGGTTACCGGCAATGGCGGCAAGGACCATGGTGAGAATGGCGAGGATGAAAATCGTGATAAAGGCCAGTTCGGTGCGGCTGAGGGAGGTCAGAAGACCGACATCATCGTAATATACCGTCAATTGGCCGACCGTGACGGGCCCCTTGGTCGTCTTGTAGATAACCTCGCGCGTCGTCGAGGCGGCATCCTGGATGATGTCGCTGCCGGCGGTCTGAACGACATCAAGCTGGCCGGACGTATCCTTAACCTCGACCATACGGATCATGGGATCGGAGACAAGGGTTCCGGTAATCTGGTTTATCGTGTCGTCATCGAGGTCCCACAGGGGGCGGGCCAGCGCCTGCGTATTCGTCGACAGCAGAATTTCGATATGGTTGCGCTGGCTGCGAATAGCCTCGTTATAAGAAAGTGTCAGCAAAAGCGTGAAGAGCGGGGCGACCACTGTAAGAAGTGCGCCGGAAACAATCGCGATAAAGCGACTTTCGACGGAATGAGCCATGTTCGATTGCAGCTACCCTTTGCCCCAGACTTGCTGCGCCCTGTTTCATCCTTTCGGACAGAGATGCGTCAGATTCCGGGCCGAGCCCTTTCCCCACGCTATTTCTCGACCCGCCGGTGTTTCCATGAGGGCGCAAGGGTATCGTTTCATGGAAGTGTTAATCGACGCTGAAACAGGGCCCGCATCGCTGGCGGGGAGCGGGCTTTCTGTTTTTAAAGTTCATAAAAACTAAAAGGCCCGTTCCGGAAACGGAACGGGCCTTGTTCTTCAAAGCTGTCCGGCCTTGCGGCCGCCGATTTTATTCCTCGGAAGCTTCTTCAGTTGCTTCTTCTTCAACGCCTGCTGCCGGGGCAACGATCGTTGCGATCGTGAAGTCACGGTCGGCGATAACGGGCGTGATGTTCTTTGGCAGCTTGACGTTCGAGATGTGAACGCTGTCGCCGATCTTCAGGCCGGAGAGATCAACCGTGATGGCTTCCGGAATGTCGTTGGCCGGGCAGTGGAATTCCACCGTGTGGCGAACGATGTTCAGAACGCCGCCGATCTTGATGTCCGACTTTTCTTCGTTTTCGAAGTGAACCGGAATTTCGACGTTGACGAGCGTGTTGCCCGAAACGCGCAGGAAGTCGACATGCATGGTGAAGTCGCGGACCGGATCAAGCTGGTAATCCTTCGGGAGAACCTTGATCTTCTTGCCGTCGACGTCGATCGTCGCAACCGTCGTCATGAAACCGCCGGCGTGGATACGCTTGGTGACTTCGTTGGTGGACAGGGCGATAGAAATGGGGGCCTGCTTGTCACCATAGATGACAGCGGGAATCAAACCGTTGCGGCGAAGTTCACGAGAGGACCCCTTACCAACTCGTTCGCGCGCCTCGGCCTTGAGCTCATACGATTCTTTGCTCATGGCAATTCCTTTCGAGGTTATATGGAGAGTTCATGCCCGCGGGCGCTGAACTGGGGAGGCGGCAAGCGCCATCCCACCCGCGTTGCCTCCAAGGGTGTCTACACGGGTGCGGGCGCTATAATACAAACGGGAGACAAAGACAAGAGAGGCCTGCTTTTCGATCGCACGCCTTGCGGGTTTATTAGGTTGTACTAATTCACTCGCATGTTGCAACTTTTAATATGTGCTTATCCATTCATGTAAACCGGGCGAAAACTTGGCGAATGATAAGGCTACGCGAAATTCCAACTGCGTAGATGACAATGCTCAAAGTTCTCCAGTGCCTTACCATCGATCACGACTATCGATATACCGTCGCAGCGGTTTTCGTCTGCATGCTCGGTAGTTTCGTGTCGATGCGCCTTTTTTCGAAAGCACGTCTGGCGACGGGGGTGCAGAAGGTCAACTGGCTGTTTCTGGCAGGTGTCAATGGCGGCGCGGCGATATGGACCACCCATTTCGTGGCGATGCTGGGCTATGTTGCTGCGGGTGACGTGGGATACGATCCGTATCTGACCGGGCTGTCACTTCTGATTGCGATTACCACAACGACTGCCGGTTTCGGAATTTCTGCCTATGGCGGGCGCAGCGTGCTGGTGGAAGCCGGCGGGATCATCCTTGGTCTCGGCATTGCAGCCATGCACTACACCGGCATGGCGGCCTACAATGTTCAGGGCATGATTTTCTGGGATCAGAACTATGTCATCGCGTCCCTCGTGCTGGGGGCAGTGCTGGGCGCCGTTGCAGTCAATCGGGTCTCGCGGCCCGTCAATCGGTTCTGCCAGTACAGCGCGGTGGCGTTTCTCATCCTGGCGATAGCGTCGATGCATTATACGGGCATGGCCTCCATGTCTTTCGCCTTCGACCCGCGTATCATCATTCCTGAAAATCTGCTGCCGCCGGCCATCATGGGCGGAGGCGCCATCGCGGTGACGCTGTTGCTGCTGGCACTGGGGCTTTCCACTTATGTCATCGACGCCCAGTCCACCCAGCAGGCAGTCGCCCGCTATCGCCATCTTTCCCTGCACGATCCGCTGACCGGCATTCCCAACCGGGCAGCCTTCATCGAACATCTCAATCGTCGCACCCGTCATATTTCGTTGGGCGCACACACCGCGCTTCTTTCCATCGATCTCAACCGTTTCAAGGAAATCAATGACGTTCACGGCCATGCGGCGGGCGACGCCGTGCTTCGCACCATCGCCGACCGGGCGAGTTCCGTGCTGAAGGCCGGCGAATTTCTGGCGCGCATGGGCGGTGATGAATTCGTGGCGATGACAAATTCCTATTATACCCGCGCCGACGGCACCGAATTCGCCCAGAGGCTGATCGACCAGATCAGCAGGCCGGTGGAATGGAACGGGCAGACATTTTCGGTCGGTGCGAGTGTGGGCATTTCGGTCCGCAATACCGGCTCCATCGATGCCGATACGCTGATGGCGCAGGCGGACGTCGCGATGTACCGGGCAAAAAGCGGCAGTTCGGATACGATCTGCTTTTACGACAAATCGATGGATGAGGCCGCGCGTGAGCGCAATGTGCTTGCCGTCGCCATGCGCAGCGGCCTCGCCAATAACGAGTTCGAGCTTTATTACCAGCAGCAGAACGACACCAGAAGCGGCAGTATCGTCGGCTTCGAGGCGCTTTTGCGCTGGAACCATCCCGATCGGGGCATGATTTCTCCCGCCGAATTCATCCCGATCGCGGAGCAGACGGGGTTCATCGTCGAACTCGGCGAGTGGGTTCTGAGAGAAGCCTGCGCGCAGGCGGCACTCTGGAAAAAATCGCTTTCCATTGCGGTGAATGTGGCGCCGCAGCAGCTTGCGGATAACGAGTTCCCGGACAAGGTCGAAAAAATCCTGACAGAAACGGGCCTTGCGCCTGAAAGGCTCGAGCTGGAAATCACCGAGGGCAGCATCATCGCCGATCACCGCCATGCGCTTGTCACCATCCGCAAGCTCAAGGCGCTCGGCGTCAAGATCGCGATGGATGATTACGGCACGGGCTATTCCTCGCTTTCGACGTTGCAGAGTTTCCCTTTCGACAAGATCAAGATCGACCGCGCCTTCATCGACGGGCTGTCGACCAATGTGCAGTCCGAAGCGATCGTGCGTTCGACGCTTATTCTGGCGCATAGCCTGAATATTCCCGTGCTTGCGGAGGGTGTGGAGACCAAGGCCCATGTCGAGTTCCTGCGCCGCGAAGGCTGCCTGCAGGTGCAGGGCTTCTTTTTCGGCAAGCCCGGTCCGCTGACATCCATTGCCAGCCTCGTGGATGACACCTTCCTGTCCGTTGAGGACGAACCTGAGGTCACTGCCGGCAGGCGTTACTTCAAGGCGGTCTGACCGTCAGCTGCGCCTCCGATGCCGGTCGCGAAGTTTTTTGTTGAAACATCGACGCTTCCAGCGCACCATCGCCCAAAAGCTTTGGGAGGAGCGCATGCCGACAGACATCGCCCATGCGGAACGCGTGTATGAAACCGCACGCCACCGTTCCGCAGCCGCAAGTTCGCCGATTGTCGCCTCGTGGCGTCGCTGCATGGTCAAGCACCGTCTTGCACCGGAAGAAAATCGCAAGCCGATCTTTCTCAGCGAGACGGAGTTTCGGCGCGCCCGTGAAAGTGCCGCTGGCCTGATTGCTGAAAGCACCGACGAACTTGACCGAATTTTCCACAGTGTCGGGAGGTCCGGCTGCTGCCTGCTCCTGACCGATGCTCAGGGCGTTGCGCTGGAGCGGCGAGGCGCGTCCGGCGATGATCGCGATTTCCGGGCGCTCGGCCTCTGGTCCGGCGCCGTCTGGAGCGAAGAGAGCGTTGGCACAAACGGCATAGGCACCGCGCTCGTCGACGAGCGTTCGGTGGTTGTCTATCGTGACCAACATTTCTTCACGTCGAATACGGAACTGTGCTGCACCACGGCTCCCATTCGCGATCATACCGGCCGGGTGACGGGTGCGCTCGATATTTCCACCTGCCGCGACGACATCAACGAGATGACCTTTTCTTTTGTCACCCAGGCGGTGAAGGACGCGGCGCAGCGCATCGAGGGCAATCTGTTCCGCCGTGCCTTTCCGGGGGCACGCATCGTCGTCGTGCCAAGTGGGTTCGGGGCGGCGCTTTCGCTGCTCGCCGTGGATCAGGACGATCTCGTGCTCGGCGCGACCCGCGCCGCTCGTCTTGCGCTGAAGCTGGACGATGCCCGCATCGCGCAGGGTCTCCCGGCCGCGGATATCCTGCAGGAACAGCGCCATGACAGCGGTTCCGACCTCGCGGAAGCGGAGCGTTCGGCGCTGCGGCGCGTGTTGTCGCGCACCAACGGCAATGTCACGCAGGCCGCGTCCTTGCTCGGCATCAGCCGGGCCACGCTTCATCGCAAGATGAAGAAATTCGACGTTCATTGACGTTCTTGTTGTTGCGATCCGGCCGATCGCGCCGGATCAACGCGGCTTTGTCGCAGATGTGAGACAATGTGCGCTGCGGAACCGCGTCGCCCCTCTACCGAACCGTGCCATCTGGGCCCACCTTCCTTTCATGCGGTCCGCTCAGGATCGTTTTCATCAGGGAGGATGAAATCATGAATATTCAGGTTCAGCAGAAAGCGGGCGAAGCGCCCTTCAAGCTGAAATACGGCAATTACATTGGCGGCAAGTGGGTGGAGCCGAAATCCGGCCGCTACATGGATAATCTCTCGCCGGTGACCGGCCACAAGATCTGCGAAGTGCCGCGTTCGGATGCAGCCGACATCGAGTTTGCGCTCGACGCGGCCCACAAGGCCCGCGACAAATGGGGCAAGACGAGCATAACCGAGCGCTCCAACATCCTGCTCAAGATCGCCCAGCGCATTGAAGACAATCTAGATCTCATCGCCCGGGCTGAAACCTGGGATAACGGCAAGCCGCTGCGTGAAACCACCAATGCGGACATCCCGCTCGCCATCGACCATTTCCGCTATTTCGCAGGCTGCATCCGCGCTCAGGAAGGCACGATCGGCGAGATCGATAACGATACCGTCGCCTATCACTTCCATGAACCGCTCGGTGTCGTCGGCCAGATCATTCCATGGAACTTCCCGATCCTGATGGCTGCGTGGAAACTCGCACCGGCGCTTGCAGCAGGCAATTGCGTGGTGCTGAAGCCGGCCGAACAGACGCCGGCCTCCATTCTCATCGTGATGGAGCTGATTGAAGACCTTCTGCCGCCTGGCGTCCTCAACATCGTCAATGGTACTGGCCTTGAAGCCGGCAAGCCGCTGGCGCAGAGCAACCGCATCGCCAAGATCGCCTTTACCGGCTCCACCTCGGTCGGCAAGGAAATCATGCGTTATGCCGCAGACAACGTCACCAACATCACCTTGGAACTGGGCGGCAAGTCGCCGAACATCTTCTTTGCCGACGTGATGAACGAGGACGATGCCTTCCTCGACAAGGCGCTGGAAGGTTTTGCCTTCTTCGCGCTGAACCAGGGTGAGGTCTGCACCTGCCCCTCTCGTGCTCTGGTGCATGAATCGATCTATGACCGTTTCATGGAAAAAGCGATCAAGCGCGTTCAGGCCATCAGCCAGGACGATCCGCTCAATCCGTCGACCATGCTGGGCGCACAGGCCTCGCAGGAACAGTTCGACAAGATCATGAGCTATCTGGAGATCGGCAAGAAGGAAGGCGCCAAGGTTCTGACCGGCGGTGATCGCAAGACGCTGACGGGTGATCTGAAGGACGGTTATTACATTCAGCCGACCGTCTTTGAGGGCAACAACAAGATGCGGATTTTCCAGGAGGAAATCTTTGGTCCTGTTGTCTCCGTCACGACCTTCAAGACGGTGGAAGAGGCGCTCGAAATCGCCAATGACACGGTTTACGGGCTGGGCGCTGGCGTCTGGAGCCGTGACACGAACATCGCCTACCGCGCCGGGCGGGGCATCGAAGCGGGCCGTGTGTGGACGAACTGCTATCACGTCTATCCGGCGGGTGCGGCCTTCGGCGGCTACAAGCAGTCTGGTATCGGTCGCGAGACCCACAAGATGATGCTCGACCACTACCAGCAGACCAAGAACCTGCTCGTGTCCTACAGCCCGAACAAGGTTGGTTTCTTCTGAGGTCCTCCCCGGAAGCCGGCGAGGGGCTGTGGTGCCAGGTCGCCGGCGTGTTCCCAGGGGCTTCTGCCCCTGGGAGCCCGGATCGGGTTTTCAGGCAAAATAAAGGGCCGGAGGTTTTGCCTCCGGCCCTTTTTGTTGCGCATCATGCCGCGTAACGCTGGTCTCGCCGGCGAGGATCGCCCACGGAGAATTGCCCCACCTGTTCGGTCAGGCCATCCGCCTCGTTGGCGAGCGAGAAGGCGGCGGCCGTTGTCTCCTCCACCATGGCGGCGTTCTGCTGCGTCACGTGGTCGAGTTCATTGACGGAGGCATTGATCTCGCTGAGACGGCCGGATTGTTCGCGCGACGCGGTGGCGATTTCGCCGATCTGGTCGTTGACCGACTGGATGCGTTTCTGGATCTGTTCCAGGCTTTCACCGGTCTTCAGCACCAGCGCCACACCGCTTTCCACATCACCCGCAGAGGTGGCGATGAGCTGCGTGATGTCGCGGGCGGCGGCGGCCGATTTCTGGGCTAGTTCGCGAACTTCCTGCGCCACGACTGCAAAGCCCTTGCCGGCCTCGCCGGCGCGCGCTGCTTCAACACCGGCATTCAGCGCCAGAAGATTGGTCTGGAAGGCAATCTGGTCGATGACATCGATGATCTGGCGGATTTTGGCCGAAGAGGTCTCGATGCGTTCCATGGCAACGATCGCTTCTTTGACGACAGCCGTGGATCTATGGGCATCCTGCATCGTATCCGCCGTGGCGGCGACGGCGACATTGCAGCGCGACAGCGACAGATTGACAGCCTGCGTCATGTCTCCGAGCGCCGCTGCCGCCTCCTCAAGGGCTGCTGCCTGACGTTCTGTGCGCCGCGACAGGTCTTCCGAGGCGCTTTTCAGCTCGCCGGAACCGGAGCGGATGGCATTGGCGCTTCCGCCGATATTGGAGATCGTCGCTTCCAGCCCTGCCATGGAGTTGTTGAAGTCGATGCGCAGATGATCGAGTGACGGAACGAAGGATTTTTCGATGCGAAGATCGAGCCTGCCGGCGGCCAGATTGGCAAGACCGGTGGCGAGCGCGTCCACGGCTTCTTCCAGTTCCCTGGCGCTTCTTGCCTTCTCCATCTCGCGCTGGGCGCGTTCCTCGTCCAGTTCTTCACCCTTGCGGTGGGCTTCGGCTTCCATCCGCTGTTTGTCCAGAATGCCCTGGCGGAAGGATTCCAGCGCGCGCGCCATGGTGCCGATCTCGTCGCCACGGGAAACTGCCTTGATCTCGATGTTGTTTTCACCGCCGTTCAGGCGCTCCATAAGACCGGCTAGTCCGGTCAACGGCTTGGTCAGGCTCGCGGAAACGAAAATCCCGATCAGCGTCATTATTGCGAGTACGGCCAGCGTTGCGACCGCTGCCCAGAAGGCGAGATCGTTGGCAGCGGCGAGAACCTTGCTTTCCTGTTGGCCGATGGCAAGAAGATGTTTCTGTCCGAAGACGGCGACCGGACGATAGGCATAGAAGATATTGCCCGCAGGTGTCTGCGCCATGACCGTTCCGGCGTCGTTTACGTTGGAAAGGGCAGCGAGACTTTCGGAAACGGCAGCATCCGCACCGCCCGAGAGGACGCCAGCCCTGAGTTTCCCGTCGGAGCTCAGGAGAACGGCGTCGTCGATGGTCTTGCCGGTTTCCTCGGGCGTCACCACCGCGCCGATGCGATCGGCGGCGATGCGCATGATAACGGCACCCTTGCGCTGGAGCTGACCCCAGTTGGAGACGGCGAGCGGCATGCCGATCATGGCCGAATTATTCTCGCCATCGCTGAAGCCCGTGGTGCTGACGACGCCGTCCTTGCCGGCTTCGATGCGGTCGAACAGCTCCTTGATCGCGGCGTTCTCCGGTTCCGTTACATTGGTCAGGAAGTTCTTTCCCTTGGTCACGGAATAGATAATCAGGCCGTTCTTGTCGATCACGTAGATATCGCTGACGCGGGTATTACGCCAGACGCTGGCAATGGCGGCGTTGATGGTCGCATGACGAATGGCGTAGAGCAGCCGCAACCCTTCGCCGTTGAAGGAGGCGCGCTCCTCTTCGGAGACGCCCTCTCGGCGGAAAGCCTGGATGATGGCGTCCTTTTCCGTTGGGACAACGGTGGTCATCGTTTCGAGCGCCTGGGCCACCGCGGCGTTCTGCGACAGTTCGGAAATGCTCTGTTCGACGCGCAACGTATAGGCATCAAGCTGCTTGGACTGGTTGCCTGCAACCGTTTCGAGCCTGATCTTGCTGGCGTCGATCAGCCCCGATTTACCCATCTCGTAGGACAGCAGCCCCACCGACAGGCAGGAAACCAGTGTCGCACCGGTAACCAGCGCGGCAAATTTGGCTTTGATTGACAATGATTTAGCTTTGACAGCAGTCGGATTTCCACCCGGCATCCTGTTTTCCTCCCCCCAAAAAACGTGGCCGTACCGTTGCAAAAATTGTTTACGGTCGCGTTAAAAGACAGGGAATTGTAGGATAATTTCCCGCATGGCGTGAAAAAATCGAAGAGCCGCGCCGATAGGCACCACGTAATAAAACTGCAACAGAACGGGCGCATATCCAGCGAAGATCAACGGCTGTTCATGTTCATGCAAGCTTTTCACGCTCCTTCTCTCGCCACAATCGATGATGTTTGCGGAACCCGCGCAGACGGATGTGACGGAGCCAATTTGCGATCTGCCCCGGATTTTGCCGTTGTCGTGCCCATGCACAATGAAGAAGCGAGCGTTGAAACGCTGGTGGCAGAGATCGTGAGCGCCTGTGCGCCGGTCGGCCGCTTCGAGATCGTTGTGGTGGATGACGCTTCTTCTGACCGCACGGCGGAAGCGGTTCTGGCGCTCGCTGCCCGTTACAGCATGTTGCGGCTGGTGCGGCACGACCGCCAGGGCGGTCAATCGGCTGCGATCCACAGCGGAGTGCAGGCGGCGCGCGCGCCTATCGTATGTATGCTGGACGGCGACGGCCAGAATCCGCCGGATAATCTGCCGGCACTTCTTGCACCGCTTCTGTCCACCAATGCACCTCGCCGGCTTGGGCTGGTGGCCGGCCAGCGCGTCGGCCGGCGCGACACGCTGGGAAAACGCCTTTCCTCCCGCTTTGCCAACGGGCTTCGGGCGCGAATTTTGAAGGATGGCACGCGCGATACCGGCTGCGGCCTCAAGGCCTTTCGCCGCGACGCCTACCTCGCTTTGCCCTATTTCGACCATCACCACCGCTACTTCCCGGCGCTGTTCAATCGTGACGGCTGGCAGGTCGCCCATGTCGACGTCACGCACCGGGCACGGCTGCATGGAAATTCCCATTATACCAATATCGACCGGGCGCTGGTGGGCATCCACGATCTGATCGGCGTCGCATGGCTTTTGCGCCGGCGCAAGCGGTCAAGCTGGGCTGAAACTTTCATAACGGAGACATTGCCGTGAACGTACCGGCTTTATGGTCCATGCTGCATGTGAACAGCTGGGAAGAATTCGTATGGGTCTTGACCGGTTTCATGGGCCAGATGCTGTTCACCATGCGTTTTCTGGTTCAATGGATTTCATCGGAACGGGCCAACCGGTCGGTCATGCCGGTGGCTTTCTGGTATTTTTCGATTCTTGGCGGTGTGGTGCTGCTCTCCTATGCACTGTGGCGGCGCGATCCGGTCTTTGTTCTCGGGCAGGCATCCGGCCTCTTTATCTATGCTCGAAATCTCTGGTTGATCCATGCAGAACGCCGCCAGCATGCATGAGGCGGCGACCCTGCCTTATGCGCGGGCAGGCGTTGAGCGCCAATGGCTGACATTCGCGTTTTCGGCGATTGTCCTCGTAACTGCCCTGCGCGTCCTCGGGCTCGCCTTCAACCGCACCGACCTTTTTGTCGATGAGGCGCAATACTGGCTGTGGGGTCGCGAAATGGCGCTCGGCGCCTATTCCAAGCCACCGCTCATCGGCTGGCTTATTCGCGCGGCCACCATTCTGGGCGGCGGGGAGGGCACGTTTCAGGTGCGGCTCGCCGCACCCGTCGTGCATGGCGTTGCGGCGGCGGCCATTTTTGTGCTCGGCCGCATGATCTATGATGTCAGGCTGGCCTCGCTTGCGGCAGTGATCTATCTGACCTTGCCAGCCGTGACGCTCGGCAGCCTGCTGATCTCGACCGATACGCCGATGATGCTGTTCATCGTGCTGTCGATGATATCCGTGCGCAAGCTTGCGCTCGCCCGCAGCGAGGGCAGGGCGGCGTTGGGTTGGAGCATCGCTCTGGGTCTCTGTTTCGGCCTCGGGCTGATGTCGAAATATGCGATGATCTATTTTCTGCCGTGCTTCATCGCCGCCGGCTGGCTTTGCGAAGCATGGCGGATCCGGCTGCGTGACGCGGCCATTGCTGCGCTCGTCTGCGTTGCCGTCATCGCGCCCAATCTGTGGTGGAATGCGGCCCATGATTTCATGACTGCACGCCACACCGCCGACAATGCCAACTGGCACGGTGTCCAACTCAAGATCGGCTCCGCGCTTGAATTCTTCTTTTCCCAGGCAGGTGTGGTTGGGCCATACGTCTTCGTCGGCATGATTGTTGCGACAATCCGCGCAAAAACCGGTGAAGCACGGGCGCTCGTCGCTCTTTCCGTACCGATCGTGCTTTTGATCACGGCACAGGGTCTCATGTCGCGGGCACTCGCCAATTGGGCGGTGGGAGCTTATGCGGCAGGCGTACTGCTGGCGGTGCCGATCCTGGCATCGCGACGTTGGCTCATCGTATCCACACTGGTCCTCGGCGGCATCGTCGCAATCGCGCTGCCGCTGATGACGATAGTGGGAACGGGCCTGCGCCTGCCGAACGGTAAACTGGCGATGGCACGTTATCTTGGAAGCTCCGAGTTGGTGTCGACCGGCCTGTCGCGGGCGCGTGAAGCAGGTGCGGACGCTATTGTCGCCAATGATCGTTCGATATTGGCCGAGCTCTTTTACCAGTTGCGGGACGAGAAACAGATGTTGACGCGTGCGCTTCCGGAAACCGGCGTGCCGTCCAGCCATTATGCCCTTCTTTATCCATTGAAGCCGGGCGAAGCGAAAAATCCGCTGTTTCTGGCAAGTGCCGATGGCTTGCCGGCGTGTCTTGCAGGCGAGGCGCCGGTGGCGCACTGGACCGCCGGCCCGGGCTTTGTCGAGGGCAGGGAAATCGGGCTGTGGCGCCTGCCACCACAGTGCATCCCGGAGAGCGCCAATGGACAATGATGTCTCGCATATGCGGATCACCATCTGGGTTACGTTCGCAACGCTTGCGCTGGTGATCCTGTTTGCGACCTTTCCCTCTATAGATCTGCGCTTTTCCGCCTTGTTTTTCTCGCCGGTGGGCCAGCCATGGCCTGGCCGGGAGCCGTTTCCCGAATGGCTGCGCGACACGTTGCGGGAAGGTGTCGAGCTCGCCGCGCTTCTGACTTTCCTGGTCCTTGTCGGCAATCTCCGGCTCGGCACTTCGCAGCGAACCGGCTGGCGAGTCTGGGCGTTCCTTTGTGGCCCCGTGATCCTCTGTGCCGGGCTGCTGGTCAACGGCGTGCTGAAGGCCATGATCGGTCGCGCGCGTCCGTTCAGCGTTACCGAATTTGGCGGGCATCAGCTTTTCACGCCACCTTTTCAGTTCAGCACTCAATGCTATTCGAACTGTTCGTTTTCTTCGGGTGAAACCGCGCTGATCGCGAGTTTTTTCCTGCCCCTCTGTGTGCTTGTCTGGCCGCGCCTGCGGCCCTATCGGCGATGGGTGGTGGGAGCCTTTGCCGCCGGGGCAATCATTCTCATGTCCGGTCTTCGCATCGCGGCCGGCGGGCATTTCCTCAGCGATGTGGTGATGTCCATCCTATTTTCGGCCCTGACGACACTGTTTCTGTACCGGGTGCTGGCGATAAGCCACCACCGTCACCTCTTCAGCGGTGCTGCCATCTCGGCCGATACGATCAGCCTTTGGCGCAATGGCCGCCACGCCATACTTACCCGCGTTCGGGGCTGGTGGCCGAAAATCAGGGCTGCAGCCACCCGTCTCCAACGGCCCCCGGACACGGGTGCGGCGTCGTCTTAGTTGGGAGTTCGAGGTGCAGCATCGCTGGGGTGGGAGCGAGCGGCAAGACGGTTCCGACTCATCCTAGGGGTTGTCCCTATTGCCCGCGCGCCTTGATCTTATCGACGTGGTTAGCTCCTCGGCACAAGGCCGAGGATCACGTTGAGTGAATATGCGCCCACTTCGGCTCAAGCGCATGCCGGAAAAACCGGCAGACGTAGGCAACCCTCAGCGTGATTGCTGAATTTATTCAGTCGAACAGGCCGGAAACCGACTGTTCCTGCGCGGTCCGGTTGATTGCTTCGCCGAGCAGGCCGGCGGTGCTCACCACGCGGATATTATGCGCGGACTGGACACCGGTGGTCGGCTGGATGCTGTCGGTGATGACGAGTTCGCGCAGCTTGGAAGAGGCCACGCGGGCCACCGCGCCGCCGGACAGTACGCCATGGGTGATATAGGCAGTAACGCTGGTCGCGCCCTTTTTCAGCAGGGCTTCAGCGGCGTTGCAGAGCGTGCCGCCGGAATCGACGATGTCGTCAATGAGGATGCAGTCCTTGCCGGAGACATCGCCGATGACGTTCATGACTTCGGATTCGCCGGGACGGTCACGGCGCTTGTCGACGATGGCCAGAAGACAGTCGAGGCGCTTTGCCAGCGCACGGGCGCGAACCACGCCGCCGACGTCAGGCGAAACGACCATGACATTGTTGGTGTCGTAGTGATCCTTCACGTCGCGGGCGAGAATCGGTGCTGCAAAGAGATTGTCGGTGGGGATATCGAAAAAGCCCTGGATCTGTCCGGCATGAAGATCGAGGGTGAGAACGCGGTCGGCGCCGGCTTCGGTAATGAGATTGGCAACGAGCTTGGCGGAAATCGGAGTGCGGGGGCCGGCTTTGCGGTCCTGGCGGGCGTAACCGAAATAGGGAAGCACCGCGGTAATTCGTTTGGCCGAGGAGCGGCGCATGGCATCGATCATGATGAGCAGTTCCATCAGATGATCATTTGCCGGGAAGGAGGTGGACTGGACGATAAAGACGTCCTCGCCGCGCACGTTCTCGCTGATTTCTACGAATATTTCCTGGTCAGCAAACCGCTTTACAGTGGCATTTCCGAGAGGAACATTAAGATACTTGCAGATCGCTTCGGCAAGGTGCCGGTTCGAATTGCCTGCGAAAACCTTCATTGCGGCCGCCTGTTTCCATGCCATCGCCTTGCGCCACGGGGCTCAATCCGCCGTAACCAAGCGTCGTTCAAGGGGAGGAACATCCGGCTGAAAAGCCTTTGCCGGATACGCCTTGTTGCCATGCGCGCCTTAATAGCGCTGTTGCTTCCGATTGCAAGAGGACTCCGCGCTTTCGCAATGATTTTCGTGAAATCTCTGTGACTTCTCCCGTCGTTTCACCTCATCCGCTTTGAGACTGCTTCCATGACGTGTAGTCGTTGAGTGTTTTTGCAGCGATGTCCTGCATGACTTTGTCGGTCACGGCGGCCCATGGATCACTGCCTCGCGCGGTCACTGCCTCCTGCCCCTGCAGGCGGTGCAGCCGCACGCCATTGGCGTCGAGAATGTCCCACACGTATACGACATTGACCTTGCCGCCATCGGCAAAGGCGGAAAAATATCCCTTCAGAATATTTTCGGCGGAATTGTCGTTGGATGCGCGGATTGTCAGCCCCTTGGCCCGCGCTTCGGCCCCCAGTTGGCGGGATAGCGGTGTCACCGCCTGTACCGGTGCGCCGATGATGGGCAGGAAGCGGATGGAATTCGCGGCGGTGGCAGGTGCAAGGGAAGCCGTCTGCTGTGACGGCGGTTGTTGCGTGACGGCGGGGGCCGCGGCCGCGGTCTGGTTCTGACGGAGCGGTTCCCCGTACTGGCTGCCATTGGAGAGCGCCTGTGCCTGTGCCTGCAGGGAGTTCTGGGGTGCATAGGCAGGGACGGACGATGCGATTGCCGGCCCGCCTGCGGGTGCGCGGTCGGCGGCTGCCGCCATCTGGTCGAGATCACCCTGTGTTACCGGCGTCGACTGTGATGCGTTGTGGCCAACATCCACCTGTGGCGTCAGCGCTTCCGTGGTGTTGCAGCCGGACAGGATCAGTGCCAAAGCCGGAACAATGAGGGCAACCCCCAACCGGCTCATGCGATTTTCCCTCTCATGTTCCGCTCCTTCTTGCCCAAGGTGGCGCAATGTAAGGGCGGTTTTCCCGCTGTGTCAAACCCGGGGGCGATTTAAGCTGTGAGAAGATCGAGGCTGTGACGCGACAGTGGCTCCGGCGCGCCGTCCGTGGTCAGATATGTCTGGCCGAGCGTCATGGCCGTGCCGGAATCGGAATCCATCACGATCATATGCACAAAGAGCGTCATGTCAGCGGTGATCTCCTGCGGATTGCCGGAGTGGAACATCTGATGCTCCATCCAGGACGGGGAGAAGCGCGCGCCCAGCGAATAACCGCAGGAGTTCAGCCGATGGCGGGTGAGGCCGCGCTCGTCCATGACGCGGGCATGCACATCGAAGACGTCGCCGAATGTGTGCCCGGGGCGCAGTACCTCCTCGATCGCGGTCAGATTTTGCAGGCAGGCGCTGTAAAGCTCCTTCTGGCGGAAATCCTGTTCGCCGATCACCACCGTGCGCATCATGGCGGCATGGTAATGGGCGCTGACGCCGGCCCATTCCAGTGTCAACTGATCCTTGCTGTCGAGGATACGACGGCCTGCCTTGTAGCGGCAGAGAAGCGCATCCGCGCCTGAGCCGATGATGAATTCATTGGCGGGGTAGTCGCCGCCGCCCGCGAGCACCGCACCCTGCATTGCCGCAAGAATGGCGGCTTCGTCCGCGCCGGGCTTGATGAGCAGCAATGCGGCATCGAGAGCATCATCGGCCAGCTGGCCAGCCTTGCGGGCATAGGCGATTTCGGCGGGACTTTTGACGAGCCTGAGGGTGCTGACGAGATACGACGCATCGACCATCTGGCCGAAGCTCGCAAGCTGGTTATCCAGCAGGCGGGCGACACGGCCGGTCATGCCGTGGGTGTCATATTCCACGCCGATCTTTGCGCCCAGAAGGTCGAGATCGCTCAGCAGATTTTTGAGATCGAGCGTCGGGTCGGCATTGGGTCGATCGACCCAGAGGAGGACGTTCTCGATGATCGAAGTATTGCGGGCCTGACGCAGATCGGCCGAGCGTGTCAGCAGCGTCATGGAGCCATCCGATTTCACCACCAGCGTCTGGAAGAAGCAGTAGCCGAAAGTATCGTAGCCGGTCAGCCAGTACATGCTTTCCTGGGCGAAAAGCAGCAGCGCATCCAGCTTCTCCTCGGCCATTTTCGCGAGCAGCCGCTCGCGGCGGGCATCGAATTCCGAAAGCTCGAAATGCAGGGCCATCTTAGTCCTCCAGAATTGCGATTGCGGAAATCTGCCGGCCGTAATCGGGTTCGGCGCGGTGGGTGGTGCGGCGGTAGGAATAGAAGCGTTCTTCGTCCGGGTAGGTGCAGAGACCAAGATTTTCCGCCTTCACACCGGCTTTGGTCAGGCGGTCGATGGTGAACTGCTTGAGATCGAACAAGGCGTGGCCCTCTTTCTCCGCCCTGGAGAAATAATCCGCGTAAGCGGGCTCGATATCGGTGAAACGCGCGACATATTCCGGCCCGACCTCATAATTGTCCTGGCTGATGGAGGGGCCGAGCGAGGCAGCAATACGATCGCGGTTGGCCCCGAGCTTCGTCATCGCCTCGATCGTGTTTTCCAGCACGCCGAACAAAGCACCCTTCCAGCCGGCATGGGCGGCACCCACGACGCCCGCTTCCGCATCGGCGAACAGGATGGGGCCGCAATCGGCGCTCAACACGCCGAGGACGAAACCGGGTGTCGCTGTCACCATCGCATCTGCCTGCGGACGGCTGCCGTCATAGGTTCCGTCAACCACGACAACCTCGGGGGAGTGGACCTGATGGACCGTGGCGAGGCGGTCTGGGGCAAGGCCGAACCATTGGGTTACGCGGCGGCGGTTTTCCTGCACCCGTTCCGGCTCGTCATCAGATCCGAGCCCGACATTGAGGCCTTGATAAAGACCATCGGAAACGCCGCCCTGCCGGGTGAAAAAGCCATGGCGGATGCGATTTTTATCGAAGGCGGCGAGGAGGGGACTCTGGATGGGGAGCGGCAGCGTTACGTTCTGCATGGTGCGGGAGTTCCTTGGAGAATTTCGCTGTAGCCCAGTGGAGCAGGGTCAAGCGAGATGTTTCCTGTTGCCGCGGCGTTGCGCGGCGTGTGTGATGCAGTGTGCCTGCTTCGTGTGTCGCGACGATGTTGGCCCAGAGGTTATTACGCTGTCAATCCACCGCACGAAACGGCAGAAGATGGAGCGCGGGACTGGAAACGGCGATGACTTTGAAAAGTTCCCCCATCTTGCCGGCGCCTTCGCCGGCGAGGCGGTTGACGGCTTCGGCGATGGCGAGGGTCTGGTCCGCGGTTGCCTTGGCGGCGAGCGCGCCGGCCCGTTCCTTGAGGCCGAGGCCGTAGAGGAAATCGCCCTGTCTCAGGGTGCCGTTAACGTGAACACCGGTCGCCTCGGCCGTTTTCACAAGACTTTCGAAATCGACATGGCTGGTCAGATCGGCTTCGCCTGGATGGGCGAGCGGCGGATCGAAGGCATGGTTGCGCATGGCCTGCAGCGTGTCGCCATAGCCGGCAACCAGATGGCCGTAATCAATGGCGAGCGCGGTGCCGCCATGGGCGGACAGGCGCTGGCAGATTGCGGTCATCACCGCTTCCCGGGCAGGCGAAATCTCGAATATCGTGCCAAGCGGCTGCCGTTCGGGCTGCGGCGGAAGCAGCGCCGGGTCTATGCTGGCAAGACCCGTGGAGAAGACGAGGTCGCCATTGGCATCGAGGCTGACCACGCGTTCGCGGAAACCCTGCGGCGTCCTGACGAATTGCCGGATCGGAATGGCGTCGAAAAGTTCGTTGGCGACAAGCAGCAGGAAACCATCAGGCACATCGTCGAAACTGTCATGCCATGCCAGTCGACCCGCATGTTCGGCCAGCGTTTCCTTCTGGATGGCGGAAAGGCGGGGGCTTGTCTCCACCAGATGCACCCGCATCGTCTCATAGAGCGGCGGCGCGATGCGGCGGATGACGCGCAGCATGTCCGCCATCATGGTGCCGCGGCCGGGGCCGATTTCCACCAGCCGGGTTTCAGCGGGTGCACCGTGCCTCTGCCACGCATGAACCACGAAAACACCAAGCATTTCACCGAAAAGCTGGCTCACCTCCGGGGCGGTGATGAAATCACCCGAACGGCCGAAGGGTTCGCGGCTCTTGTAATAGCCATGTTCCGGATCGGCGAGGCAAAGTGAAAAGAAGTCGGTTACGCTAAGCGGACCGTTGAGCCGGATAAGTGATTTGATGCGTTGCGCGAGCGGTGTGGTCATGGCTGGCCATACCGCTTTAGGCGACTTTTGTCGCGCGGCGCGCGCGCAGGACGGCCCAGAGGCCCAGAAGGAACATTGGAGTGGACAGAACCATGCCCATGGTCAGCCAGTTGCCGGCGAGGTAACCGATCTGCGCGTCCGGTTCGCGAAAGAATTCCACGAAGATGCGTGACAGCGCATAACCGCAGACGAAGATGCCAGTGACGGTGCCGGGCCGCTTCAGAGCCTTGAAGGCGTAAATGGCGATGGCCAGAACGATGGCCAACACGAGGCCTTCGAGGCCAGCCTCATAAAGCTGGCTCGGATGGCGCGCGAAAGGGCCGCCTGTGGGAAAGACGACCGCCCATGGCACATCGGCAATGCGGCCCCACAATTCGCCATTGATGAAATTGGCAATGCGCCCGAACAGCAGCCCGATGGGCGCTACGGCCGCGACGATATCGAACATGCTCCAGACAGGAATGCCGTTCTTGCGGGCGAAAAGAAGCATGGCGATCGTCGTGCCGATCAGGCCGCCATGGAACGACATGCCGCCATTCCATATTTCGATGGCTCTGATGGGATTGGCGGCGACCGCAGCGAGATCGTAAAACAGGATGTAGCCGATGCGTCCGCCGAGCACGATGCCGCCAGCAGCCCACAGGATGAAATCGTCAAGATGCTGCGCCGAGATGGGTGAGGCGTCGTTAGGCCACAGGCGATCCGTGCGAGCGAGGCGGCGGGCGTAAAGCCAGCCGAGCATGATCCCCACAACATAGGCGATGCCGTACCAGTGGATCGCCAGAGGACCGATGGACAACGCTATCGGGTCGATGTTCGGGAAGGGCATGATGGCGAGTGAAGTGGGAGCGGCTATCAATCCGTATATATTCCGTCATCGTTGCTGGGCGGACAACGGATCATCCATTGTCTCAAAGGACCGGGCGATGATGCTCACCGGTTCTTTGACGCCAAGGAAAATGGCGATTGCGGTGGCGGCGGTCAAGGTGATTCTTTAAGCTATGGCTCAACATACCAAAGGTGACGCAAGCTCTTGGGATTTTTCGATTTCGCTTGCAAGGCGACGGTGGAGTGCCTACCTGAATGCTATCAACAGCGGGCAAGATGATGCCCCTGAACCGACGAAGGATGAGCGCCATGAGCACGACAGGCACCAATCGTTTTCTGGATGAATTCGCCAAGCTGATGACGGATGCGGCCGGCGCGGCCCAGGGCGTGCGCAAGGAAGCCGAGGCTGCGTTCCACGCACAGGCCGATCGCTGGCTGAACAGTCTGGATGTCGTCCGGCGCGAGGAATTCGACGTCGTGCGGGAGATGGCTATCCAGGCGCGGGATGAAAATGACGCCCTGCGCGCCCGGATCGAGGCTCTCGAAGCAAAGCTTTCGGCCACGAAGGACTGATTCTTCATCACTTTTCTCAGAAGCCCCGGATCGCAGGCGATTCCGGGGCTTTTTGTTTTTCGGCTCTCTCTGGCCGACTTGGTCTCCGGTTGCCGAAAGTCGTGCTCAGACGCGAATTTTTTGGGCCTGTGGACACTTCCAAAAAACACAATCGGCAGAGTCGCTTAAGACTCTCGCCTGAGGTGATGGGGGAGAAGATATCCACTGCTCAAAAAGCAAAAATGGCGAGCGAGGGGTGGCAGCGGGACTCGGCCATTATACACTGATTTTAAATGATGATTCGAAAAGACCGGTAAGCTCCAGACAGGGTGAATGCGTTATTCTGGTGGTGTCGGGCAATCGTCTCAAATGTTTATCCCGGTTTGTATGTGCGTTTTGTGCCCGGCGTTCAAAACACGACATTCCGACCGGCTGAGAAGGTGCCGCATGAGTCTGATAGAATTTGAAATTGAGCGTCAGTCCAATCCCGTCGATATGATCGAGATTGTCGCTGCCTCGAATGACTGGTCGTTCGAGCGTTCGGGCGAGGACGAGATCGCCATGACTGTGGCGGGCCACTGGGCCGATTATCACGTTTCATTTGCGTGGATGGAAGATTTCGAAGCGCTGCATCTTGCCTGCGCCTTTGACATCAAGGTGCCCGATCACCGTGTCAACGAAGTCATTTGCCTGCTGTCGCAGGTCAACGGTCAGGTGCTGATGGGGCATTTCGATCTGTGGCGGCAGGAAGATGTCGTGATCTTCCGCCAGTCGCTGCTTCTGTCAGGCGGTGCCGAGCCGAACAACCAGCAGGTGGAAGTGCTGCTCTCCAGCGCGCTGGAGGCCTGCGAGCAATATTATCAGGCATTCCAGTTCGTCGTCTGGTCGGGTCTGGATGCGAAAAGTGCAATCGAAGCGGTCATGTTCGAGACCGTTGGAGAAGCGTAACATGGTGTACAAGGCTTCCGGGCCGCTCGTCCTAGTGGGCGCCGGCAATATGGGCGGCGCCATGCTGTCTGGCTGGCTGAAAAAGGGCGTGCCGGGATCGCAGGTCATTGTCGTTGACCCGCGGCCCTCCGACGCCATGCGCACAACGATTACGGAAGCGGGTGCGGCCCATAGCGAAAGCGCGCCTGAAGGCGTCAAGGCCGGCATTCTTTTCGTGGCGGTGAAACCGCAGATGATGGAAGCAGTGCTGCCTTCGCTGAAGCCCCTGCTGGGCCCGGAAACGGTCGTCGTCTCCATCGCGGCGGGCACCACCATTGCCACCTTCGTTTCGCATTTCGGTGCGATTGCCGCGGTGCGCGCCATGCCCAATACGCCAGCGATGGTGGGCCGTGGTGTTACCGGCGCATATGCAAATGAACTTGTGACGCCCGAGCTTAAAGCCGTGGTGGACGGATTGCTGAAGGTCAGCGGTCCGGTCGAATGGGTGGATGCCGAAAGCGATATCGATGCCGTGACCGCGGTTTCGGGCAGCGGGCCAGCCTATGTCTTTTATCTCGTGGAATGCATGGCTGAAGCCGGCCGTAAGGCCGGTCTGCCGGCGGATGTGGCCATGCGTCTGGCGCGTGAAACCGTGGCTGGCGCCGGCGAGCTTCTGCACCAGTCCTCCGACGAGGCGGCGCGCCTGCGCCAGAATGTGACTTCGCCGGGCGGCACCACGGCTGCCGCACTTTCCGTGCTGATGGCCGAAGACGGCATGCAGCCCCTGTTCGACAGGGCGGTCGCCGCTGCCAAGACCCGCGCTGAAGAACTGGCGGGCTGAGGAGGCGGGCGATGAACGGCGAAATTTCCTATGCCGATTTCGAGAAGGTGGATATCCGCGTCGGTACGATCGTGGAAGCCGAGCCTTTTCCCGAGGCGCGCAAACCGGCAATCAAGGTGAAGATCGATTTCGGGCCGGAGATCGGCATCAAGAAGTCCTCGGCGCAGATCACGGTGCACTATACGCCGGAAAGCCTTATCGGCCGGCAGGTTCTGGGCGTGGTGAATTTTCCGCCGCGACAGATCGGGCCGTTCCGCTCCGAGGTCCTGACGCTTGGCTTTGCCGACGCCAATGGAGATATCGTACTGGCTGCGGTTGAAAGGCCGGTGCCAAACGGCGAGAAAATGTGCTGATTGGCGGCCTGCCGTCAAGCCGGGATTTTGACGATAACCCTCAATCCGCCCATCGGGCTTTTATCCAGCGACACGTCGCCGCCATGGCTGCGGGCGATGTCGCGGACGATGGAAAGGCCAAGGCCGGTGCCCGAGGCATTGAGGTTGCGCGCCTCGTCCAGTCGGAAAAACGGCTTGAATACATCCTCGCGTGAGTTCTCCGGAATGCCCGGACCGTCATCGTCAAAGGTCATGATAATGGAGCGTGGCGCCTTGCGGATATCGACGTGGAGGTTGCTGGCGTAACGCCGGGCATTTTCGGCGAGATTGGCGACGAGCCGTGAAAGTGCGTTCGGCCGCGCGATGATCCTCTCGATATTATAGAGTTCGTAGCTGAATTTCTTGCCGTGCAGTTCGAAATCATGGCCGATTTTTTCGAGAAGTGCAGGAAGCTCCAGCGTGCCGACATCCTCTTCCACATCGGTACGGGCAAAGGTCAGATAGGCTTCCAGCATCGACTGCATGTCTTCCACATCCTTGTCGAGGCCCTCGAGATCCGGATTGTCGCCGGCGAGCGCCAGCTGCAGCTTGAACCGGGTGAGGATGGTGCGCAGGTCGTGGCTGACACCGTTCAGCATGGCGGTGCGCTGCTCCATCTGCCGTTCAATGCGCTCCCGCATCAGGATGAAGGCAAGGCCCGCCCGGCGTACTTCATCCGCGCCGCGGGGAGAATAGGCGCTGACCTTCTGGCCCTTGCCGAAATTCTCCGCCGCCTTGGCAAGCGCTTCTATCGGCTTGATCTGGCCGCGCAGGAAGAGGATCGAAATGGCAATGAGCACCAGCGATGCGCCAACCATCCAGACAAGGAAGATGTGGGTGTTGGAGGCATAGGCCGCGCTTCTGCTGGTGAAGACGCGGAGCGTCTTGTCATCCAGCTGGACACGGATTTCCACCAGTGAGCCGTTGCCATAGGTATCGATCCAGAAGGGCCTGCCGATCTGTTGGCTGAGCTGGTTTGCGAGGATGGTATCGAGAATCGAGAACAGCGGCTCCGGCCGTGGCGCCGGCAGATCCGTCTTGGGCTCGATATAGACGCTGAGACCCAGCTTGTCGCGGGCGATACGGATGACCCGCTGATAGTCATCCTCTTCGGGGTCTGTCTGTAGAAGTTCGATGATCGCGGCGATATCTCGGGTCACCGCTGCCGAAAGGCGTTCGGTCACCAGCTGCCAGTGGCGCTCCATGAAGACGGCCGCGACCACGGCCTGTAGCAGGATCATCGGCAGGATGATGATGAGGAGCGAACGGGTGTAAAGCCCGGTGGGCAGCCAGTGTCGCAGCCATCTGCCGATGGAGCGCCAGGTCTTTGCGACGGCGCTTTTTTTAAACGTGTCGAGAAAATCGAGGCTCGCCATGGTCGTGCGTTCGCCCTTCGTTGGGTGCTCGTCAGTCCACGCTGAGGCGGTAACCGATGCCACGCACCGTTTGCAGATAGACCGGGTTGGCAGGGTCGTCTTCGATCTTGCGGCGAAGACGGTTGATCTGCACGTCGATCGTTCTTTCGCCCACTTCCGACTCCGCTTCCACCAGCTCGTGCCGTGGAATGGTATCGCCGGCGCGTAGCGCAAAAAGCAGCATGATCTCCTGTTCACGATCTGTCAGGCGGATCGTTTCCGGACCGCGCCGCAGTTCCCTTCTGGGAATGGAGAAGCTGTAGGGGCCGAACATGATCTGTTCGATCTTCGGCGTGTCCGGGGAGGTGTTGCGCCGCAGAATATTGTTGATGCGCAGGACCAGTTCGCGCGGATCAAAAGGCTTGGCGAGATAATCGTCCGCTCCCGCTTCCAGCCCGGCAATACGTGAATCCGCTTCCGAGCGGGCGGTCAGAAGAATGACCGGCACGGATTTATCTTCGTTCAGCGAGCGGGTCAGCGAAAGCCCGTTCTCTCCGGGCATCATCACGTCGAGGATCAGCAGATCGAAACGGATGCCCACCATCTTGCGGCGGGCTTCTGCTGCATCGGCCGCAACGGAGATGCGATATCCCTTGTCGCCAAGAAAACGCTGCAGGAGATCGCGGATGCGGGCGTCATCGTCGACGATCAGGAGATGAGCCGCATCGTCGTCCGCCGGTGGACGTTTTGCCGGAGCTTGCGCCATCGTCACTCATCCTCCACGCTGGTCATCGTCGCCGGGCTGCGCATCTGCGCCAGAAATTTGCGCACGCAGGTGCGCGCATCGGGACCGAGGCCTTCCAGCGCGCGGTCGATGCGACGTGATTGTGGTTCGCTGAGCGCCAACGCCAGTTCGCGGCCTGTCAGCGTCGGATAGAGCCGGCGCTGGCGGCGGTCTTCAGGACCTGCCATCTGGCGGATGTAACCGTCGTCGATCAATTGCTTCAACACTCGGGCGAGGCTCTGTTTGGTTATCTGCAGCGTATCGAGGAGATCCGCCACGGTCATGCCCGGCTGCCGGCTGACAAAATAGACCACCCGGTGATGCGCGCGCCCATAATCAAGTTTCGACAGGATGACGTCGGGATCGGAGACGAAATCGCGATAGGCGAAAAACAGCGCTTCGATCGTGTCGAAGTCAATCTTGCCGTCGTCAACCTTCGGCAGTGCCGGTGTCTGTCTGGCGGCGGCGGTTTTGAGCGATTGCGGTGGCACTGCGGTTCCTTCATATTCTGCGGCTGTCTGATCATATGTTGCAGGCGTCGATGCGCCAATATTCTGTAAACATAGCCGAAAATGCGTCCGCTCGGGAGAATGCCGCGATCATTTTCTGTTGCGGTGGATAATATGGCGAGGGTGCCGGTGCAACTGGAATCCTGCGCGACCTTCACCGCAAATACAAAAGAGCGCGGAAACTCCGCGCTCTCAAGCATTACTGTGGTAATGGCCGTCTTACTGGTAGACGTAGACGATACGACGTGTCGAGGGTTCTACGAGTACAGGTACATCGTTCACCCTCACATACCGATACTGATAATCTGGAACTTCAACCAGACGGGTATCGGCCGGCAGGACGCTGCCAACGGCAATGTCACCGTCATAGGTGATGGTATCGGCAGGGTGCTCGTCAATATAGGTGATGACCGACTGCGGCGGATCGACTTCGCCGACGCGGCCCAGATTCGGATCCCCGGGGTTCGGTTCAGCCTGGACACTCGAGGTTTTTTCGTAGGTCACGACCGGCACGCTGAGTTCCGTGCGGCGTTCCTTGAGAATGACGGGCGAACCTTCATACATCACGTTCAGGTAATCGGCATGGGCCCAGCCGCGCAGACCGTTCACCTCGATGCGACACCAGCTGCTACCTTCCATGCAGCCGTCCAGCACGGCGTTGCTGCCACGCGTGGCGAGGCCGACTTCCGGATAGTCGTCACCGGGGCCGGACCGGACAGAAATATCCGAGGCGGTTGTTGCGACCATGGCGGCATTTGCATAGCCCGCCATCAAGGCGAAGGCGCCACCAGCGATCAGCATTTTAAGCGTCTTGTCCATGTGTCTCACTCCTTTCAAGACTGGTGCTACAACGTCGCAATCCCCAGGGCGTTCCACATTTTTCGGGAAGATCATGTCTCATCAAGCCGCCTCTTCGTGTTATCTGACTGTATGGAATAGGGATTTTCTTCGTGAATTCGCCGCTGAGAACAAGGTGACCTGTCGCCATTGTGCCGTAACCGGTAGCGGGCTATAGGATGGCGGATCTTTCAGACAGGAGACACGGGATATGGGAAAGTTGCAGGCCGGGATTATTCCGGTCACGCCATTTGAGCAGAATTGTACCGTCCTGTTTGATCAGGACACCAAGGAAGGCGTCGTCGTCGATCCTGGCGGGGATGTGGACGTCATTCTTCAGGTAGTTGCTGAAAACGGCATCACGCTCAAGGAAATATGGTTGACGCACGGCCATCTCGACCATGCCGGTGGTGCGGATGAGTTGCGCGAAAAACTCTCCCTGCCGGTGATCGGGCCGCATGAAGATGACCGGCCCCTGCTGGAGAGAATTGAGGTGCAGGCGCAGAAATACGGCATCAGCGGTCTGAAGAACGTCGTGCCGGATTCATGGCTGAAGGAAGGTGACAAGGTCTCCTTTGGTGATCACGTCTTCGAGGTCTATCATTGCCCGGGGCACGCGCCCGGGCATGTAATCTATTACAACCGCGACCAGAACTTCGCCCATGTGGGCGACGTGCTGTTTGCCGGGTCGGTGGGGCGCACGGATCTGCCGGGTGGAAACCACGAGCAGCTGATGGCGTCCATTCGCGATAAGCTGCTGCCGCTTGGCGACGATGTCGGCTTCATCTGCGGCCACGGCCCGGGCGGACGGCTGGGTGAGGAGCGGCTGACCAACCCCTATCTCAAGGGACTGTGAGCGCCGGACGGCTGCGGCCTGCGGCGCGCACAAAAAAACCCGGCATTCCTGCCGGGCTTCAACTAGAAAAGAAAGCCGTTTTAGGGTCAGCCAGCAATCTGCAGATTGACTGCCTTCGGCCCTTTGCCGCGACGATCCGGTTCCGTGTCGAAGCTCACTTTCTGATTTTCTGAAAGTCCGGACAGGCCGGAAGCCTGTACGGCAGAGATGTGAACAAAGATATCAGCGCCACCATTGTCTGGCTTGATGAAGCCGAAGCCTTTGTCTGTATTGAAGAATTTTACGGTGCCAGTTTCGGCCATGCATCAGGTCCTTTTCGCTCTGCCCGCGTTCAGCTACAGGCAGCATTACAGTTTTGCCCCGCGTGGGCGTTGGCAGGCAGTTTTTGACTATTGAGAAAATGGACCTTCGCAGCGGGAAGTAATGGCGTTCTCATCCAACGTTTTTCGTCCCACCGCCCGAGGTTTATAGCGTCCCCAGTGCGCAAATTTATAGGCCTTCCCATGCTCGCAAATTGCCCGAACCGCAGTAGATTGCTGCGTTTATCGAAAATTGGCAAGCAAAAGTTTTTACGGGCTTTTTGTCAGATAAAAAACCTGCGGTAGAGTTGCGCGTGGGAACCGCACATTTTTTTCGCATAAGTGATAGTTGATGAAATAATTGCCGGTCGGTCTGAGCTTTCCCGGCAAAAATTTGGACGCGTGACCGCGATTTCCCGAGAAAACAGAAAAAACAGTTCTTTTCGCGTCACGCCGCTTCTGTCGCGGTTTTTTGCCGTTTGCGCGTCAGTTCCGGTACCAATTCCACGATCAGGATGGCGATGAAAATGATCAGGCAGCCGACATAGCCGGCACCGGAAATGGTTTCCTTGAGGAAAATCGAGGCCAGCAGGGCGCCGAAGAGCGCCTCCGACGACAGGAAAATCGCGGCCTGCGGCGCTGTTGTGTAGCGCTGGGCAATCACCTGAAGCACAAAGGCGAGGCCGGAAGAAACGAGGCCGACATAGAGAATTTCTACCATCGACGCCTCGATGGCGACCATGCTGATCGGTTCGGACACAACGCCGATCATGCAACTAAGAAGGGAGCAAACCGCGAATTGTGTGCAGGAGAGCGCAAGCGGCCGGCCGCTTTCGGAGACGAAGCGCCCTGCGAGCGTAATCTGGATCGCCCAGAAGAAAGCGCAGATGATGCTGAGAATATCCCCTTTCGTCAGCGTCTCGAAGGCGCCGCCGGAAAGGAGGAATATACCACCGAGCATCATCAGCGCGCAGGGCCAGACGACCCAGTGGGGGTGACGGCGGTAAAGCAGAACGGCAATCACGGGCACGAAGATGACATAGAGCCCGGTCAGGAAGCTGGAATTGGTGACCGTCGTGGTCAGCAGCCCGACCTGCTGGGTGGTGGCGCCGCCGAACAGCGCAAGACCGACGAGAATGAAGCTGCCGATCTGACGCGGGCGGGGCGGTGATTTCAGGGACCGGGTTTCCATGAGCGCGAAGGGCAGCACGGCGATGGCGGCGATGGCGAAACGCAAACCAACGAACCAGAAAGGGCCAATCGAGGCCATGGCTGAGGATTGTGCGACAAAGCCGCCTCCCCAGATTGCTGCGGCGAGCAGAAGCAGCATATTGGCCTGAATTCGCGTCATTATTGGCACCAGCAATGCGGGGCCGGGAGATCATTGACGTCACGGCCGGGCAAACAGGGGATTTTGTGAGGTGTCATCCAGCTGTGTCGGACGACTGTTTCCCGGGTGCTTTAGCAGCAACATGCCGATGCCGCAAGTCGAGGGGAGGGCCGTTATCTATAACGGCGGGCCTCGTCCTTCAGGCTGCGCCGGGTAAGCATCAGGCCGCCAAGGCCTAGGCCGACGAACGCCGCGGCCGAGAGGACGATGAGCAGGATATGCGGACCTGCCTTCGTCGTCGCAGCCACCTGCGGTATGGCGGAGGTATGCAGGGTGTCCACCGCTTGCGCAGCCGCATTGGCCGATGTCGCGATGCCGGCTGCCATGGTGATGATGACAAGGAAAGCCGCGACCGCCATCCAGAGGGAAAACAGCGTTCTCTGTGCCCTTAACCTTTCAACGGAAGTGCGGTCGTTGGTAAACATGGCTGTCGCCTCTTGTCCCTGTTCTTAAAGGACAAAAGAGGCTTCGAAATGGACGGCTTGGAGACCGAATTCTGGCGTTCCGCGGCATTTATTGCGGCAATATTGTGGCGGGGGCGTTTTTGAACCGGAATTGGCGTCAGAGGCCGCGTTTTCCGAATGTCCGGGTCTGGCGCAGGGGATGCGCGTCAGAGGTGCGCTCCTCACGGAAAAAAGCCGCGGAGCCTTTCTCCAGTCGTGCGGCAGGAGAAAAATATGCGCTGCCCAGCTCGGGAAAGCGCGCGTCGAAACTGGTGGGCGCAAGTTCCGGTTTTGCCAGAATGTAGCCCTGCATTAGGAAAACGCCGAGTTCTTCACATTGCTCCACCTGCCAACCGGTTTCCAACCCCTCGAAAACCGGCTCTATCCCATCCTCCCGAAACTGGCTGACAATGACGCGCAGGAGAGCGGCGCCCGCAGAATTCTGCATGAAGTCGCGCACCCAGCCCGCCTCGAATTTCACATAGTCCGGCTTGATGAGCTTTACCCGTTCGATGGCGGTATCGCCGGCGCCGTAGTCATCGAGCGCCACGCGAAAGCCGATATCGTGCATGTGGTAGGCGAAATCTGCGACCATCTGGGTGTCGGAGGCCTTCTTCTCGGAGATTTCGCAGACGATACGGTCTGCCGTCATGCCGGCCTCGTGGGCTGCGAGGCGCATGCGCTCCACTTCCTGCCGCATCTTGGCTGGCGTCTGGAACAGGCCGGGATGGAAATTGACGAAGATGCGCGCGCGGGAGCGGCTGAGCCTGCCGGTGTTGAGAATGTGGATGGTCCGCAGGATGCTGTCGATATTTTCGATGTCTTCCGGTGCCACCAGCGAGAAAAATTCACCTGGTGTTACCGGTTCGCCGTTACGGTGGGGGCGCACAAGACCTTCGAAGGAATCGATGTCCAGCGGGCCGCTTGATGTGCGACGGAATATGGGCTGCAGGGCGGACTTGAGGTTGAAGCTGTTATAGGCGGTGGACCATGTGCCATCGGCCTCGCGGACAAGACTGGAAAAGATGCTTTTGGGCGCCATTTTTCAACCAGCTATAGAGAGACACGACCCCTAGGCTCGCGAATGTAGCTCAACAAGCGTTACTTCCGGGTTAAGGAAGGCTTAAATTGTACCCCCACGGCGGATAGGCTGGCTTTTGGCCTTGAAACTAGGCCCGTCTTTCGACATAGAAATTGCCGCAGCAGACGAGATTTCCAAGCTCTGCGATGTCAACCCCAATAGGACCGATTAAAAATGGCCTTCCTTGCCGACATTCTCTCCCGCGTAAAGCCATCCGCCACCATCGCCGTTAGCCAGAAAGCCCGCGAGCTTAAAGCGCAGGGCCGCGATGTGATTAGCCTTGGCGCCGGCGAGCCGGATTTCGATACGCCCGACAATATCAAGGAAGCGGCCATTGACGCGATTAAACGCGGTGAAACGAAATACACGCCTGTTTCCGGCATTCCGGAACTGCGCAAGGCGATTGCCGACAAGTTCAAGCGTGAAAACGGCCTCGACTACAAGCCGGAGCAGACGATTGTCGGCACCGGCGGCAAGCAGATCCTGTTCAACGCTTTTATGGCGACGCTGAACCCCGGTGATGAAGTCGTTATCCCGGCGCCGTACTGGGTCAGCTATCCCGAGATGGTCTCGATCTGCGGCGGTACGCCGGTATTCGTCGACGCGACGCTGGAAGACAATTTCAAGCTGAAGCCGGAAGCGCTGGAAAAGGCGATCACGCCGAAGACCAAGTGGTTCGTGTTCAACTCGCCGTCCAACCCGTCGGGCGCGGCCTATTCGCACGACGAGTTGAAGGCGCTGACCGATGTGCTCGTCAAGCACCCGCATGTATGGATCCTCACGGATGACATGTATGAGCACCTGACCTATGGCGACTTTAAATTCGTCACGCCGGTGGAAGTAGAGCCTTCGCTCTATGACCGCACGCTGACGATGAACGGCGTTTCCAAGGCCTATGCCATGACCGGCTGGCGTATCGGTTACGCTGCCGGCCCGCTGCCGCTCATCAAGGCCATGGACATGATCCAGGGTCAGCAGACCTCGGGCGCGAGCTCCATCGCACAATGGGCCGCGGTCGAAGCCTTGAACGGCACGCAGGATTTCATTCCGGCGAACAAGAAAATCTTCGAAGGCCGCCGTGACCTGGTCGTCTCCATGCTCAACCAGGCCAAGGGCATCAGCTGCCCGGCTCCGGAAGGTGCGTTCTACGTTTACCCGTCCTGCGCCGGCCTGATCGGCAAGACCGCGCCGTCGGGCAAGGTCATCGAGACGGATACGGATTTCGTCTCCGAGCTTCTTGAAGCCGAAGGCGTTGCCGTTGTGCAGGGCTCGGCCTTCGGTCTCGGCCCGAACTTCCGCATTTCCTATGCCACCTCGGAAGAGTTGCTGGAAGAGGCCTGCAAGCGCATCCAGCGCTTCTGCGCCGATTGCCGCTGATCGGTTTGTAACCTCGATTGAAAAAGCCCGGCAGCGATGCCGGGCTTTTTTCGTTTCGGTCAGAGCCCCAGGAACAGCAGCATGATGAAGGTGGCGAAGAGAATGAAATGCGTCATTCCTTCAATCGCGTTGGTTTCACCGTCATTGAGGTTGATGGCGGCGGCGATGAGCGTGATGAAGACCATGACGGTCTGAACGGGCGTCATCGCCATGATGAAGGGCTGGCCGGTATAGAGCGCGATACCCTCCATCACGGGCACGGTCAGGATAACCGTCGAGAGCGATGCGCCCATGGCGATATTGACCACGGCCTGCATACGGTTGCGCAGGGCAGACCTGAGCGCGGTGAGGATTTCCGGCGATGCCGAGATCGTCGCCACCACCACGGCCATCAGCGCCGGCGGTGCGCTGGTGCCTTCAAGACTTTCGCCCAGGAAGGCGGACATGAATTCCGCCAGTACGCCGATCAGAACCACGCCGGCGATGATGAGGCCGATGGAGAGTGGTACGTTGCCTTCATCGTCCTCTTCCACATGGCTGCCTGCTGGCTGGCCGGCCGGATGTGGCTTTCGAGGGTAAGTGTAGCTGAAAAAATAGCTGTGCGGGCCCACCTGCATTTTGAGGAACAGCGCATAAAGCGCAATCATCGCCACGATTGTGAACACCGAGTAGATGTGCCAGCTCTGTTCAGGAATGAACTCAGGCACTATCATCGATATGCCCATCGCCGTCAGGATCATCACGCCATAGGTCTTGCCGGAATCGTCGTTATACGGCTGTTCTCCGTGGCGAAGGCCTCCAAGAAGCGCGGCGAGACCAAGAATGCCGTTGATGTCGATCATCACGGCGGAATAGATCGTATCCCGCACCAGCGTGGGTGAACTGGATTCGCTCATGATGATGGCGAGGATCAGCACTTCCACCGCAACCGCCGACAGCGTCAGGATCATGGTGCCATAGGGGTCGCCCACCTTGGCGGCCAGGATTTCGGCGTGATGGGCAACCCGCATCGAGACGAGAACAATGAGCCCGATCAGCACGACGGCAGCGATGATCGTCGCCGTCTTTCCCGCTTCGAAGATTGCATGTTCGACCAGATAGGCGACGATTGCCGTCGGTATCGCCAGAAGCAGCATACGCTCCTGTTTCAGAATAGAACCCGCCATTGATTTCCCTTCCCCCGGATCTGCTTAGGCTGTGACGTATCGTCCCTCAGATCAAGCAGGATTTGCGCTTGAGTGCTTTTGGTAGGATAGTGATGTCGCAGGACATGCTGCTCATGCCGCGGTGTCCCCATCGGGTGCAATGCTTGAAGCGCGGTTGTGGTTGCCATGTCGCCTACCGAAACAGGAGGAACATGCATGACCAAAGTGGTGTATGAAATCGTCGAACATGACGGGGGCTTCGCCTACCGCATGAACGGCGCTTATTCCGAAACATTTCCTACCTATGCGGATGCCGTCGAGGCTGCGCGCATCGTCGCTGCCGAACAGCAGGTGGGTGGCGATGACGAGGAAATCAGCTATCAGGATGAGAGCGGCCACTGGCATGAAGAATACAGCCAGGGCGGCGACCGCCCGGAAGCCGAGGTGGTGGACAAGACGACGCAGCAGGCCGAACCATTCTGACGGGCGATCCGTGGATTTTAAGCAAACCAGGATCGCTTTTCCGTTCCGCCGGTCCCTTCCAGTTGGGGATCGCGGGCTGCCTCGTATCGACGCGGCACTGCCTTAGCGCCGTTTCGGTGGCGCGCCCGGATCGGTTTCCTTGAGATGACCCTTGAGGCCTTCGACCAGGGCGCTGAAGACGGCGCGGCATCGCGGTGAGGTCTTGAGGTTTTCGTGCATCGCGACCCAGGTATGGAGCGGGATATCGATGTTCGGCAGAACCTGAACCAGTCGCGGGTCCTTGCGGGCCAAGCCAATCTGACAGACGCCGATGCCCGCGCTGGCGCGGATCATGGCAAGTTGTGCAAGGTTGCTGTCGGCGCGTATTTCGAAGGAAATTTCCTCAACATCGGGGATGTCAGGATCGAGCGAACGCATCCGCTGGATGGCCGCCCGGATGAACGGCGTCTTGCGATCAAAACCGACCATCCGGTGGTGGTTCAGGTCTTCCATGCTCTTTGGCGTTCCGGCTTTTGCCAGATAGTCGCGCGTCGCATGAAATCCCAGACGGAAATTGCCGATGTAACGCATGACGATCGCGTCCTGCAGCGGCTCGGTCATGCGAATGGCAATATCCGCCTCGCGTCTTAGAAGGTCTTCCAGCGTATCTGATAATGACAGCTCGATTTCAAGCCGCGGGTGAACCTCCTGCATGGCCGTGATAATCGGCGGCAACATTTCGACTCCGATGATGTCAGATGCGCTGATGCGCACCGTGCCTTCGATCTTGCCGACTTCGCCGGAGGCCGCGCGCATGAGGGCGGCGGTCGTCGCCGCCAGATTTTCCGCATAGGGGCGGAGCGCAAGGGCTGCTTCCGTCGGCATCAAGCCGTGCGGCGAGCGGATGAACAGAGGAAAGCCGACGGCCTCTTCCAGCGCGCCGATATGACGTCCCGCCGTCGGCTGGGTGATGCCAAGCTCGCGGGCGGCGGCGGACAGCGAACCGTCGCTCAGCACGCTAAGGAAGGTGCGATAAAAATCCCAGCTGACGTCGCGGTTCTTGCTCATAAAATTTTGTATAGCCGATCCACTGATTTCGATAATTTCGTATATCGCGAAACGCGACGATACTCCATCCCAGAACAAGGAGTACGGCGATGATATATGAAAACAACGTAAATTCAGCAGAGAATGATCGGCCACTGGCGCTGGTTCTGGGCGTGAATGGGGGTGTCGGCGGCCAGATCTCCCGTATGCTGCAGCAACGGGGATGGCGCGTGAGGGCGATGACGCGGCGGAAGGCGGCTTCCCACATCACTGGCGATGTCGAGTTCGTGGTGGGTGACGCCATGAACGGTCAGGACGTCTTGAAGGCGGCACAAGGTGTTCGGCTGATCGTCCATGCGGTTAATCCTCCCGGATACCGCGATTGGGAGAAGCAGGTATTGCCGATGCTGGACAACACGATCGCGGCTGCTGAAAGCTGTGGGGCGAGGATTGTTTTCCCGGGGACCATCTATAATTTCGGCTCTGACGCCTTTCCGCTGCTGAGCGAGGAGAGCCCGCAAAAGCCCTTTACCCGCAAGGGCGCGTTGCGTGTGGAGATGGAGCGGCGGCTTAAACTGGCTTCAATGCGCGGCGTGCCGGTGCTGATCGTCCGGGCGGGCGACTTCTTTGGGCCAGATGCGAGAAACAACTGGTTTTCGCAGATGCTGGTGCGACCCGGCAGGCCGGTTCGCAGCGTGCAGAACCCTTCCGCCCGCCATGCAGGACACCAATGGGCTTATCTGCCTGACGTGGCGGAAACCATTGGCCGACTGCTCGACCGTGCAGACGAGCTTCCGGCCTTTGCCGTCTATCACATGGAAGGTTTCTGGGATTTCGACGGGCTGCAACTGATTGAAGCGATCGAGCGGGTTGTGGGCCATCCGGTCAAGCGGCGACGTTTATCCTGGACAGGCATCAAACTGGCTGCGCCCTTCGTTCCGCTGTTCCGCGAAGTGCTGGAAATGCAATATCTCTGGCAGATGCCGATCAGGATGAGCAATCGTAAGCTAACAGATTTCCTTGGAAGCGAGCCGAAGACACCTATCGACATTGCGGTGGCGACCACGTTGGCGGGTCTCGGCTGCCTTGACGAGAGGCCGCAGCCGTCGAACCTTGCGCATCCGGCCGACGCCGAAGGCAGGGCGTGATGGGCGCGGTTGCGAACGGAATGTCGACCAGGCGTCGCGCCTTTGCCGCGATTTCGGCAAGCGTGCCCGTGCTGATCTTCGCTCAGGTGCTGCTGGCCGGGCTGTCGATCTATTACGATGGATCGCTGCTGTCGCTGCACAAGGGGCTCGGCCTTCTGATCGCCGTTCCGATCCTGTCGCTGGCGGTCCTCGCTTTGCGATACGAGGACCTGCGGCCCAATCTTGGCCGTTCGCTGGTGCTGCTAGCTATCTATTGTCTGCAGGTGGCGCTGATGAGCATCGGTCGGGAAACGGGCAATGGCCTTTTGCAGGCGCTGCATCTGCCCAATGCCTTCGTAATGGGCGCCTTTTCCGATTTTGCCGCCCGGCAGGCGAGAAGCGCGCAATGAACGAAAACGCCGCATCGCTTTTCAACGATGCGGCGTCTTTTTCATTGCTATTGGGCGAGGGCCGGATAGTCGGTGTAACCTTCGGCGCCGCCGCCATAGAAGGTCGGCTGGTTCGGTTCATTCAGCGGCGCGTCGTTTTTCAGGCGGCGCACCAGATCAGGATTGGCGATGAAGGCCTTGCCGAAAGCAACGGCATCAACCTTGCCACTTTCCACGGCTTCGATGGCGCTCTGCCTGTCGTAACCATTGTTGGCGATCCACAGGCCCTTGCCGCCGGCATTACGATAGGCCGCCTTGAAGGACGCGTAATCGAAAGGCTTGTCGCCCTGCTTGAAATCGCGCGGACCGCCCGTCGCACCTTCTACGACATGGATGAAGGCGAGATTGCGCTTGCCCAGCTGCTCAACGACGTAATTATAGAGCGGTTGCGGATCAGCCTCGAAAATATCGTTGGCAGGGGTAACTGGCGAGAGGCGGATGCCGGTGCGGCCGGCGCCGATCTCTTCCGCCACCGCGTCGACGACTTCCAGCAGGAAGCGAGCGCGGTTTTCGATGGAGCCACCGTAATCATCCGTGCGCTGGTTGGTGCTGGATTTCAGGAACTGCTCGATCAGGTAACCATTGGCGGCATGGATTTCGACGCCGTCGAAACCGGCCTCCAGTGCCGCGCGCGCGCCGCTGCGGTAATCCTCGAGGATGAGGCCGATATCGTCGATGGTGAGGGCACGGGGTTCGGAGGTTTCGGCAAAGGCACCGGTGCCGTCATCATTGATGATATAGGTCTTCGATTTGGCGGTGATGGCCGAGGGGGCGACCGGCTGGCCACCATGCGGCTGCAACGAGGTGTGGGAAATTCGGCCCACGTGCCAGATTTGGGCAACGATCTTGCCGCCCGCCGAATGAACGCCGTCAGTGATCTTTTTCCAGCCTTCAATCGCTTCCCGCTTATAAAGACCGGGAACATCGGCGTAACCCTGGCCCTGCTGGGAAATGGGCGTGCCTTCAGTGACGATCAGGCCGGCTGTCGCCCGCTGCTCGTAATAGGTGGCGTTGAGATTGTTGGGAATGGCGCCCGGGGAGCGATTGCGGGTGAGAGGGGCCATGACGATGCGGTTGGCGAGTGCGATATCGCCGGCCTGTGCCGGTTCGAAAAGACTGGTCATGCGACTTCACTTTCTGGTCGGTTGGCGAAATTGCGCGGCAGGCGCGCTATCCTGATATGGGTGCCGGTGCGAAACCGTGTCGCGGTTCCGGTCCGGCACCCCGGGCTCAAAGCTTGGTTTTCAGATAATTGCGGAAAGCATCGATGGTTTCCTCGTTGCGCTCAAAAAACACCCATTGCCCCACCTTCTTCGACCTTATCAGGCCCGCCGCCTGCAGTACCGCAAGATGCGAGGAGACGGTGGATTGCGACAGGCCGCTGATCTGAAACTGGTTGGCGCAAACACCCATGCTGAGCGGATGCTCCTGACAGAAGTGACTTTCCGGAGACTTCAGCCATTCCAGAAATTTCAGCCGTGCGGGGTGCGAAAGGGCCTTGAGGACTTCCTCCGGGTTCATTGGGGTTTCTTCAATATCTGACATACCCGATATTTATATCGATCATTATCGATATACAAGTCACGTCTCTGTGAGGACTGCACGGGCGCGGTGGCATCGGCAAAAAAAAGGCCGCTGGATATTTCCGCGGCCTGATAAGTTTGAAGGTCAAAACCTCCAGAGGGGAACAGCTGTCGCGTGCCTGAGCGAGCGTGACAGCCAACCAAGATATGGTGGGAGCGACAATGCAAAACAAGGTTGCATCATCCGATATTTCGCCAATTTGGAGAAAATTCTTGCGGGTAAAAAAAGAGGGCCGCCGGATGTATCCAGGGCCCTTTAAGTGTGAAGGTCAAAAACCTCCAGAGGGGAACAGCTGATGCGGTGGAACTGGGAGGAAAAGCCACCGTGTGCATCAGCTGAGAGCGATATGGTGCTTTTTTGTGCACGAAACAATTCTTTTTTGTGCAGGTCAGGCATGCGTCGGGTGCAGGCCTCGATATTTCAGGTATATTTTATGTGCAAAGCTGGCGAAGGGCGACTGGTCGCCCTTCCATGAATTCCCCTGTAGCTCTTTGAAAAATAACGTCTATTTCAGCCGTTCGGCTATTTAAACGTCAGAAATTCCAGTTGCGCGCCTTGGCGACGATAAAATCGCGGAAGGCCTTCAGCTTTGCAGCATTTTTCATCTCGTCCGGATAGCAGAAATAGGTGTCGAATGACGGAATGTCGGCCGCGAGCGATAACTGGATGAGGCCGGGGTCCCGGCCGACAATGTAATCCGGCAAGCAGGCGATACCTATTCCCAGCAGGCAGGCGCGCTTGATCGAGGTCTGGCTGTTGATCTGCAGATGCGGGGTGCGGGTGTTGTCGGAAGACCGCCCGGCATTTTCGAGCCAGTTGACATCTAGCAGGTAGTTCGGCGCGGGTTCGCCAAACGAGATAATGCGATGGTTGTCCAGATCCTCAACCGACTGGGGCTCGCCATGGCGATTGATATAAGACGGCGCGGCATAGACGTGCATGTGCACCGTGAACAGCTTGCGCTGGATGAGGTCCGATTGCTGCGGCTGGCGCAGGCGGATGGCGCAATCCGCGTGGCGCATATTCACATCCAGCTCCTCATTGTCGAGGATGAGCTGAATCGACATTTCCGGATAGAGCTGCAGGAATTCCTGCACCTTGTCCGTCAGCCAGCCCTGACCGAGGCCCACCGTCGTCGTGACGCGCAGCTTGCCGCTCGGCTTTTCCGTCGTTTCGGTCAGCTGCATCTTCACCGTTTCGAGCTTCAGCAGCACATCGTGAGCGGTGCGATAGAGCAGTTCGCCCTGTTCGGTAAGAATCAGGCCGCGGGCGTGGCGATGAAACAGCTTGACGCCGACATCCTGCTCCAGCGCGCTGACCTGGCGGCTGATGGCCGACTGGGACAAATGCAGCTTGTCGGCAGCATGGGTGAAAGACCCTGCTTCGGCTGCGGCATGAAATATGCGCAGTTTATCCCAGTCCAATGGCATTGCCATGCCTATCCTGCCTTTCAGTTATTCCGCTGCGACGGCAAGCGGTTGATGCGCGGTGAGATAACGTTCCGCTTCCAGCGCGGCCATGCAGCCCATGCCGGCGGCGGTGATTGCCTGACGGTAGATGTCGTCGGTGACGTCGCCGGCCGCGAAAATGCCTTCCACGTCGGTGGCGGTGGAATCGGGAGCGGTCCACATATAACCGTTGTCCTTCAGCTTCACCTTGCCCTTGAAGAGCTCCACGGCAGGCGCGTGGCCGATGGCGACGAAGACGCCGTCAATGGGCCTTTCGCTGATCGCGCCGGTTTTGGTGTCGCGCAGCTTGACGCCGGAAACGGAGGGCGGCATCGGCGGTTTTGCGGGCGCGCCGGTAATTTCGGCAACTTCCGTGTTCCAGAGGATATTGACGTTGTCCTTGGCAAAGAGCCGTTCCTGAAGGATTTTTTCCGAACGGAAGCTGTCGCGTCTGTGCACGACCGTTACCGACTTGGCGATATGGGCGAGATAAAGCGCCTCTTCCACGGCGGAATTGCCGCCGCCCACCACGATCACATCCTTATTGCGATAGAAGAAACCATCGCAGGTGGCGCAGGCGGAAACGCCGAAGCCCTGGAAATGTTGCTCGCTCTCGATGCCGAGCCACTTGGCCTTGGCGCCGGTGGCGATGATCAGCGTGTCGGCGGTCCATACCTGGCCAGAATCGGTCTTCACGACGAACGGGCGAACGCTGGTTTCAACTTCGGTCACCAGGTCACTGACGATTTCCGCGCCGACATGCGTCGCCTGCTTCAGCATCTGGTCCATCAGCCACGGGCCCTGGATAGGGTCTGCAAAGCCCGGGTAATTCTCGACATCGGTGGTGATCATCAGCTGACCGCCCTGTTCCATGCCGGCGATCAGCACCGGCTTCAGCATTGCGCGCGCCGCGTAGATCGCCGCCGTGTAGCCTGCGGGACCGGAGCCGATGATCAATACCTTGGTATGGCGGGCAGACATGGGAAATTTCCTTCTCAATAGCAGGGTCTTCAGCGAGGGCCTTCCAGCCGCGGCAGGGCGGACGGGCCATAACCCCTTCGTTGGCGGGTATTTAAGGTTGTCTAGTGTCTTTATTCAAGGGCAGCCTTGCGTTACCAACAAGGCAGTTGTGGATGCACGCGCAATTTTGTGACCGGCTGGCGGCATATTGTTGCGAATCCCGCGCCGAATAGTACAAGGAAGTTCTCCAGCTTAACGAGGTACTCCTCCGTGACCAGCGTCGAACTCGATGCCATCGATCTGAAAATCCTGCGCGAATTGCAGCGCGACGGGCGCATGACCAATGTGGAACTGGCCGAAAGGGTCGGTATCTCGGCTCCTCCGTGCCTGAGGCGCGTCCGCAAGCTCGAGGAGGCGGGGGTAATCGAGGGTTATCACGCCATGTTGAACGCGCCGAAGCTCGGTTTTGATCTCGTCGCCTTCTGCATGATCGGTCTCAAGCGCCAGTCGGACAGCAATCTGAAGGCCTTTGCCGCGGCGACGGCCGGGTGGCCTCTCGTGCGCCAGGCCTGGATGGTATCCGGCGAAAGCGACTTCCTGTTACATTGCGTCGCAAGAAACCTGACGGAATTTCAGGACTTCGTGATCGAGGTTCTGACTGCGGATGAGAATGTCGATACGGTGCGCACCATGCTGACCATCCGTCAGGTCAAGCGCGTCGGTCTCGTGGAAATCTGATTTTCCGGCTTGCGACGCATTACCCCCGCCGCAACGCCTCATAGACTTCGCCAAGACTGGCCGCTTCTTTTTCCAGCGGAAAAGTGCTGCGCACATGCGCAAGTCCGGTACTCGCGTGGACTTTGGCCATGGCGGGATCGGCGAGATAGGTCTTTATTGCATCCCTCAGTGATGCATAGTCGCCCGCTTCAACAACCGCCCCGGTCTCGCCCGTGACGATCATTTCCTCGTAGGCACCGGCATTGCTGGCGACGACGGCCGTTTCCGAGGCCATTGCTTCAAGCGGAGTCAGCCCGAAACCCTCGTTGCGCGAAGGCGCGACATAGAGCGTCAGCCGCCTGTACCACGGCTTGATGTCATCAACTTCACCCTGAAACACGATACGATCTGAGAGGCTGGCGGCCCTGACATCTGCTTCAAGGGTTTCGGCAAAAGCCTTGTGTTCCGCCGTCACGCGGCCTGAAACCACAGCTGTCCATTGCGGATAGGCGGGCAGAAGTTCGATCATGGCACGCACGAAAAGATCGGTGCCCTTCTGGTGGCGGACCCGCCCGAAGCAGCCGATCAGATATTGTCCCGGCAAGCCGGTCGCGGCTATCGTGTCCTCAGGACCGGTTGCCGGGTGGAAAAGTTCGGTATCCACGCCATGCATGACAACGCGATGGGGCACTTCAAGAAATGAGCCCGAGCGGATGTTGGTGGCCACCACGGCATCCATCCTGGAGATCAGGAAACGGGTGTAGGCGGAATGCCGCCTCTGCGCGGCCGAGGTGAAGAGAAGCTTCACCTTCATGCGCAGCACATCACGCATGAAAATTCCCGGCAACATTTCGAGGTTGCGGCGGGCATGCCAGATGCGCGGGCCGCCAAACGGGCCGCCTTGCCAGAGCCGCCACAGGTCGCGGAAACGCACATGCGGCAGATGCGGCGGCAGGCCGGGGCCGATGGTGGCGACCTTCTGTCCCAGCCGGTTCTGCACCGGTATCAGCTGAACGATTGTAGAGGTGACGCCGGAGAGCCTGCGTTTGAAATTCGGCGCAAGCACCTGCACATCTTTCAGGCTGACGTGGGACAAGATGGGCTTCCGTCTTTGCGGCTGGTTCAGGGGAGCAACAGGTCAAAAGCAATGCGCCCGCTGGCGGGCGCATTGCATGGGGCAATCAGCCCCACTGAACCGCGAGGATCTCGTAACCCTTGGCGCCGCCAGGCGCGTTGACTTCGATGCTGTCGCCAACTTCCTTGCCGATCAGGGCGCGGGCAATCGGCGAAGAGATGGAAATACGGCCGGCCTTTACGTCGGCTTCCTGGTCGCCGACGATCTGATAGGTCTTTTCCTCATCGCTGTCTTCGTCAACCAGCTTCACGGTGGCACCGAACTTGATCTTCGAACCCGACATCTTGGAAAGGTCGATGACTTCAGCGCGCGCCGTCAGATCTTCGAGTTCCGTGATGCGGCCCTCGTTATGGCTCTGCGCTTCCTTGGCAGCATGGTACTCGGCGTTTTCCGAAAGGTCGCCATGGGCGCGCGCTTCCGCAATCGCCTCGATGATGCGGGGGCGTTCCTCCTGCTGGCGCCAGCGAAGCTCCTCCTGAAGCTTGACGAATCCACCCTGGGTCATCGGTACTTTTTCTACCATTTTTTTATCCTTCGCATTCCGGTCGCTTTACCTGCAGACACAAAAAGAAACAGGTTCCGGAGGGGAACTCCGGAACCATGCCAAAATCATAACTGAGCGGACTATATCAGAAGACGACAGCGAAATGCCAGCAAATTTGAGGCATCAATATTTCTTCGTCTTTCCAATGACTTGAACATCCTGATTGACAATCTTCAAGAGAACATATAGTGAACATTATTATGAAGAAGTCAATCAGGCAACGGCTGGCCATTCTCTCTGACGCCGCGAAATACGACGCCTCCTGCGCATCGAGCGGGACGGCGAAACGGAACTCCGCAGCCTCTGGCGGATTGGGCTCGACAGAAGGGTCTGGCATCTGTCATGCCTATGCGCCGGATGGGCGCTGCATATCGCTCCTGAAAATCCTGCTCACCAATTTCTGCATCTATGATTGCGCCTATTGCATCAACCGTTCTTCCAGCAATGTGGAACGGGCGCGGTTTACCGCAGAAGAGGTGGTGTGGCTGACGCTCGAATTTTACCGGCGCAACTATATTGAAGGGTTGTTCTTGTCCTCGGGTATCATCCGTTCCTCTGATCACACGATGGAGGAGATGGTGCGTGTGGCGCGTGAACTGCGGGTCACCCATGGCTTTCGTGGATACATCCACCTAAAATCCATCCCGGAAGCGTCTCCGAAATTGATCGAGGAGGCGGGGCTTTATGCGGACCGGTTGTCGATCAACATCGAGTTGCCCACCGATAGCGGCATCGGCCGTTTTGCGCCGGAAAAGCAGCCCGCCAATATTCGCCGCTCTATGGCCGATATTCGCCTGAAGATCGAGGAGGCGGGCGAGCCTACCGTCAGAACGCGAAAAACCAAGCGTTTTGCGCCCGCCGGACAGAGCACGCAGATGATCGTGGGCGCCGACGGCGCCGATGACAGCACCATTCTTTCCACCAGCGCGCGGCTCTATGGAAGCTATGGTCTGCGGCGCGTCTATTATTCGGCGTTCAGCCCAATTCCGGATTCGTCGAAGAACCTGCCACTCATCAAGCCGCCGCTGATGCGCGAACACCGCCTCTATCAGGCGGACTGGCTTTATCGTTTTTACGGTTTCGATATCGGCGAGATCACCGCTATCGGCGGAAACGGCATGCTGGATCTTGACATCGACCCGAAGCTTGCCTGGGCATTGAAGCATCGCGATCAGTTTCCGGTAAACGTCAATGCGGCGGATCGCGAAATGTTGCTGCGTGTACCCGGTTTCGGCACCAAGACGGTTGCCTCGATTCTCTCGTCGCGGAAGTTCCGCAGTCTGCGGCTGGAAGATATCGCCCGCTTCGGCGTATCTCTCAAAAAGGTGAAGGCCTTTATCGTCGCAGAGGGATGGACACCGGGCAAGCTGATCGAACGGCCGGATCTGCGCGCGATGTTTGCGCCGCAGCCTGAACAATTGTCGTTGTTGTGATGTATGGCCCGGTGCTGGAGGGGCGGGGGGATTTCACCGAGTGGCGCGATGCTGCGCGCGCGGCGCTTGCGGCCAATATACCGCCGGAGAAGATCGACTGGCGGCTGCAGGATGACGGGTTTGGGCTTCTCGACTTTTCCGGTGCGCCATTGCCAACGGAGGTCGGCGCCCCGGTTCCCGTACCTGCCGCATTTGTCGCACTGGCGCAGGCTGTCATCTGCCACAGCGATCCCGGCCGTTTCGCGCTGCTCTACAGGCTATTGTGGCGGCTGAAACGGGATCGGGCCCTGCTGCAGTTCAAGTCCGATCCGGATGTTTCCGATGTGCGGCTGCTCGAAAAGTCTGTCCGTCGCGATTATCACAAGATGACGGCCTTCGTGCGTTTCAAGGAGCTGCCATTGCCGCAAGGGCAGGGCGGGCGACGGCGGTTCGTGGCGTGGTTCGAACCGGACCATTTCATCATCGAACGTACGGCTCCGTTTTTTCAACGTCGCTTCACCGACATGGACTGGTTGATTGTCTCGCCGAAGGGCAGCGCCCGATGGGACGGAAACCTGCTGCAGACATCACGGGAGGCTGCCGCCAAGCCTGATCTCAAGGATGAAACGGACGATCTCTGGCGGACCTATTACGCCAATATTTTCAACCCGGCCCGCTTGAAGATCAAGGCCATGACAGCGGAGATGCCGAAGAAATACTGGAAGAATCTGCCGGAAGCCGAGCTCATCCCTGACCTGATTCTGGGCGCGGAGGCGCGGGTGCTGGAGATGGCGGCGAAGGAGGCGAGCCAACCGAAGCCGTTTCACCATCGCCTCCAGGCAGCGGCTTCCGCACGGGAAGAGCAGCCACCTTTGCCGGGTGGCACGCTTGCTTCGCTGGCGCATGAAGCGCGCCACTGCACACGGTGTGCCCTGCATTGCAAGGCGACGCAGACCGTTGTTGGTGACGGGCCGGAAAACGCGAAGATCATGGTCGTCGGCGAGCAGCCGGGCGATCATGAGGATCTGGCCGGAAAACCTTTTGTCGGCCCCGCAGGCCAGCTGTTCGACAGGACGCTTAGAGAGATCGGTGTGGACCGCGGCGGGCTTTACGTTACCAATGCCGTGAAACACTTCAAATACGAAACGCGCGGCAAACGGCGCATCCACCAGCGGCCGAATGCGGGGGAAGTGGAGCAATGCCGCTGGTGGCTCAACCAGGAAATCGCGCTTGTTCAGCCGAAGCTGATCGTTGCGATGGGTGCAACGGCGCTATATGCGCTGACCGGCGGCAAAGAAAAGGTCTCGGAGATTCGCGGCCGTCCCTTGCCAATGCAAGAAGGGCGGACGCTTTTTGTCACCGTGCACCCATCCTACCTGCTTCGCCTCCCTGATGAGCAGGCTAAAGAGATGGAAATCAAGAAATTCAAACAGGACATGCTTTATGTAAGAAATTTTGAATAGTCTTTTCTAAGTATATATTCTATCGAATATCAACTTGGCGTTGTTATGCTTTACGCATCGTTAGTTTTTCGTTTTAATTGAAATTTATTCGAGTCATTTTATATGTCTCATCAAAATATTTATAGACGGGCGTATTATGCTTGGTGAACTTGACCTTGCAACAGTCATACTAATGCAAAAATGCTCCTACATCGTAGGGCTAATGAGTTTTATCTATTTGATGCTGACCAATCGCGGCCTGCGCGGTCCTGTCACTCTTGCCGCGGGCTTTGCGGCAATGGCCGTCGGCTCAACGCTTGCCGGATATGGCGAGTGGAAGATATTGTCGCCGGCCTTGTGGCGGTTGGGCAGTATCGTATTCGGTATTGCAGGTTATGCGCTTATCTGGCTTGGTCTGAAAACGTTGAGCGACGGCCGTTTTGTATCGCAGAAAACTCTGCTTGGGACTTGTCTTGTCGTGGTTCTCGGGATTGTCCTCGCGTATGAGGTGGCGGAGAACAATGCGTTGCGCGCTGCGCTGTTCAATGGCTGTGCGGCGCTCGCCTATCTCGGCGCGGCCGTGGTGCTGTTTAGCGGCTGGCGCAAAGAGCCGCTTCTTTCCCGCATCGCGCTGGGCGCGATCACCACCGTCTCGGGGCTGATTTCACTTCTGGTGGTAAAGGGGGTGCTTTCACCCTCTCTCGCCTCCATCAACATCGTCAATGCGTTCTTCCTCATCATTATGCTCAACTTTGCGATTGCCCTGTTCGTGATGGTGCTGGTGGCTGAACGCTCGGAGCGGAAACTGTTGATCCTTGCCAATACGGATCCGCTGACAGGCGTGAAGAACAGGCGCTTCTTCTTTCAGACGATGCCCACAAGGCCTGATCCCACCGATGCGACAATGCTGCTCGATATCGATCACTTCAAATCAATCAACGACCGCTTCGGCCATTCCGTCGGTGACAGCGTCCTGCAGGAAGTGGCAAAGCGGATCGGCGGCAGTATTCGCAGTGGCGACGTGCTGGCCCGCTATGGCGGCGAGGAATTCATCATCTTCCTGCCCGGCGCAGGAAGCCAAAAGGCGTCAATGATAGGCGAGCGCATTCGCAACGCCGTTGCTTTGAAAGAGGTGGACTGCGGCGGGCTGCGTGTCGGTGTGACAATCAGCATCGGCATTGCGACAAGCGGCGAGATACACTGTGATCTCCAGACGCTGGCCGACATGGCCGACCGCGCGCTGTACCGCGCCAAGAGCGAAGGCCGCAACTGCGTCCGGGAAGCACTGGCGGCTTAAAGCCTGCCGTTTCAGATGCTATTCGCTCTCGTTCGATTTTTGGCCCATGTCATGGCCTACCTCTCGCTCACGCTGCCTAAGGGCTTCTTTCAGAAGAATTTCGATCTGCGCGTTAATGCTGCGCAGCTCGTCGCTCGCAGTCTGGCGGACAGCGTTCAAAATCACCGGTTCGATGCGCAGTGGGAAAGCTACACGCATCGGGCCGGGCGGTCGTCCAGTCATGCTTTTACTCCAGATGCGGCTTCAGGAACTGGGTGATCGGCGATGGCGGAGAATTCTCGGGACAGGGAAAAATCGTCATCGGCCTGCGGGTGGAAATGATGTTTTTTTGATACCGGCGTTGGATTGCAGGTGTATTACGCAATGAGAAACGCCGCCAACCTGGTGGTTCGCGGCGTTCATTCAGTTCGTCAGGCTTTCTTGCTGATCTCTTAGTTGAAGTAGCTCTGCAGTGGCTTCACTTCCAGATTGCCGGCCTTCAGCGCCTTGATGGCGAGGGCGGCTGCTTCGGCACCTGCCATCGTCGTGTAATAGGGCACCTTCTGCATCAACGTTGCGCGGCGCAGCGACTTCGAGTCGGAAATCGCCTTGTTGCTGTCGGTGGTGTTGATGACGAGCTGGACCTGACGGTTGCGGATTGCGTCCTCGATATGCGGACGGCCTTCCTGCACCTTGTTGATCTTTTCGGCGTTGATGCCCTTTTCGGCAAGGAAACGCTGGGTGCCGCCGGTGGCCAGCACTCTGAAGCCGCTTTCCACGAGAATGCGGATGGCGGGCAGAACGCCTTCCTTGTCCTCATCACGGACCGAGACGAAGACCGCTCCGGAGCGCGGCAGGTCGACACCTGCGCCGAGCTGGCTCTTGGCGAAGGCGAGCGCGAAATCAGTGTCGAGGCCGATGACTTCACCGGTCGAGCGCATTTCCGGTCCGAGCAGAATGTCGACGCCGGGGAAGCGCGCGAAGGGGAAGACGGCTTCCTTGACGGCAATGTGCTTGAGGTTACGCGGATCGGGCTTCTCGCCATAGGCGGCAATTGCCGGGTCAAGCTTCTCGCCCGCCATGACGCGGGCGGCGATCTTGGCGATCGGCGCGCCGATGGTCTTGGCGACGAAAGGCACGGTACGCGAGGCGCGCGGGTTGACTTCGAGAACGTAGATCGTGCCGTCCTTGATGGCGTACTGGACGTTCATCAGGCCGCCGACCTTGAGCGCCTTGGCAAGCGCCGTCGTCTGGCGCTCCAGTTCGTCGAGCGTTTCCTTGCTGAGCGAACGCGAAGGCAGCGAGCAGGCCGAGTCGCCCGAGTGGATGCCGGCCTCTTCGATGTGCTCCATGATACCGGATACGAAGACGTTTTCGCCATCGCACAGCGCGTCGACGTCCACTTCGACGGCGTTGGTCAGGTAGCTGTCGAACAGAAGCGGGTTCTTGCCGAGCAGGGTGTTGATCTGGCCGGTCTTGTCGTTCGGGTAACGCTGCTTGATGTCCTCGGGTACGAGACCCGGAACCGTGTCGAGCAGGTAGGTCTGGAGCTGGCCTTCCGAATGGATGATCTGCATGGCGCGGCCACCGAGAACGTAGGACGGGCGAACCACCAGCGGGAAGCCGATTTCAGACGCGACGAGGCGGGCCTGCTCGACCGAATAGGCGATGCCGTTGTTCGGTTGGGCGAGATCGAGCTTCATCAGCAGCTTCTGGAAACGGTCACGATCTTCTGCAAGGTCGATCATGTCAGGCGCGGTGCCGAGGATCGGGATCCCGTTCTTTTCCAGCGCTTCGGCAAGCTTCAGCGGGGTCTGGCCACCGAACTGCACGATGACGCCGACCAGCTCACCCTTTTCCTGTTCGGCGCGCATGATCTCGATCACGTCTTCGGCCGTCAGCGGCTCGAAATAGAGACGGTCGGAGGTGTCGTAGTCGGTCGAAACCGTTTCCGGGTTGCAGTTGATCATGATCGCTTCAAAGCCGGCATCCTTCAGCGCGAAGGCGGCGTGGCAGCAGCAATAATCGAACTCGATGCCCTGACCGATACGGTTCGGGCCGCCGCCGAGGATGACGACCTTCTTACGGTCGGAGACCTGCGCTTCAGAGCGGGCGGCGCCGACGAAGGGAATTTCATAGGTCGAATACATGTAGGCGGTCGGCGAGGCGAATTCAGCGGCGCAGGTGTCGATGCGCTTGAAGACCGGGCGGACGTTCAGGCTGTTACGCAGCTCTGCCACTTCCTTCGGGCGCTTGGAGGTCAGGCTGGCGAGGCGGGCATCGGAAAAGCCCATGGCCTTCAGCATCCGCAGGTTTTCGGCGTCCTGTGGCAGGCCGTGCTCGCGGATGCGGGCTTCCGTATCGACGATGGCCTTGAACTGGGCGATGAACCAGGGGTCGATCTTCGAGTTCTCGTGGACTTCTTCTTCGGTCATGCCCATGCGCAGCGCCTGGGCGACCATGCGCAGGCGATCCGGCGTCGGCGTGCCGATGGCAGCACGGATCGCGTTCTTGGAGCCTTCGCCCTCTTCGTAACCGGGAATTTCGATTTCATCGAGACCGGTAAGGCCGGTTTCGAGACCGCGCAGCGCCTTCTGCAGGGATTCCGCAAAGGTACGGCCGATGGCCATGACTTCACCGACCGACTTCATCGCGGTGGTGAGGATCGGCGACGCGCCCGGGAACTTCTCGAAGGCGAAACGCGGGATCTTGGTGACGACGTAGTCGATGGACGGTTCGAACGATGCCGGGGTGGCGCCGCCGGTGATGTCGTTTTCGAGTTCGTCCAGCGTGTAGCCGATGGCCAGTTTGGCGGCGATCTTGGCGATCGGGAAGCCGGTTGCCTTGGAAGCCAGCGCAGAGGAGCGCGACACGCGCGGGTTCATTTCGATGACGACGAGGCGGCCGTCCTTCGGGTTGACGGCGAACTGCACGTTGGAGCCGCCGGTCTCGACGCCGATCTCACGCAGCACCGCAATCGAGGCGTTGCGCATGATCTGGTATTCCTTGTCGGTCAGCGTCAACGCTGGCGCGACAGTGATGGAGTCACCGGTGTGGACGCCCATCGGATCGATGTTTTCGATGGAGCAGATGATGATGCAATTGTCCGCGGTGTCGCGGACGACTTCCATCTCATACTCCTTCCAGCCCAGAACCGATTCTTCGACCAGAACTTCCGTCGTCGGCGAGGCGTCGAGGCCGCCGGAGACGATGTCGAAGAATTCCGAGCGGTTATAGGCAATGCCGCCGCCCGTGCCGCCCAGCGTAAACGACGGGCGGATGATGGCGGGCAGGCCGACATGATCGATGGCCTGGGCGGCAATGGCCATGGCGTGGGCCATGTAACGCTGCTTGCGGTCGGTTTCGCCGAGGTTCCACTGGTTTTCGAGGTCGTCCAGCGCCTTGTCGAGTTCGGGGCCGGAGAGCTTGCCCTTGAGTTCCGCCCGCGCAGCTTCATGCTTCTTGCGGTCGGCATCCTTGATTTCCGTGGCGTTGGCGAGCATCGAGCGCGGGGTTTCAAGGCCGATGCGGGCCATGGCTTCGCGGAAGAGGGCCCGGTCTTCGGCCATGTCGATGGCTTCGGGCTTCGCGCCGATCATTTCGACATTGTAGCGGTCGAGAACGCCCATGCGCTTGAGAGAAAGCGCGGTGTTGAGCGCGGTCTGGCCGCCCATGGTCGGCAGCAGCGCGTCCGGGCGCTCCTTGGCGATGATCTTGGCGACGACCTCAGGGGTGATCGGCTCGACATAGGTTGCATCTGCAAGGCCCGGATCGGTCATGATCGTCGCCGGGTTGGAGTTGACCAGGATGACCCGGTAACCTTCTTCCTTCAGCGCCTTACAGGCTTGCGTGCCGGAGTAATCGAATTCACATGCCTGACCGATAACGATCGGTCCCGCGCCGATGATGAGGATGGACTTGATATCTTGGCGCTTCGGCATGGGCTCTCTCGTTCCGCTTTTCGGTTGCGCAAAACACCGGCCAGGGTGGAAGATCACCGGCCGGGGAGCGCAATTCAAATGTTTTCAGGCTAGAAGCGGCTTATAGGCAAATGTTTTTGAGAACGGAACCCCATAAATTCCGGAATCGACAGAAACTCTTAACGGGCAGGGGCAAGCGCGGTAAAACGGGCCTGTACCGCCGCAGCATAGGAGCGACTGACGGGGATCTCGGAACCGTCCCTTGTCATGAGAAGCAGGCGGCCTGTCTGTTTACGCAGCGCGACGACATCCGTATCGGCAATCCAGTGGGAGCGGTGCACCTGCAAGCCCTGCGTCTCGCCAATCTCCTTCAGCGCATCGGCAAAACGCAAGAGGACGAGTTGACGCCCGCGCGTGGTGACGATTTCGGTATAATGGTCCTGCACTGAGAGCCGCAGCAGTTCGCCACGCTTTTGCGGTGGAATCCGCTCCAGCAGCGGTGCGAGGCCCTTAGCGTGTTTGATGTCTTCGTCTCTGACCTTAGAGGCATTGGCCGTCGTCTCGAACGACTGGCAGGCGGTGAGATAACTCAGCAGGCAGAAGATGGCGCAGAGAGGCAGGGAGGACAGGCTGCTCTGCACAAAGGGGCCGAAACCCATTTCCCTGCCTGAAAAGACCCCGTTTGTGATGGTAAGCAAGAGCCCGATCGGCAAGGCGGCCGTCAGCGAGCCGATCATCATGCGCGCCAGCATATTTTCGATGCGGCCGGCAAGGATGCTGTTGGCGATGATGGAAAAGGATATGGCAAATATCCAGGCGCCGGCCTGAATGATTGTCCAGTAAAGCAACCGGTCGGCGAAGCTCATGGTTTCGCTCGTTCCGAAGGGCCCGGTCACGATGAAGATCGCCAGCACCGCGAGGAATGTCAGCCACAGCCTGCGCGATTGCAGAACGGCGTGCATTTCACGAAGCGTGGACTGCAGATACGGGTGATCCACGAAGTTTTCCTGCTGATGGCGCCAATCCGTTTTTCCTGTCCGCATGTTTCGCCGAAATTGCCGGTGATTTCAACCGAGCCGAAACAGCACCCATGTCATTCCAGCCTCTGTTAGACGCACCGCTTGCCGTGCAATTCCATGTCGCCACCGTCATGCCCGCAGCCATTCTCGGGGCCTTCATCTTCCTGCGTCCCAAGGGAACCGCCATCCACCGGCTGCTCGGCAAGATCTGGGTGATGCTGATGGTTTCGACTTCCATTTCAACCTTCTTCATCCATGAATTGAGGATGTTTTACGGTTTCAGCCCGATCCATCTCCTCTCCGCTTTCACGATATATGGCTGTCTGCAATCGATCTACTTCGCCCGGCGTGGCGATATCAGACGCCATATGCGGATTATGCAGAGCGTTTATCTGGGCGGCATCGTTATTGCGGGAGGATTCACCTTCGTTCCCGGACGCCTCATGAATAAGGTTGCTTTCGGTGGCGGCGGAGCGGGATTTGTGGCCATTTCCGCCGGCGCTCTGGTCTTTGCCTTCCTGTTTCTGACCGTGCTGAAACAAAGACGCAGAGCCGCATGAAAGACTCCGCTGAGCGCCTCTGCTTTCTTCCGGAACAAGATGTATTATAGTGCCGTTATAAGGCAGCTTGTTGAGGCGATAGTCGCCGGGAGAATAGCATGGAATGGAGAGGGCGCCGCCAGTCGGACAATATTGAGGATCGGCGCGGCATGTCGGCGGGGCCGAGTGATCCTTTTTCCCGAGGCGGGATGCGCGTGCCAATCGGGCGTCGCGGCGGCGGTATCGGGATTGGCGGTCTTCTGGTCATTCTGTTGATCAGCTGGGTGCTCGGCATCAACCCACTGACGCTGCTGACCGGCGGCGATCTGTCGATGGATGGCGGCGGTACGACGCAATCGGGGACCCAGCAGTCCGGCACGCGACCACAGGGGCAATCGTCCGACGAGACGACCGCCTTCGTCCGCACCGTTCTTGCCGAGACCGAGGATACGTGGAGCGGCATTTTCCAGTCGGCAGGCGAAACCTATCAGAAGCCGACGCTGGTTCTGTTCTCCGGGCAGGTGTCTTCCGCCTGTGGTTATGCTTCCGCTGCCAGCGGTCCGTTCTATTGCCCGGGCGACCGTAAGGTCTATCTCGATACCAGCTTCTTCAAGGAACTGGACCAGCGTTTCGGCGCGGCTGGCGATTTCGCGCAGGCTTACGTGATTGCTCATGAGGTCGGCCACCACATCCAGAACCTGACCGGCGTTCTGCCTGAGTTCAACCGCCGCCGTCAGTCGATGAGCCAGACGGACGCCAACAAGATGTCGGTGCGTGTGGAGCTTCAGGCGGATTGTTATGCGGGCATCTGGGGCAAATTTACCGAACAGAAGGGCATTCTTGAGACCGGCGACCTTGAGGAAGCCCTGAACGCCGCCCACCAGATCGGCGACGATACGCTGCAGAAGCAGACTCAAGGCTATGTGGTGCCTGATAGCTTCAACCACGGCACCTCGGCGCAGCGCATGGAATGGTTTAAGCGCGGCTTCCAGAGCGGCCGGGTCGAGGACTGCGATACCTTCTCGGCGAATATCTGAGGAGAGGGGGCTTTTCAGCCCCCTTTTCGTTTAGCTCATCAAGAGCGCCACGACATACATGCCGAGGGCGAAGATGGTATGGGCCACGAGGTTGAGGACGCGAACCTTCGTTGGGTTCGGTGTCTTCGATGCGGCCCAGCCAATGCCGAGACCCGGCTGCAGCAGGAACCAGCCTGCGCCCACCGTTATGATGCCGACGACCCACGGCGCTATGAAGGACGGGTTTGCAAACCAGGTGACTGGGACCACCAGGGCAAGAATGACACCATAGAGAATCCCGACGGCGTAATGCGAAATCCAGCCGAGCGCCAGTTCATGCTCGTAGGGTTCAGCCGTGGCGATGCTGTCGTGAAATATCCTGCCTTTCGGCACATGCCAGAACCAGCGGCCGACCGGCGCCCAGTTCGGGGCGGACTGGCCGAAGAACCGGTGCAGTATGATTGCCCATATGTCCATAAACACGGTGCCGCCAATGCCCATGGCAATGCCGCGCCAAATCAGTTCCAGCATGAATCCCTCCGCATGATCATGATCGATCAAGCTCTAGCGGATCGAGTGAATGGCGGGAACCGACTATTAGGAGGGTGGACAAAAAAATGGCCGGATCGCTCCGGCCATGAGGTGAGAAAGGCGTAAGATTTCACCTGCGTCATGCTCGGGCGTGTCGAGCATCTGCGACGTATGTTTTATATGAGACGTGGTTGGGTCCTCGGGGCAAGCCCGAGGATAACGTCGAGAGTGGGTGACGGTTGGCCATGATCCGGTGCTATAACGATCGGCCAATATCCATTCTCCCTTAAGCAGCCCGCCCATATTCCGCCTGCCGCCGCGTAGCCGTGGCGAGCTGGAACTGCGCTAGCAACTCATTCAGCGCCGCCGCTTCCGAGGCGAGGCCATGACTTGCTGCCGTCTGCTCTTCGACCATGGCGGCATTCTGCTGCGTGCCCTGATCGATGGTGTTGATGGCGGTGTTGATTTCCTGGAGGCCGGTCGACTGTTCGCGCGATGCGGTGACGATCGCGTCGATGTGGCGATTGATCTCCTGCACTTCGCGGACGATGGTTTCCAGCGCCTTGCCGGCATTGCCAACGAGTTCGACGCCGGACTGCACCTGCGAGGTGGAGGCGTTGATCAGCGTCTTGATCTCCTTTGCCGCATTGGCGGAACGCTGGGCAAGTTCGCGCACTTCCTGGGCGACCACAGCAAAGCCCTTGCCGGCCTCACCGGCGCGGGCGGCTTCAACACCGGCGTTGAGCGCGAGCAGGTTGGTCTGGAAGGCGATCTCGTCGATCACGCCGATGATGTTGCTGATCTCGGACGATGATTTTTCGATGCCTTCCATGGCGCGCACGGCATCCTCCACGATGACGCCGGACTGTTCGGCATTGCCGCGGGCGCGGTCGACCAGACGGCCGACTTCTTCCGCACGGCGGGCGGAATCCTTGACAGTCGTGGTGATTTCCTCAAGCGCCGCCGCCGTTTCTTCGACGGAGGCTGCCTGCTGTTCGGTGCGTCGCGCCAGATCGTCGGCTGACTGGCGAATTTCGCCGGCGCCGGCATCGATCGCAAGCGCGTTCTGTCCGACGGTGCTGAGCGCAGCATTCAGCTTCGCAACGGAATTGTTGAAGTCGTCGCGCAGGCGATCGATGCGGGACACAAACGGCGTATCGATACGATAATTGAGATCGCCGTTGGAGAGATGAGCAAGACCCTTTGCCAGTGAATCGACTGCAAACTGAATATCGGCCGCGTCTTTTGCTGCCAGTCTTTCCCGCTCGTTACGCTCCTGTTCGGAAAGTGTGCGGTTCTGTTCGGCGTCCCCTTCGAGTCGCAGGCGTTCCATGGCGTTCGAGCGGAACACGGCAACGGCCGCAGCCATGGAGCCGATCTGATCGGTGCGTTCCTGGCCAGGAATGGCGACCTCGAGATTGCCGGCAGCCAGGCCTTCCATGGCGGAGGTCATCTGCGTTACCGGGCGAACGATGAAGCGGGAGAGCACGGTCGCCAGCAGGCCGATCATGATCGTAGCGGCGAGAATGGTGGCGATGGTGGCGGCCATGCGGAACTGCCCGATGGCGCCATAGGCAACATCGGAATCAACAACAAAGCCAAGATACCAATCGACCGAAGGCAGGCCGGCAACGGGAATGAAACTGGTGATTTTGCCCTTGCCGTCGATTTCCGTCTGGGAAATTGCAGAAGAAATCACCGGCGTATCGACTTTGAAGAGATCGGTCAGCGGCTTGTCGACGAATTTTGCATCGGGATGGATGAGAATCTTGCCATCCTTGCTGACCAGGAAGGCGTAACCGTCCTTGCCGGCATCCACTGACGTGATCATCTTGACCAGGGAGTCGAGCGAGAAGTCGCTGCCGGTCACACCAGCAAGCTTGCCGTCGACGGAGACCGGAATGGCAGCCGTGATGATGAGGCCGCCGGTGGAGGCGTCGTTATAAGGCTCGGTCAGCACCGTCTTGCCGGCTTTCACCGCATCCAGGTACCACGGGCGCTTGCGCGGGTCGTAGCCTTCCGGCAGCGGTGTCTTCGGGAAGGTGGTGAAGGTGCCGGTTTCCGCATTGCCAAAATAGGTGGACATGAATTGCGCGGTCAGCACCTCATTCTCCAGAAACTGCAGCTTCGCACCGTCCTCGGGAAGCTTGGCAAGCGTCTTTGCCACGGTTTCCGTCAGCATGATGCGGCCATTCAGCCAATTCGCGATGCTCTGGGCGGCCTGCTTGCCGGAAGAATCGATATTTTCCGCCACCGCTTCGGTGGTGACCCGATGCTGAAGGCTGTCGATATAATACGAAAAGCCCGCAAAGGCGGCGACGACAAGAGATGACGCGGCAACCAGAATGCGCGTCATAAGATTGGTTTTCTTTGGCAAGCTACAGATCCTTGAAGCCCGATGCACCGATAAGGTCATCTTGAACAATGGTTGGGGAAACATGCCTCGAAGGCGGGAATATTCTGCGTCATGCAGCTTATGATTTTAGAAGAACTATTCGATGTTCTAATGGATAAAGGCGAATGGTAAAATTCGACTAAACTTGTGTTTGGCGAGGGCTCGTATTGCGAATTTGTCGAGCCTTTTCAGAACTGCGTAATTTTTAACCATGCACTGCTGCCGGTTGCATGCAGACAGCGATTATTTTATTCATCCTCGTGCTGCCGTTGCGCAAATCGCGGGCAACGGCCAATGTTCGGGTGAATTACAATGTCTTCGTCGGTTGTTGCAGGAACCGTTCCTTCCGGATCGGGGTCGTGGTTTTCTCATTTCAAGGCTACGCTTGTTCTCGGGATTCCGCTTATCGGCGCGCAGCTCGCGCAGCTTGGCATCCATACCACCGATATGGTGATCGTCGGTCAGCTGGGTGCAGAGAAGCTGGCGGCCATGGTGCTGGCCGGGCAGTTTTTCTTTGTCGTCTTCATTTTTGGCTCGGGCTTCTCCGTTGCCGTCGTACCCATGGTGGCCCAGGCTTACGGGCAGGGTGATGCAACGTCTGCGCGCCGCTCTTTGCGCATGGGCATGTGGGTGGCCATTGCCTATTGGCTGCTGGCGCTGCCGATCTTCATGAATGCAGAGCGCATTCTGGTTGCGCTTGGGCAGAATGCCAACGTAGCGGCACTGACCGGCCATTATCTCGCCATCGCCAAGTTCGGCCTTCTGCCGGCGCTGCTGTTTTATGTGCTGCGCGGCCTTGTCAGCGCCATCGGCCGCGCAGGCATCATTCTTTATGTCACCATCATCATGCTGGTGATGAATGGTATACTCGCCTATGCTCTTGTGTTCGGGCATTTCGGGCTGCCGGCCATGGGCATGAATGGCGCGGCCGTGGTTGCGGTCATCGTCAACGCCTTCAGCTTCATCTTCATCGTGGCTTATGTGCAGACGCGCGAGGAAACGAAGAAATACGAGCTGTTCGTGCGTTTCTGGCGGCCTGATTGGCACGCGCTTTTCGAAGTGCTGCGTCTTGGCCTGCCGATCAGCATCACCATTCTTGCCGAGGTGACCCTGTTTGCGGCCGCCTCTATCCTGATGGGGCAGATCGGCACGGTGCAGCTTGCGGCGCACGGCATCGCCCTGCAGCTCGCCTCCATCGCCTTCATGATCCCGCTCGGCCTTTCGCAGGCAGCGACCGTTCGCGTCGGCGTGGCGCGGGGCCAGGGGGACTTCAAGAACCTCATCCGCGCTTCGATCATGATTTACGCCATCGCCTGTGGCATCGCCCTGTGCGGTGGCATCCTGTTTGCGGCGGTGCCGGAATTTCTGGCGAAGTGGTTCCTTGATCCCAAACTTCCGGAAGCTGCGGAAGTGCTCGCTTATGCGAGCAGCCTGGTGGTGATTGCCGGCATCTTCCAGCTTGTCGATGGCATTCAGGCCGTCACGGCAGGCCTGCTGCGCGGGTTGAAGGATGCGCGTATACCGGCGATGCTGGCGCTGATCTCCTATTGGCCGATTGGGCTGGCGCTTGCCTGGACCATGGCTTTTCCGCTCGGTTTCGGCGGGCGCGGTGTCTGGTTCGGCTTTGTGATCGGTCTTTCGACAGCCGCCGTTCTTCTTACCATCCGCTTCGTGCTGCTTGTGAAGCGTGAAATGAAAACGGCCCGCTGAGAAGCGGGCCGCATGTAACGTCCGGATTGGAAAAGTATCAGCGCTCGGCGAGCGCTGCCTCGCCCTTCTTTTCACGCAGCAGATTGACGAAGCGGCGGAAGAGATAGTGGCTGTCCTGCGGGCCCGGCGATGCTTCCGGGTGGTGCTGGACGGAGAACACCGGCTTGCCGGTGATGCGCAGGCCGCAATTGGTACCGTCGAACAGCGAGATGTGGGTCTCTTCGACGCCCTCGGGCAGCGACTTGGTATCCACCGCAAAGCCGTGGTTCATCGAAACGATTTCCACCTTGCCGGTCGTGAAGTCCTTGACCGGATGGTTCGCGCCATGGTGGCCCTGATGCATCTTTTCGGTCTTTGCGCCAACCGCAAGGCCGAGCATCTGGTGGCCGAGGCAGATGCCGAAGATCGGCAGGTCGGTCTTGATGAGGTTCTGGATAACGGGAACGGCATATTCGCCCGTCGCGGCCGGGTCTCCGGGGCCGTTGGACAGGAACACGCCATCCGGCTTCAGCGCCATGATGTCTTCGGCCGAAGTCTGGGCCGGAACGACCGTGACCTTGCAATCGAGACCGGCAAACAGGCGCAGGATGTTGCGCTTGACGCCAAAATCGACGCAGACGACGTGATACTTGGCATCGGTTTCGCCGAGCGTGCCGTAACCCTTGTTCCAGACCCACGGCGTTTCAGCCCAGGTGGAAGACTGGCCGGAGGTGGCTTCTATGGCGAGGTCGAGGCCGACGAGGCCGCTCCATGCCTTGGCTTCCGCCTTCAGCGCTTCGATGTCGAAGACGCCGTTCGGATCATGGGCGATAACCGCGTTCGGGGCACCGTTTTCGCGAATCCATGCCGTCAGGGCGCGGGTGTCTATGCCGCAGAGGCCGATGACGCCGCGGGCCTTCAGCCAGGCATCCAGATGCTTGACGGCACGGAAGTTCGAGGGGTCGGTGATGTCGGCCTTGAAGATGACGCCGACGGCGCCGCGGCGCGCGGCGGGCGTCAGGTCTTCGATATCTTCTTCATTGGTGCCGACATTGCCGATATGCGGGAAGGTGAAGGTAACGATCTGGCCGAGATAGGAAGGGTCGGTGAGGATTTCCTCGTAACCCGTGAGCGCCGTGTTGAAGCAGACCTCGGCCTGAACCTTGCCGGTTGCGCCTATGCCTGTTCCTTCAATCACCGTGCCATCGGCAAGAACAAGCATTGCGGTCGGTTTGCGGGTAGTCCAGGGCGCTGTCTCGGTCATCTCGTTCCGTTTCTGCCGCTTCGCACCCCGCCTCTTGAAAGGCAGGGGGTAAGGGGCCATTTTTGTCGCAGGCTTCGTGACATAAAGGGGCGCGCGATAAAGCTCGCGTTCCGACCCTTCGTTAAAATCTCGTGCAGGTGCCGGAAAATAACGAAAGCAGCCCAAACGGTCAACCGCAGGGCCAAGATTTACGCGGAATTAAACCACCGTATATTCAAGGCCTTATGCATTTGATTTGCTTGAGCGTGTCGGCTCGTTTATGTCGTTTCGCAAAATGAGGTGGAAAGTTTCCGTATCGAGAAGCTGCGGAAAGCGCTTTCCCAAGGAGAAGAAAAATGATGCGCGACACGTTCGCAAACGCTTTGAAGGACGCATTGAAGGCTCGTGATGCACGCCGCACCTCGACCGTGCGTCTCATCCAGACGGCCATCAAGGATCGCGATATCGCCAACCGCGGCGTGGGCAAGGACCCCGTCAGTGATGAAGATATCATGCAAATTCTGACCAAGATGGTGAAGCAGCGGGAAGAATCCGCCAGCATCTATGAAGGTGCGGGCCGTCCCGAACTTGCCGCTCAGGAGCGCGAAGAAATCGTCATCATCAAGGAATTCATGCCGGAAGAAATTCCGGCCGAGAAGGTGCGCGAACTTTGCCAGGCCGTCATCGCCGAAACCGGTGCTTCCGGCCTGCGTGACATGGGCAAATGCATGAATGCGCTGAAGGAACGTTATCCCGGTCAGATCGACTTTGCGAAGGCCTCCGGCGTCGTGAAGGATTTGCTGAAGTAAATTCGGCAATGCCAAAAAAGTAAAGGCAGGGCAGATGTGGGCTGCCCTGCCTTTTTCTGTCGACGAAACGGCATTCCGGCGGATCAGAATGCTCTCGAGCGCAGGCTTTTTCGGGGGACGTGCCTGCGGGCGTCGGCAGATTTCTGCGATTTCGTTACTTTGACTGTGACTATGTTTTTACATCGCGCGGACGGACTGCTCAAATTACAAAAACATAATTTTTAGTGATGATGCAGCGCCACAAATTTGCCCAAAGCGGGCGCAAAGAGCTTTGCCAGCTTTTTGCGCCACCCTGTGAATATCGGGTATTGTGGCTGTGAACTGGTTCATAGGCTTGGTGCTGGCGCCATTCTGCGCTTATATGAAAGACTGGCCTCGAACAGGTAACCCATGCGCTTTTCCAACTCTTTCCTTGATGAGATACGCGACCGCGTGAACATCTCCGATGTGATCGGCAGACGCGTGTCCTGGGACAAGAAGAAGACCAATTCGCCGCGGGGGGATTATTGGGCCTGCTGCCCGTTCCATGGCGAAAAAAGCCCGAGCTTTCACTGTGAGGACCGCAAGGGGCGGTATCATTGCTTTGGTTGCGGCGTTTCCGGCGATCATTTCCGCTTTCTGACCGAGCTTGAGGGCTTAAGTTTCCCGGAAGCCGTGCAGCAGATCGCCGATATGGCCGGCATTTCAATGCCGCAGCCCGATCCGCAGGCGGAGAAGCGGGAGCGTGAGCGCACCTCTCTGCAGGACGTCATGGAAATGGCGACGCTGTTCTTTCAGGATCAGCTGCAAACGGCGCTCGGCGCTCGGGCTCGGGCTTATCTGCGCGATCGCGGGCTGACCGGGCGCACCATCGAGACTTTTCGGCTGGGTTATGCGCCTGACAGTCGAAACGCGCTGAAGGAGCATCTTGCAAGCAGGGGTGTTTCCAAGGAGCAGATGGAAGCCTGCGGGCTGGTGGTCCATGAAAACGTGCCGGTTTCCTATGACCGTTTTCGCGACCGCATCATGTTCCCGATCCTGTCCTCGCGGGAAAAGGTGATTGCCTTCGGCGGCCGCGCCATGGCTTCGGATGCGGTGGCGAAATATCTCAATTCCAACGAGACCGAGCTCTTTCACAAGGGCAATGTTCTCTATAATTTCGCCCGTGCACGTCGGGCCTCACAGGCGGCGGGCGGCACGGTCATTGCCGTCGAAGGCTATATGGATGTCATCGCGCTTTATCAGGCGGGCGTCGAAAATGCCGTCGCACCGCTCGGCACTGCCTTGACCGAAAGCCAGCTCGATCTGCTCTGGAAGATGTCGCCGCAGCCGATCCTCTGCTTCGATGGCGACGGCGCCGGCATTCGCGCCGCCAACCGTGCCGCTGATCTCGCCTTGCCACATATCAAGCCGGATCGCTCCGTCAGCTTCGCGCTTCTGCCCGACGGCAAGGATCCGGATGATCTCGTGCGTCTGGAGGGTAGGGCGCCTTTCGACCGCGTTCTTTCCGAGGCAAAGCCGCTGGCCGCGATGATCTGGAGCCGCGAGACCTCAGGCGTTACTTTCGATACGCCGGAAAAGCGTGCCCAGCTTGAGAGTCGCCTGCGGCAGATCGTGGCCGTTATTGGTGACGAGACGGTGCGGCGCTTCTATCAACAGGACATGCGTGACAGGCTGAATGCCTTCTTCCAGCCGCGCTTTCAGGCAGGCGGGCAGCAGGGTGGCAATTTCCGCCGCAATGGCGCACAGGCGCCGGGGCGTGGCTTTCAGCGCAACGCACCGGGCCGGGGTGGGGCTATGGCGGCACCTGCCAGCAGTATCTCGGAACGGCTGGCGCAATCCGGCCTCGTCAGGGGTTATCAGACCAAGCCGTCGCTTCGGGAAAGCGTTCTGGCCATCACCATCGTCAACCATCCCGAACTGCTTCTCGAGGAATATGACGAGATCGCCGCGATCGACTATGAGAACCGTGACCTGCAACGCCTGTGGTCTACGGTTCTGACCTACGCGGCCGAAAATGCGGCTGCGATATCGCGGGCGGGGCTGATCGAGCGCCTGTCGCAGCAGGGCTTCGACGTGCTGCTGAAAACCATGGATCAGCAGGTGCGCAATGCCCGTCTGTGGACGGCGACCGGCGAGGCGGCGATGGAGGATGCACGGGAAGGTTACGTGCAGGCGCTTTCCCTGCACAAAAGGACAAAGTCGCTCCTCTGGCAGAAAAAGGAGCTGGAGCGCGAAATTGCCGAGGCGACGGATGATGAGCGCGGCACCCTTCTGGTGCGCGCGCTTGCCGAGGTTCAGCTGGAGATCGGCCGAATGGAAAATCAGGAGGCCATCATCGATGGTTTCGGGGTCATGTCCGGCCGGGTGAAGGGACCGGCCGTCGGTCATGGATGATCGTCGCGGCAAGAATTGAAAGGTGTGTGGGGTTGCCTTTTGCGGCAGGCGTCCTAAATAGGGGATAGTCTGGTGATAATTCGCAAAATGCGGCTCTTTTTAAGAATTTCCGTGGCTGTCTCGCCTTCAAAGGCTTGACGGGGCGGGAAATAGCGGGAATCACCAATTCAGGAAAAGTAAGGTGGAATGAGCCTTGGCGGATAGAAATTGCATGAGCAAGCATTTCCGGGTGCACTGTCCTTGCATTCTGCCTGAGGCTGCCGTGGTTAATCGGCAATTAAAGATCACTCCGTTAGGTGTCTGACAGTGATTCGCGGCAATGCGCCGGATGCTCAAGGGGCGGACGGCGATGCGGCGGAACAGGTGTTAGCGTCAGGGAAAGCGACGAGATAGATGGCAACCAAAGTCAAAGAAAACGAAGAAGCAGAAAACGAACGCGACGGTGCGACGGACGGCCCGCTTCTCGACCTTTCGGATGACGCGGTCAAGAAAATGATCAAGGCCGCCAAGAAGCGCGGCTATGTGACGATGGACGAGCTGAATTCCGTCCTGCCGTCCGAAGAGGTGACCTCCGAGCAGATCGAAGACACGATGGCGATGCTGTCCGACATGGGCATCAACGTGATCGAGGACGAGGATGCCGAGGAAGCCGCCGGTGGCGATGACGACGGCGATTCCGATGGTGACGATTCCGAGGGTGGCGAACTTGCGCCTTCCAGCGGCACCGCGCTTGCGACCGCCAAGAAGAAAGAACCAACCGACCGCACCGACGACCCCGTGCGCATGTATCTGCGCGAGATGGGTTCTGTCGAGCTTCTGTCGCGCGAAGGCGAAATCGCCATCGCCAAGCGCATCGAGGCTGGCCGCGAGACGATGATTTCGGGCCTGTGCGAAAGCCCGCTGACGTTCCAGGCGCTGATCATCTGGCGCGACGAACTCAACGAAGGCACCACGCTGCTGCGCGAGATCATCGATCTCGAAACGACCTATTCCGGCCCGGAAGCCAAGGCTGCGCCGCAGTTCCAGAGCCCGGAAAAGATCGAGGCCGACCGCAAGGCCGCCGAAGAAAAGGAAAAGACCCGCAAGCTGCGTGCTCCGACCGGTGACGAGGATGTCACCGATGTTGGTGGTGACGGCCTGCCGCCGGAAGAGGAAGAAGAGGACGACGACGAGTCCAATCTTTCCCTTGCCGCGATGGAAGCCGAACTGCGTCCGCAGGTCATGGAAACGCTCGACACCATTGCCGACACCTACAAGAAGCTGCGCAAGCTTCAGGATCAGCAGGTGGAAGCGCGTCTGGCCTGCACCGGTACGCTCTCTTCCGGCCAGGAGCGCCGTTACAAGGAATTGAAGGATCAGCTGATCACGGCCGTGAAGTCGCTTTCGCTGAACCAGAACCGCATCGACAGCCTTGTCGAGCAGCTCTACGACATTTCAAAGCGTCTGATGCAGAACGAAGGCCGGCTGCTGCGCCTTGCGGAATCCTATGGCGTCAAGCGCGACAGCTTCCTCGAGCAGTATCACGGTGCGGAACTCGATCCGAACTGGATGAAGTCGATCGCCAATCTGGCCGCCCGCGGCTGGAAGGAATTCGCGCGCGAAGAAAGCAACACGATCCGGGAAATCCGCCAGGAGATCCAGAACCTCTCCACGGAAACCGGCATTTCCATCGCCGAATTCCGTCGCATCGTTTCGATGGTGCAGAAGGGTGAGCGCGAAGCGCGCATCGCCAAGAAGGAGATGGTCGAGGCCAACCTGCGTCTCGTGATCTCGATTGCGAAGAAGTACACGAATCGTGGTCTGCAGTTCCTCGATCTCATTCAGGAAGGCAATATCGGCCTGATGAAGGCGGTGGACAAGTTTGAATACCGTCGCGGTTACAAGTTCTCGACCTATGCGACATGGTGGATCAGACAGGCGATCACCCGCTCGATTGCTGACCAGGCCCGCACGATCCGTATTCCGGTGCACATGATCGAAACGATCAACAAGATCGTTCGCACCTCGCGCCAGATGCTGCACGAGATTGGCCGCGAGCCGACCCCGGAAGAGCTGGCCGAAAAGCTGGCCATGCCGCTGGAAAAGGTGCGCAAGGTTCTGAAGATCGCCAAGGAGCCGATCTCGCTCGAAACCCCCGTGGGTGACGAAGAGGATTCGCATCTCGGTGACTTCATCGAGGACAAGAACGCGCTGCTGCCGATCGACGCCGCCATTCAGGCGAACCTGCGCGAAACGACCACCCGCGTATTGGCCTCGCTGACACCGCGTGAGGAACGTGTTCTGCGCATGCGCTTCGGCATCGGCATGAACACTGACCATACGCTGGAAGAGGTCGGCCAGCAGTTCTCGGTCACGCGCGAACGTATTCGCCAGATCGAGGCGAAGGCGCTGCGCAAGCTGAAGCACCCAAGCCGCTCAAGAAAGCTCCGCAGCTTCCTCGACAGCTAAGCTTTTGCTTCCTTTAAAATTGAACCCGGTCAGTCAGCTCTGGCCGGGTTTTTGTTTTCCGCACTGGCGAACTCTGCGACAAGCCTTATGTGTGAGGCAGGCGATCCGCTTCCGCTGGATATGTCCGGGTTCGATTTGGTTCGGTAAGATGCAACAGGTTTCGGCAGGCAGGTGGCGGTGGAAGGGATGGGCGATGCCCGTCTCCGTTCTTCTGCATCTTGTCGTCGTGGCGATTTTCCTTTTCGAATTGCCGGAGCGTGTAGCCGAGCCGCAGGAACCGGAAAGCATCAGCGTCGATCTGGTGCCACCGCCTGAGGAAAAAAAGGCAGAAGAGGCCCCGCCGCCCGGTGAGGAGAAGGCGAAAGAGGAAAAACCGCAACCTCCGCCACCACCTCCCGCGCCACCGGCTGAAGAAGCGAAACCGGTGCCGCAACCGCAGGCGACGTTGCCTTCCATCGCCATGCGGCCGGAAGAGGCGCAGGCAGACCCTGAGGACAAGGCCGGCAAGACTGAAGAAGCGGAAAAGACACAGCCATCCGCAGAACCGCCGCGCGAGCCCGAGAAAGCGGCCGAGAAAAAGCCTGCGCCCGCCGCCGCCAACAGCGACCTCAAAGCTTCCGCCGAGCAGGGAGAGATCGCGGTTGCGCCGATGAAAGAAGAAACGTCACCGGAGCAGCCGCCAGTACCGCAACCAAAGCCGCCTGAGGAAAAGCCTTCTGAGGCAAGGGAAAACAAGCCCGCGAAACTTCCTGCGGCTAAGAGTTTGCTTTCATCGGCTTTACTGACACCGGCGCAGAGACGGCAGATGTTTGGCGATCTACCGCCGCGGCGTCGTATCGTGCAGCTTTGCCAAGCGGAAGCACTGGCCCAAATAAGACAGGTTTACGCTGATACCCGTGGCATGTATGGCTTTTCCGACACGGGCGGACGTATATCGGGCAATGTTCTTGACGCTACTGGCGGCGCATTCAACGTCGGCGACGTCTGGCGCGATGTCACGTTTCAATGCGAGGTGGATGTCGATAACTATGCAGTGACGGCCTTCAGAATTAAGATGGGGGACGTCATCACGCCAGCTGAAGCAAGGAAACGGGGTTTCACCGGTCGGTAGCAGATCGGTCGTCGAATTAAAAATGATCCGCCCCCAAACGCACGGAAAACCTCTCGGTTGACGTTTGTCACTTGTCGCTCAAACGCGCTCCGTATCGCCCACCAAAACCCCAATCCCGGCCATCAGAGCATCCTCGTCATAGGGCTTCCTGATAACCGGAACAGCGCCGAATTCATCCGGCACCATGCTGCCATCGGCGTAGCCGGTAGCGAACATGAACGGGATGCCACGGCGGTGAAGTTCCCGGGCGACGGGAATGGAGGTGTCCGAACCGAGATTGATGTCAAGAATTGCCACGTCAGGCACATAGCTTTTCAGCTTTTCAATTGCCATCGCAGACGAAGTCGCCGTTTCGATGGTTTTGATGCCGTTATCCTCGAGCATGTTTTCGACGTCCATGGCGATCAGCATCTGATCTTCGACGAGTAATATTTTCAACGGCTCCTCCCGGTTATAGCGGCTGGATTGCCGCGCGGGCTCATTTTCTGTCGGTATTTCGACACTTTCGGTGGCTGACGAGACATGACGGAAGGGCAGCATAATTTCTGCCTCCAATCCATCGGGCAAATAGCGCAACGTACTGCGTCCGCCGAGATCGTAAGGAATGCTGCGGCTGATAAGCGCCGTGCCGAAGCCGGCGCGGGATGGCGTCGGCAGCTTGGTGGTCAGCACTTCCCGCCACTCGATTTCGCAATCGCGGTTTTCGTTCACCCACCAGCGCACATGCAATTGCCCACCGTTCTGCGAAAGCGCACCGTATTTGGCGGCGTTCGTCGCCAGTTCGTGCAGAACGAGCGCCATGACGGAGAAGGCGCGCGAATCAAGTGTGACGTGGGGACCTTCGAGTTTCACCGTCGTTTCCGGGGAACGATGCGGCGACAATTCCGCGTCGAGAAGATCGCGCAGCGCGCCGCCGCCTTCGCCTCGGATGATCTGATCATGGGCAAAGGACAAGGCTTGAATACGGCCCTTCAGGGCAGCCACATATTCCTGCAGGGTCTTGCCTTCCTGTGAGGGATTGCCGACCAGCGATTTGATGATGGCGAGAACATTCTTGACGCGGTGGTTGAGCTCCTCGTTCAACATGCGCTGCCGCACTTCGGCGCGTTCCCTTTCGCCGGCCATTAGCTCGCTGTGATGGAAGGCGACCTCGACCAGCGCAATTCTGGCGGCTTCTGCTATTTCCCGGTCATCTTCGGACCAGGGCTGCGCCCTCTGATGCACCGTCTCTTTCCAGATCGCGAAACTCTTGCGTGGTGTGAGACGGTCCCCCATCGGGCCGGTTTCATAAGATTTTTCCGGATTGCCGGCCCAGTTCAGATTTTGCACGATCTCCTTGCGGAAAAACAGGAGATAGTCCTGTTTCACCTGAGAAAGTGGGATGGCGAGCATTCCAGCTGCCGTGTCGGCGTAGATTTCCGCCTCAGGTATCGCCTGTGACAGCGCATGGGTCGCCCAGACCCTGCCTTCCGAAGCCGAGGCGACGAAACGCGCGAGCCTTGGAATGGCGTCATGCGGTGGTGTTGCGCCATGGCCGTGCCAGTTGTTGTCTACCCAGAGACCGACACCATCACACGGCATCAGATCGGCAAAATCCTGAAAACTGTCGATCAGCAGTTCTTCGATATTGGCGTGGTGCGCGGCGAGCCGCAGGAAGCGATCGAGCGCGGCGTGGGCATGGTTGACGGTGTCCAGCCGACGTTTCTGCTTGAGGACCTGCAAATGCATGGAGAAGAATTCTCCAAACATTTCAGCGGCAATCCTCACCGGCATGGTCAGGACACGCGGGGAATAATGGTGACAGGCGATCAGACCCCAGAGGGCGCCATCGACAATCACCGAAATCGACATGGACGCGGCGACGCCCATATTGCGAAGATACTCGCAATGGATGGGAGAGACGCTGCGCAGATGCGCGAAAGAGAGGTCGAGCGGTTCGCCGGAGATATCGAGGGCGGGCAACACGGGAATTCGTGTGCCGCTGGCATCAGAGATAATGCGGAGCGTGTTTTTGAGATAAAGCGTGCGGGCCTGCTGGGGTATGTCGCTGGCGGGGAAATATTGGCCGAGGAAGCTTTCCAGTTCCGGTTGCTTTGCTTCCGAGACGACCTTGCCAGCTCCATCTTCCTCAAAGCGGTAAATCATTACCCGGTCGTAGCCAAGCGTCGCCTTTACCAGCCTGGTCGTTCTGGAGATGAGGCTTTCCACGCTGTCCGCCTCGCGAATGCGATCCACCATCTTGCGTGCGGTGCCCAGGGGCTGGGTTTCGCTGCGGGACGGTTCGAATTCGATGATCGTGGTGGATTTGTAGCGGTGGAGCGAAATGTCGAAGCTTCGGCCGTCGCCCATTTCCGTTGCGGGCAACATGGCCGGGCGCGTTGTCCTCCCGGTTACAGTCAGCGCGTTGCGGAGGTTGTGTACGAGGTCCTTGCCCAGAACCTCTTCGGCGGTCCGGCCATTGATATCGCCTTCCACACCCAGAATGTCGCAGCAATTTGCCGAATGCCGCAGCACCATGCGCAAAGCGTTATCGCAGGCGATGAGACAGCCGTGGGGTTGAATATAGCCGGGGATATGGATGGGCTCGCGGTCGCAATTGGTCAGATCGACACGATAGTCAGTGGGTGCCATGAGAAAGTCTTTCGCACCCTGTGTCAGTCCTGCGCTGTAAATGCCGTATTTGTCTATGGAAGGGATAGCCTGGATAATTCATTATTATATTGCCAACCCTTCCCCGTTTTATGCAACTGCAGTGGCGGTTTTCCGTTCTGCTGTCATGGGCTGTTATCGCCCTGTCGTCTTATACTTATCGCCATCGGATAGAATTTGACATGGGGCAACGTTCGCAGCGCCGATTTTGTTCCCGACTATTTGAAAGAAAAACGTGCCGCAGAAGAAAATAATCATCTCTACCCACGGGCAGGGCCTTTACGAGTTTACCTCTGAAGCAAAAGGCTTTGTAAATCAGGCCGGCGTAACGGAAGGCTTGCTGACAGTCTTTGTCCGGCACACGTCCTGTTCCCTGCTCATCCAGGAAAATGCCGATCCCGACGTCCGAAGCGATCTCACGGAGTTTTTCTCCCGTCTTGTCCCGCCTTCGAGCGATCCTTCCATGCGGTGGGTTGTCCACACCCTGGAGGGGCCCGACGACATGCCCGCCCACATCAAATCGGCGCTCACGATGGTTTCCATCGGCGCTCCCATCACGGATGGCAGGCTTGTGCTTGGCACCTGGCAGGGCCTTTATCTCTTCGAACATCGCGATCAGTCGCATCGGCGCGAAGTCGTGCTGCATATCTCGCCGTGATGTGCGGATCCTGATCGGGGTGTGCGCGTTAACCACCCTGAACGCCTGCTGAACATTCGGTTCTGCTGATATTCAGATGGGCGAGTCTAGGGTCTCGTCAATCGCCGGGGGATGTTCCCCCGACGTCAAAGAAACAAACGGAGTGAGTTCATGTTCAGCACCTTCGCAAAAGCCGGCCTGGCTGCCCTCATCGCCCTTGGTGGTATTTCCGTCACCGCTCCAGCTGCTTCGGCCGGCTCGGATGTACAGTTCCGAGTTCAGGTTCAGGATGGTTATGGTCATCGTCCCGGCTGGGGCCGCCCGGATCGCCCGCGCCGTGGCTGCTCGCCCTGGCTTGCGGAAGAAAAGGCAAGCCGCATGGGTCTTCGCCGCGCGCGTGTTGTTGATGTATCTCCGCGCCGCGTCGTCGTTGCAGGTTTTGACCGCCACGGCCGTGACCGCATCGTATTCGCCAATGAGCGCGGCTGCCCGGTAATCCGCCGCTAACGGCAGCGATCCTGATCGATCTGCCGGCATCCCCGTCCCGGCAGATGGACAAAACGCCCCTCGCTTCCTGAACGGTAGCGAGGGGCGTTTCATTTTATCTGTGCTATGGCGGAGGCCGAGCCGGTGCGGGCGACCCAAAAGCCGCCCCTTGCCGATTACTGCTCGAGCGCGAAGGTGACGTTGACCACAACGCTGTAGCTGTTTTCACCAGAGGCAATCGGGACACTGTCCGCTTCCTTCGCCATGGAGGCGCGCATCATGGCCTGCGGCACCGGCATCGGGCGCTGCGTGTTTTCGGTGATCTGGATAACACGGCCGAGCTTTACGCCAGCAGCTTCCGTCAGGGTCTTGGCCTTGGAAAGAGCGTCGGCCACGGCCTGTTTGCGAGCCTCGGTGACGGTGGCTTCAGGCTTGTCGTTGGTGAAGCTGATGTCTCCACCCTGGTTGATGCCGAGCTTGACGGATGTATCGAGGATCGCGCCGAGTTTCTTCAGATCCCGCACCCGAACAGTCAGGCCGTTGGATACCTGGTAACCGGTGATTTCGGGAGCGACATAGACACCGTCCTTTGGCTCATAATGCTTGTAAAGCGGCTGCACCGAGAAGTTGCTGGTCTGCAGGTCACGATCCTCGATCGCCGCCTCCTTCAGCGCCTTCAGAACATCGGCCAGCGCCTTTGAATTTTCCGAAAGAGCGGCGGCCGCGGTTTCTGCCTGCTTGACGACGCTGAACGACAGGATTGCCATATCAGGAGCGATGGCCGCCTGGCCTTCGCCGGAAACGCTGATTGTGGCTTCACGCGGGGTGGCCTCCTGCGCGAGCAACTGGCCGGAGAGCGGCATCATGGCTGCTGCTGTCATTGCGGTAAGTGCAAAAAGGCGGGCCGATTTTGTCTTCATGGTGTTTCCTCGTTGATTGAGTCCCTTGAACGGGTATTGCCTTAGATTGTGTAGCTAATACGGCGGCACTGTTTAGCGAAAGCATCAATGGCTTGTCGGGCTGTAAAAATTGCGTTAGAGCGTGACCACCGGATTCGAACCATTGCGAAACCGGTGTTTCGGATAGCGTTTTCCGAAGGGGCCTGTAGCTCAATGGTTAGAGCCGGCGGCTCATAACCGCTTGGTTGGGAGTTCGAGTCTCTCCAGGCCCACCATTTTTCTTTTTTAATCAGATGGTTGTTGATTTTCTGTGCTGATCGCAGGGGTGCTGTCGCGCCTCACGCAGTGTCGGTGAGAGCGCGTGGTGGGGATGAAAATCGTGTCCCGCAATCTCATTCGCTGAAAGCAGCCCGGCTTGCCATTTGAAGCAAACCGGGTCGCAGGATCGGACATCAGTTGCAGACCCGCATGCTTTCGGTGTGCCAGCCGCCGTCATAGGAATTCGGAACCCGCCGGTCTTCAAACCAGCAGCGCGGCGGCGGCGGTGGCGGTTCGTAATAACGGGGGCCGCTATTATTGGCGATGGCGCCGCCGATCAGGCCACCGATGACGCCTGCGGCGAGGCCTCCGGCAATGGCTGCGCCATCGTTGTGGCGACGGTGTTCGCGATAGGGCGGTGGCGGCGGGCCGCCACGGTCGTAACCGCGATCGTAACGCGGACGGTAGGGATAGTCCTGCGCGCCGGCGCTGCCATAGGATGCGAAGATGCTGCCAGTGGCAACAAGCGCGGCAATCGTGGAAAGAATTATCTTTTTCATCGGGCTACTCCATAAGCCTGCTTCGGGAGATAGAGGCTCATTATGCCCGCATGATGGCACGGAACTGCTGAACGGCTTGTGAATGTTTCATTTTTACGGAGTTCATATTGTTCCGTTTTTTCGCAGAGCGGATCGTAGCCTGCGCTGATCTTCTGCAACGAAAAAAGCCCGGCGGATGGCCGGGCTTCGGGTCTACAAAACTCGATTGTGATCAGAACTTCACGCCGAGGCCCACCTTGACGGTGTGCTGGTCAAGGTCGGTATTGATGCCAAATATGTCCTTGTCGCCGTAATCGTTGTAACGATATTCCAGCCTGCCGAAGACATTGTCGGTGAAGGCGTAATCCAGACCTGCGCCAACGGTGTAGCCGTTGAAGGTGGCGCTATCCTTGCCGGCGCCGGGGGTGTCGATGAAACCGCGTGTGGCGGTCCAGCCGGCGGTGCCATAAAGCAGGGCGCGATCGAAGGCATAACCAACGCGGCCACGAACGGACCCTTGCCAGTCGGTGCCGATATTCACACCCGCATAATCATTGTCATTCCAGTTATAGTCGACGTCACCCTCGATGCCGAGAACGAAATTATTGTCGAACTGGTAATTGTAACCGGCGAAGGCGCCGAGAATGCCGCCATCGAAATTATCCGAGCCTATGGGGGCACCGGCCGAAAAATCACCATTTGCCCAGCCCGCGCCACCTTGAATACCAAGATAAGGACCAGACCAGGTGAAGACCGGCAACGTTTCCTGTGCGACCGGGGGCGCCGGTGTTTCGTAGACGGCATCCGCGGCCATTGCGGTGCTGGCCGAAAGGGCCAGGAGCGACGTTACGATCAGCGTTTTCATCGTTTTCTCCCTGAGCTGACTGATATGTAGCATAGTTTAGTAACTTTTAATATGGGGTGGCTTTCGGCGGTGCCAAGGGGCGGCTTGTCGTCCCTGCCGGCTGGCCTACTGACCTCCATGCCGCGGCGTTTCGTTATGTCCCGCCATGCTGTTCTGATGCTGCGAACGTCTTCGGCGGCGTTTGGTTCCCTTCGCCGTTCCTTCTGAGGACCGCAATGCCGGCGCTATCTGTCACGCTTGGTTGTCTTGACACCGGGGGGAGCGCCCATAGAGTTGTGGCTGACGGCTGCGATGCCGGTGCTTCGCGCCATATGCTAGAGGCTTGAGCCGCCGTCGAGATAATACCCAAACGACCGCCTCGCGCGGCCGTTTGTGGCTGGAAGGGCATGGGAGGGCAGAAACGTATGGAGCTTTATTTTAGCGGAGGAGGGGCGACGTGATTGTCGGAGCCGTTCTCAGCGCCATTCTTCTCCTCACCCTTATTGCATTTCCGCGGCATCTCAAACCGGTGGTCATTTGCCTGCTCCTGATATGGGCCGGCACGGCTGCCTTTGTCATTTACGACTGGCGTCGCAGCAGCCAGCGGTTGGAGCATATCGTCGCGACTGCCGGGTTCGAGGCCACCTGTCCGGATCCTGCACTGCCCATTCGCGTCAGCTTCCGCAATGATAACAATGTCGCGGTGCAGCGTCTGACCTACACGCTGGAGGGCTTCGAACCGGCCTTTCGAGCTTCCGTATCGTTCGATCCCTATCAGGTCAGCGAAAGGCGGATCGAAGCCGGGGAAACCTTCGCCGCCTGCCGGACATTTCGCCTGCGCAACAACGAGCGGGTGGAACCGCAAAGGCTGGAGTGGCGGGTTACCGTCATTTCCGCCGAATTTGATTGAAGAGATCACGCCGGTGCCGGCAATCACGGTATTTTGAGAATTTATGCTTGGGTCCAAAGGCCCTGCATTGCAACCGCTCCATGGGCCTGCCGTGCCCCGGCTGCTTGCGAAGCGCACGGGCCGCGACGGGGCGTGACTTGTTTTCGCCGGTTTGCGGTGTCATCTGCCACACATTCGATTGATGTCGCGGGTTGATGTTTTGCGTATTTTTCTGAAGTTTTTGAAGATCACGGCTATTGGCCTCGTTGCCCTCCCGGTTTTGGCCGGCGCACATATGGGCATCGGCCAGCTGACGGGGAATTTTCATGAGGTCATTCCCGGCGAGCTTTATCGTTCGGCTCAGCCGAGTGGCAAGGACATCGCCGCTTACGCCAAGGCCTATGGCATCAAGACCATCATCAACCTGCGCGATGAAAAGCGTGAAGCCTGGTATGATACCGAAAGCAAGGCAGCGAAAAACAACGGCATCCGGCTGGTCGACTATCCGCTGAGCTCAAGCGAGAAAGTCTCGGTGGAAGATTCAGAAACGCTGGCGGCGGTGCTGCGCAATGCGGAAAAGCCTGTTCTCATCCATTGCGAACATGGCGCGAACCGCACCGGGCTTGCCTCTGCGATCTATGTGGCCGCCGTGGCAGGCAAGAGCGAGGCGGCCGCCGAGTTTCAACTTTCGCCCTATTACGGCCATGTGCCGATCCCCGGCATCGGGCGTTATGAAATGTATCAGTCCTGGGATGACTTCGAGGAAACCATCGGGTTCTGACTGCTGCTTTATCCTCGGCCCAATGCCGGGGATCTAACCGCGTTGCGTCCGGCCGATAGGCTGCAGATGCCCGGGACAAGCCCGAGCATGACAGTGGAGAAGTCTTCGAACGCCGTTGCGAACAACGCGCTTAATAAACCCCGCCGCTTTCCCCGATCACCCTTGTCAGGCTGCCCGTAGCCGGGAAAAGCGGGATGAGGCAGGCCTGGAGGGCGTGGTATATATCACCCTTGCCGGGGAACAGCGTGTGAGCGGGAACCAGATTTTCCGTCAGTTCCTCATGCCAGCCGCCATTTTCATGGTCGATGAAGCTGTTGGCGATGGTGCTCCAGATGCGGCGGTAGCTGTCTTCATAGAACGGGTCCGCCGGCAGGTTTTCGTTGAGAAAATGGGCCGCACCCGCCGCTTCGCACATGGGCCACCAGAGCTTTGCCCGCTTGTCGGGATTGTCGTTCCAGTCGAGCGTATAAAAGAAGCCGCCCTTTTCCCGATCCCAGCCAAGCGCCATGGATTGCACGAACAGCGATTTGGCGGCCACCGGCATCCAGTCGTGGCGGCGATCACCCAACACCCAAAGCTGGAGTAGGAGGCGCGCCCATTCCAGCCAATGGCCGGGGGTGGAGCCGGAGGGACGGAACATCTCGTTGCCGCGATAGTCCTTGTCGAGTGTCCAGTTGTCGTCGAAATGCTCCGGAACCCGGAAATCCAGTTCACCGGCGCGACGGCGGATGAGAAGATCGGCGATGCGTTCGGCCTTGCCGAGGTAGTTTTTGTCGCCGGTCACCTCATAGGCGGCCATCAACGCTTCGGTCAGATGCATATTGGAATTCTGGCCGCGATAATTATCGATGGGCGACCAGTCGCGGTTGAATTCCTCGGCGATCGCGCCGTGCTTTTCTTCCCAGAAACGGGTTTCCAGCACTTCGGTAATATCGGCCAGCATCTGGTCGGCGAGCGGGTGGCCGACGGTCTTGGCGGAGGAGGCGGCCAGAAGCACGAAGGCATGGCCGTAACCCTGCTTGGTGGCGTCCAGGGGGCCGGCATCGTTAACCTGCCAGAAATAGCCGCCATGCTCGCTGTCGCGATGCCTGTTCCAGAGATAGGTCATGCCGTGGTCGACAATATCGCCACAGCCCGGACGTCCGAGCAGATGGCCGATGGAGAAGCAATGCACCATGCGCGCGGAGGCATGGATGCCGCGCACGGGATCGTTTGCCTGCAACGGCGCGCCCTTGACATCGAGATCGAAGAAGCCGCCGGCAGTATTGAGCGCCCGGTACTGGAAGAAGTCGAAAAGCCCCTCGGCCTGCTTTACCAGCCACTGGCGGTGCCAGGGCAGGGTATTCCAGTTTCGGCTGTTGTGATCGTCCTCAGACATCGCGTCCTCCATGCGGTTTGCTGCTTCGGCTTATATCCTTGCCGTATAAACCTGTCATCTGTCAGCGATATTTCGTAACGTGACGCAACGACGCAAAGCCATGCCTGTCCCTTGAAGATATATTGACATAAACATATCTTTATGTGACTTGACGACGTGCGATCTTGCAAATCGAAATGAGGAGTATGCCCGTGTTTGACGATCTGTTTGGCCCTGAAGGGGCAAAGCGCGACGGCGCGGAAATTTTCAAGGCGTTGCGCGAAGCCGCCAGCGAGCGCATCCTCATTCTCGACGGCGCCATGGGCACGCAGATCCAGGGTCTCGGTTTTGACGAAGATCATTTTCGTGGTGACCGCTTCATCGGCTGCGCCTGTCACCAGAAAGGCAATAACGACCTTCTGATTCTGACCCAGCCGGACGCTATCGAAGACATCCACTATCGCTACGCCATCGCGGGTGCGGATATTCTCGAAACCAACACGTTTTCCTCGACCCGCATCGCGCAGGCCGATTACGAGATGGAAAATGCGGTCTATGACCTCAACCGCGAGGGTGCGCAGATCGTCCGCCGCGCCGCCCAGCGCGCCGAGCGGGAAGATGGCCGCCGCCGTTTTGTCGCTGGCGCCATCGGCCCCACCAACCGTACGGCCTCGATTTCGCCAGATGTCAACAATCCCGGTTACCGCGCCGTCAGCTTCGACGATCTGCGCATCGCCTATGGCGAGCAGATCGACGGCCTGATCGACGGCGGCGCCGATATCATCCTCATCGAGACGATCTTCGATACGCTGAATGCAAAGGCGGCGATCTTCGCCTGCGAGGAGCGTTTCGAGGCCAAGGGCATCCGCCTGCCGGTCATGATCTCTGGCACGATCACAGACCTATCCGGCCGCACGCTTTCCGGCCAGACGCCGTCTGCCTTCTGGAATTCGGTGCGCCACGCCAACCCCTTTACCATCGGCCTTAACTGCGCACTCGGTGCGGATGCAATGCGTCCGCATCTGCAGGAATTGTCCGATGTCGCCGATACCTTCGTCTGTGCCTATCCGAATGCAGGCCTGCCGAACGAGTTCGGGCAATATGACGAAACGCCTGAGATGATGGCGCGTCAGGTGCAGGGTTTCGCCCGCGACGGCCTCGTGAACATCGTTGGCGGTTGCTGCGGCTCGACGCCGGAGCATATCCGGGCGATTGCCGAGGCGGTGAAGGATTACAAGCCGCGCCCGATCCCCGAGCACAAGCCCTTCATGTCGCTTTCGGGCCTTGAGCCCTTCGTGCTGACCAAGGACATTCCCTTCGTCAACGTCGGCGAGCGCACCAACGTCACCGGCTCGGCCAAGTTCCGCAAGCTTATCACCGCCGGTGATTACACGGCGGCGCTGGCCGTTGCCCGCGATCAGGTGGAAAACGGCGCGCAGATCATCGACATCAACATGGATGAAGGCCTGATCGATTCCGAAAAGGCGATGGTGGAGTTTTTGAACCTCATCGCTGCCGAGCCCGACATCGCCCGCGTGCCTGTCATGATCGACTCGTCGAAGTTCGAGATCATCGAGGCCGGTCTGAAATGCGTTCAGGGCAAGTCGATCGTCAACTCGATTTCGCTGAAGGAAGGCGAGGAGAAGTTTCTCCAGCAGGCGCGGCTCGTCCACAATTACGGCGCGGCAGTCGTTGTCATGGCCTTTGACGAGGTGGGGCAGGCGGATACCTATCAGCGCAAGGTGGAAATCTGCGCGCGGGCCTACAAGCTGCTGACCGAAAAGGCCGGCCTGGCGCCTGAGGACATCATCTTCGATCCGAACGTCTTTGCTGTCGCGACCGGTATCGAGGAGCACAATAATTACGGCGTTGATTTCATCGAGGCCACTAAGACCATCCGCGAAACCATGCCGCTTACGCATATTTCCGGTGGCGTTTCCAACCTTTCCTTCTCCTTCCGCGGCAATGAACCGGTGCGCGAGGCGATGCATGCCGTGTTCCTGTATCACGCCATCCAGGTTGGCATGGATATGGGCATCGTCAACGCCGGTCAGCTTGCGGTTTATGACAATATCGACCCGGAGCTTCGCGAGGCCTGCGAGGACGTGGTGCTAAACCGCCGCGATGACGCGACCGAACGCCTGCTGGAGGTCGCGGAGCGTTTCCGGGGCACGGGCGCCAAGGATACCAAGGTTCAGGATCTTTCCTGGCGTGAACTGCCCGTCGAGAAAAGGCTGGAGCACGCGCTGGTCAACGGCATCACCGAATATATCGAGGCCGATACGGAAGAGGCGCGCCAGAAGGCGGAGCGTCCGCTGCACGTCATCGAAGGGCCGCTGATGGCCGGCATGAACGTGGTGGGTGACCTCTTCGGTTCGGGCAAGATGTTCCTGCCGCAGGTGGTGAAATCCGCTCGCGTGATGAAGCAGGCCGTGGCGGTGCTTCTTCCTTACATGGAAGAAGAAAAGCGCCTGAACGGCGGCGAGGAGAAGAAGGCGGCCGGCAAGGTGCTGATGGCGACCGTCAAGGGCGATGTGCACGATATCGGCAAGAACATCGTCGGTGTCGTTCTCGCCTGCAACAATTACGAGATCATCGATCTCGGCGTCATGGTGCCGACGACGAAAATCCTCGAAACGGCAATCGCCGAAAAGGTGGATGTGATCGGCCTTTCCGGCCTCATTACGCCGTCGCTGGACGAGATGGTGCATGTGGCCGCAGAAATGGAACGGCAGGGTTTCGACATCCCGCTGCTAATCGGTGGTGCGACGACGAGCCGTGTGCATACGGCGGTAAAAATTCATCCGCGGTATGAGCAGGGGCAGGCGATCTATGTGACCGACGCCTCGCGCGCCGTGGGCGTCGTGTCGGCGCTTCTCTCCGCCGAGCAGAAGCCGGCTTATATCGACGGTATTCGCAGCGAATATGCCAAGGTGGCAGAGGCTCACGCCCGCAACGAGCGTGAGAAGCAGCGCCTGCCGCTTACTCGCGCCCGCGAGAATGCGCACAAGATTGAATGGTCGAGCTATAGCGCCGTCAAGCCACAATTCTTCGGCACCAAGGTGTTCGAGACCTATGATCTGGAAGAGCTTTCCCGTTACATCGACTGGACGCCGTTTTTCCAGACCTGGGAATTGAAGGGCCGCTTCCCCGCGATTCTCGATGACGAAAAGCAGGGCGAGGCGGCGCGTCAGCTCTATAGCGATGCGCAGGCGATGCTGAAGAAGATCATTGAGGAGAACTGGTTCCGGCCGCGCGCGGTGATCGGCTTCTGGCCGGCTAATGCGGTGGGCGACGATATCAGGCTGTTTACCGATGAGAGCCGTAAAGAAGAGCTGGCGACCTTCTTCACGTTGCGCCAGCAGCTTTCCAAGCGAGACGGACGTCCCAACGTGGCGCTGTCCGATTTCGTCGCGCCTGTCGATAGCGGTGTTGCCGATTATGTCGGCGGCTTCGTGGTAACGGCGGGTATCGAGGAAGTGGCGATTGCCGAGCGTTTCGAGCGGGCGAATGATGATTATTCGTCCATCCTCGTCAAGGCGCTGGCCGACCGTTTCGCGGAAGCCTTCGCCGAGCGCATGCATGAGCGGGTGCGTAAGGAGTTCTGGGGTTATGCACCGGATGAGGCTTTTGCCGGTGATGAGCTGATTGGCGAGGCCTATGCCGGTATCCGCCCGGCACCTGGCTATCCGGCCCAGCCCGACCACACCGAAAAGAAGACGCTGTTTGCCCTGCTCGACGCCACCAATGCGGCGGGTGTGGAATTGACGGAAAGTTACGCCATGTGGCCGGGCTCTTCCGTCTCCGGCATCTATATCGGCCACCCCGAAAGCTATTATTTCGGCGTTGCCAAGGTGGAGCGTGATCAGGTGCTGGATTATGCGCGCCGCAAGGATATGCCGGTTGAGGAAGTGGAGCGCTGGCTCGGCCCTGTGCTCAACTACGTGCCGACGAACGGCGAGGAGAAAATCGATAGCGCGGCCTGATGGTTCACGCATTGCCGGGACAAATAAAAAGCGCGGGTCTTGCCCGCGCTTTTTTGTTTACTGTGGAACCTACGACCGCAATGCCGCCAGTTCCTCAATACCGACATGGCTCTCTATCTCGCTGCCGCGCAGATAGAGGTAGAGACCGATCGCGAAGGCGAGGACGGCGATGAAGACCAGATACCAGGCGTGGGCCATGGGGTTGATCGCAAGCGCCGTCGTCACGCCGATCGGCGTCAGGCCGCCGAAGACGGCATAAGAGACATTGTAGGCGAAGGAGAGGCCGGAGAAACGGACGGATGCCGGGAACGCCCGCACCATGACATAGGGCACCGCACCGGCCATGCCGACCGAAAGGCCCATGACGCCGTAAAGCAAGAACATGGTCTGAAGCGAGGTGCCGGCGTAGCTGTAGAAGGTGAAGGTGGCGATACCGAAGAAGATGCTGGCGCCCATGAAGAAGAGGCCGGAGCCGATACGGTCGATCAGCGCCCCGGCAATGATGACGCCGAAGATCAGGAACAGCGTGCCGAAGCTGGTGCCGGCGAGCGCCTGCGTTGGCGTATAGCCGTAGAGCTTTTGCAGGAAGGTCGCCGTCATCAGCGTGGTGACGACGATTGCCGCTGACAGAACCCAGGTCAGCAGGGCGGAGATGATCACGCCGCGCATATGGTGCTTCAGCACCAGCCCGAGCGGCAGCTTGTCCGTCAGTGACTTCGACTTCTTCATTTCCATGAAGATTGGCGTCTCTTCCAGCCAGCGGCGCAGATAAACGGCGATGAGGCCGAAAATGCCGCCGAGCAGGAAGGGGATGCGCCAGGCGTAACCGGCCACGTCTTCCGGCGTGAAAAGCGAATTGATGGCAAAGGCGATCAACGAGCCCAGCATGATGCCAAAGGAAAGACCGGAGGTGAGGAAACCACAGGCGAGGCCGACGCGGCGGAAGGGCACGTGTTCGGCAACGAAGGTCCAGGCGCCGGGCACTTCACCGCCGATGGCGGCACCCTGCAGCATGCGCAGAATGATGAGCAGGATGGGAGCGGCCACGCCGATGGTGGCGTAGGTCGGCATCAGTGCCATGCCCAGCGTGGAAAGAGCCATCAAGAGGATCGAGAAAGCGAAGACACGCTTGCGGCCGTAACGGTCGCCATAATGCGCCAGTACGATACCGCCGAGCGGCCGCACCAGATAACCGGCGGCAAAGATGCCGAAGGTCTGGATCATCACCAGCCAATCCGGCATCTCAGGCGGGAAGAACAGATGGCCGATCACGGTCGCGAAAAATACGAAAATGATGAAGTCGTAAAATTCGAGCGCACCGCCCAGGGCCGAAAGGCCGAGCGTTTTGTAATCCTGGCTATTGAGGGGCCGGGCTGCCGCCGGTGTGGTGGTGGGAGACATGAGGCTGCTTCTTTTCTAAATTTCGTATTACTTATGGGAATGCGGCAAGCACAGCGCGATTTCAAGCCTTATGCTGTTCAATCACTCAGGTATTTCGATGGGCTGTCGAGAAAGCGCCGCAGGAAGATTATGGTCTCCAACTCGTCATAAAGACGTTCGGTGATGCCATCCTCGTCGAAATGATAAATCGTTGCCTCTGGAATGGCCAGAAGGACGGGCGAATGGGTGGCGATGATCAATTGCCCGCCTCGATCGGCCGCATGGCGGATGAGCGCGGCGAGTTCGAGCTGTTTCTGCATTGAAAGCGGGCTTTCCGGTTCATCCAGAAAATAAAGACCGGCACCGTGCAACCTCTGCTGCATGATGTCCATAAACCCTTCGCCGTGGGAACGGCGGTCGAGGATATTGTTCCTGACGATCCTGCGAAATGTCTCGGGCGTTTCCTCTGGAAAACCCTCGCCTTTTTTAAGTGCCTTTTCCCGCTCCCAGCGAAAATCGTCCAGCGCTTCCTCATTCTGGCGGCGGATATAGCCAAGCACGTCTTCGGCGCGCAGAAACATGCGGACTTTCGGATATTTCTTGCGGGCGAAATAGAACGACTTCGCCACGGTCTCGGCGTGCTGAAGGTAAAGGTCGCCGGTTACCTGACCGTGATTGCCGATGGCATAGGCAGTCATTCCCGCCGCCAGTCCTTCCAGCAGCGTTGATTTGCCCGAACCGTTATTGCCGGCGAAAAAGGTGATCGGCGTCTTGAACTCAAGACGTTGCAGATGGCGTAGCGCAGGGACGGAGAAGGGATAGACGTTGCTTCCGTCGAGGTTCTCTTTTGTGGTTACGCTATCGAGAAACAGCATGTTGGGCTCCTCCTGACGAAAGACACTTAAACGGTGCCCCGTGTCAAAAGCCATTATCGCTATTCGAACCGGTCGATGATGCTGATGCCGCTTTCCCTGAAGCTGTCCATGGCGGGCAGGGCGGTTGCGGCCTCGGAAAGCGTGATGTGGCGGCCGATCAGCTTTTCCGGCGCGAGCCTGCCGCTTTCGATCATCGCCAGCATGTCCTCATAACGCCACGCCTGCATGCCGTGGCTACCATAGATCTCCAACTCATGCGCGATCACCCGCGCCATGGGGATGGCGGGCATGGCGTGGTTTGCCAGCATGAGGCCCACCTGCACGTGACGGCCGCGCCGACGCAGATTGCTGATGGAGTTGCAGCAGGTTTGCGGGTGACCCAGCGCATCGACCGAAACATGTGCACCACCGCCAGTGATCTCGCGCACCGCTTCGGAGACGTCGGCCACGGACCGGCTGTTGATGGTGGCCGTTGCGCCGAGCTGACGGGCCATTTCGAGCTTGTCTTCGGCGATGTCGATGGCGACGACCTGCGCACCGAGGCCGACGCCGATCATAATGGCAGACAGGCCGACGCCGCCGCAGCCATGCACCGCCAGCCATTCACCGCCCTTCAGGCGTCCTTGATCGGTCACTGCCCGGAAGGAGGTGGCAAACCGGCAGCCGAGGCCGGCCGCCGTTGCGTAGCTCATCGTATCGGGCAGATGCACGAGGTTCTGATCGGCATAATCGATGGCGACATATTCGGCGAAGGAGCCCCAATGGGTGAAGCCGGGCTGGAACTGCGCCTCGCAGACCTGCTGGTTGCCGGAGCGGCATTCATGGCAATGACCGCAGCCGGAGACGAAGGGCACGGTGACGCGATCACCGGTTTTGAAACGGGTGACGTTTTTGCCGACAGCGGCAATCACCCCGGCGAATTCGTGGCCGGGAACATGCGGCAGGCGAATATCCGGGTCATGTCCCATCCAACCGTGCCAATCACTTCGGCAAAGGCCGGTGGCCTTTACCTCGATGACCACACCGCCATCTGTCGGTTCCGGATCCGGCAGGGACGCGACAACGGGGGTCTCACCGAATCGTTCGTAATAAAGCGCGCGCATCATGGCCTCACATCGTTGGTATGCAGGTTCGAAGTCATACCTGCTCTACCATCTCCCGCAAATGGGCGAAGCGGTTTTGCGTCTGGAAAAGCGTTTTAGTCCTTGATGAGCATCAGGTCACCGGCTGCGAATTTCAGCGTGACCTGCTCACCGACGGCGGGCGGTGCTGTGCCGGGATCGTTGAACATGTCGAATGACAGCGTGGATCCGCCGAGATCGAGACGGGTGCGGATGACCGAGCCGAGGAACTGGCTGGAGGTGACCGTGCCGGAAATGGCGACATCGCCTTTCGCGTCGCTGCCGAGCGAACCCGCTTCAGGGCGCAGGGCAAGGGTGATTTTTTCACCGTTTGCCGCATTGACCGGCTTTTGCAGGGTGATCTGCTGCTCCCCGACCTGGATGGTGTTGGATGAGGAGTCCGCCACGATCGCGTCGATGAGGTTCAGCGTGCCCACGAAGGAAGCGACGAAGCGGGTCGCGGGCGTGTTGTAGATATCAAAGGGCGAGCCGATCTGGTCGGCGCGGCCGGCATTCATGACAACGATGCGGTCGGAAATCGACAGGGCCTCTTCCTGATCGTGGGTCACGAAAATGGTGGTGATGCCGAGTTTCTGCTGAATCTGACGGATTTCCTCGCGCAGCGAAACACGGATCTTGGCGTCGAGTGCCGAGAGCGGTTCGTCCAGCAAAAGCACTTCCGGCTTCGGCGCGAGCGCACGGGCCAACGCCACGCGTTGCTGTTGGCCACCCGACATCTGGTAGGGATAACGGTCAGCCAGATGCTCCAGGTGGATGAGCTGGAGCATTTCTTTCACGCGCGCGTCGATTTCGGCTTTCGGTTTGCCAGCGACTTTCAGGCCGAAGGCGACGTTTTCATAGACGTTCATGTTCGGGAACAGCGCATAAGCCTGGAACACCATGCCAATATTGCGCTGGTTGGGCCGGAGCGTTGTCTGGTCCCTGCCGTTGATGACGATCGAGCCTCCGGTCGGGATTTCGAAACCGGCGATCATGCGCAGTACCGTGGTCTTGCCGCAGCCCGATGGCCCGAGGAAGGAGACGAACTCGCCCTTTTCGATGGCCATGTTGAAATCATGTACGACCTGGACGGAGCCGAAGGATTTCTTGATGTTGCTAAGTGTCAAAAAGCTCATGAAATATTGTCCTCAGGCCTTGGGAGGCGCGCCCTTCTGGTAGCGTGAAACGAGTTGGATCAGACCGAGGCAACCCCAGGTGATGCCGAAGGAAATCACGGCAAGCGCTGCCGGTTCATAGGCGCGGTTGGCACCCAGCAGCTGCATGTAGGGGCCGAAGGCCGGGCGGTTCAAAAGGGCTGCCATGGTGAACTCACCGATGACGATGGCAAAGGTCAGGAAGGCGCCCGACAGCACGGCGACCAGAACATTGGGCAGGATGATGCGCGAGAGGATGGTCGTCCAGCCCGCGCCGAGGCTCTGCGCCGCTTCCGTCAGTGTCGCCACGTCGATGGTTCTGAGGCCGGTATCGACGGCGCGGTACATATAGGGCAGGGCGAGCGTGGCATAACCGAACATCAGAAGCAGGTTGGTGCCGAAGCTCGTGCCGGTCAGCGGCAGCCAGCTGGAGGTGTTGTAAAGCCTGATATAACCGAAGACGATGACGATGGCCGGGATGACCAGCGGCAGAAGCGTGATGAATTCGATATAGGGGCGCAGGCCCGGCAGTTTCAGACGCACCCAATAGGCGGTCGGCACCACCAGCAGGACGCCGAAAATGATGGTGAACAGCGCCATGACGACGGAATAGCTGAAGGTCTCCTGGAAGCGCGGGTCGCCCAGCACCTTGGCATAAGCGTCGAAAGAATATTCGCCGCGCCGCATTTTCAGCGAGAAATTGGTCATGCCGATCAGCGGCAGGGCGAAATAGAGCAGGCCGAAAATCAGCGCGCCCCAGGCGAAGAAACGCTTCATTTCAGCCACCTTTCGCTGCGGGCGCGCAGCCAGATATAAAGTGCATTGGCAATGCCTGTCACGACGATCATGCCGAAGGCGAGCGCGTAACCGAGATGCGGATTGCCGAGAACGTCGCCGCGAATCTGCGCGAAGAGCAGGATCGGTACGATGTTGAGCGAGGAGCCGGTGAGCGCAATTGCGGTGGCCACTGCGCCGAAGGCATTGGCAAACAGCAGCGACATGGTGCCGAGCAGCGACGGCAGCAAGATCGGAAAGGCCACCATGCGCCAATATTGAAAGCCGGTGGCTCCGAGAATTTCCGCCGCTTCGCGCCATTCGCGCTTCAGGCCGTCAAGCGCGGGCGTGATGATGAGGATCATCAGCGGAATCTGGAAGAACAGATAGGTGACGGTGAGACCCCAGAAGGACAGGATGTTGAAGCCGAGCATCCTGAGATCGATGCCGATCTGCGTCTTCAGGAAGACGGTCAGGAGGCCGACCGGGCCAAGCGTGGCGATGAAGGCGAAGGCAAGCGGTACCCCGGCGAATTGCGAGGCGACGCCTGAAAAGGTGAGAAGCGGTCCGCGGATACGCTGCGGCAGACCACCGAGCACTACGGCCGCGGCGACGGCAAAGCCGATCAGGCAGCCGAGCGCTGCAGAAGCGAGGCTGATCTTTATCGAGATCCAGTAGGCCGAAAGGATGGATGCGGTAAAAAGCCCTGCAATGTTTTCAAGCGTGAAAGTTCCGTCTGTCCGCTGGAACGCGCCAACGACGATCTTCATCGTCGGCATAATCAGAAACAGCAGCACAAAAACGGCAAAAGGTACGACGCCTATCCAATGCAGCGGCAGCTTTCTGCGCGCGTCGGATGGTCCGCCGGTGTTGGTTGATGGCATCCTTGTCCCCAAACGCCGTTTTCAAACGGTCTGTCTATAAAGGTCTATATTATAAAAGAAGCACCCCGGCTTTGATCGGCCGGGGTGCGTTTTCAACAATTTACTTCACGTTCGCGCCGACAACGCTATCCCAGCCGCCAGTGACGGCCGCCTTGTTGGCATCGACTTCCTCGAGCGTCGGGAAGATCGCCTTTTCATAGGCTGCTGCCGGCGGCAGGCTGTCGATCAGGTCCTGCGGAACCTTGCCGGCCTTGACCATGGCGTTGAAGCGGATCGGGTGGCAATAACCCTTCAGCCAGCCGAGCTGACCGTCGTCGGAGTAGAGGTGCTCCATCCACAGCTTGGCAGCATTCGGATGCGGGGCGTAAGCGGAAATGCCCTGCACGTAAACACCGGCGAGAACGCCCTTCTCGGGAACGACGACTTCCGTCGGCGGGTTGTCGTTCAGCGTCTTCTTCCAGGACAGCGCATTATAGTCCCAGGCAACGATAATCGGCGTGGCACCCTGTGCAAGTGTACCGGCCTTGCCAATAGTCGGCAGGAAGTTGCCAGCCTTGTTGAGGTCGGCGAAATATTTCAGGCCGGCTTCACCGGCTTCCTTGCCGGATTTTGCTCCGGTTGAAAGACCGGCGGCGAGAACACCGAGGATAGCCTGGTTGGAGGCGCGCGGGTCACCCGCAAGCGCGACCTGACCGGAATAGTCAGCCTTCAGAAGGTCTGCCCAGTCCTTCGGCGTTTCCTTGACAAGATCCTTGTTCACGAAGAACGACATCACGCCGTAATAATCGCCGTACCAGTAACCTTCGGGATCCTTGACGTTGTCAGGAATTTCGTCCCAGGTGGAGACCTTGTAGGGCTGCAGCAGGCCTTCGGCCTTCATCTGCGGGCCGAAAGCAAGACCGACGTCAATGACGTCAGGCGCCTGCGGGCCCTTATTGTCCTTGTTTGCCTTGACTGCTTCGACTTCGTCGGCGGAGCCGGCGTCGGGGTTCAGTTCATTGACGGTGATTTCCGGATATTTCGCCTTGAAGGCGGCGATCACGTCGCCGTAACCACACCAGTCGTGCGGCAGGGCGATGGTGGTCAGCATGCCTTCCTTCTTGGCGGCGGCGATCAGTTCGGCGCTCGGCTCAGCGGCGGCAATAGCGGTGGAGGCGATGACCAGTGCGGTGGTTGTAGCAAGCAGTCGGCGGCAGTGAGAGATCACTTTTTTCTCCTCTTCGTGTTCTCATATTGCGGACGCTGATACGGATTCTCGATGAAGCTAATGTGACGGCTGGATGGCAATTCATTTATCCGGATTCCGCCACTTTAAACCCATTTTCCGCCATTATCGGGCTTTTTGCCAGCAATTGCGGGAGTTGACCGTTTTTGTCCGTTAGACCAGATGCGTTCCCCAGCTTGGTTTTTCCCCTGCTTTATCGTGCTGGTAGCGATCGCAGGTATCCAATCAGCGTGCGGCATCGGCGTCAAGTCGTATGCCGGCTACGCATATTCACGTTCTGTCAGGGCGTCGGAACAGGCGTGTCTGTTCAAACAGGCCCTCCAGTGCGTTCATGCGTTCCTTGGTCTCGTCCCACGTGCCGCTCTGCACCGCTTCGATCAGCGCCTCGACGACAAAAAGCGTAACGACAGACGAATCCCACGCGGACGGGGCCTCTATTTTGACCCGGAAAATATGCAGCGCATGACGCGCCACCGGCGATGTCCACTGGTCGGTAAAGAGGATGATCTGCACCCCATTTGCCTTGGCCACCTCTGCCAGCGTCGTCATATCGTGCTCGTAACGGCGGATGTCGAAAATGACGAGCACATCGCCGGCGCTCATATTCAGCATATATTGCGGCCAGGCGCTGGAGTTGGACGACATCAGCGTTGTCTTCGGCCGGATCACCTGCATGTGGGTGAAGAAATATTCGGCAATCGCACCGGTGATGCGCCCGCCGACGAAGTAGATGCTGCGCTTGCGGTCGGAAAGCAGCGCGGCGGCATTGTCGAAGACGGCGGTATCGAGATCCCCAAGCGTATCGCGCAGATTGCCGGTAATGGCGTCGGCGAAACGGTTGAGAATGTGCAGGCCCGGCGCGTTGGTTGCCCAGCGGTCATGTTTGGCCACCGGACCGGAGATCGTCGCTTCCAGCTCCTGGTGCAGATGGGCCTGAAATTCGGGGTAGCCCTTATAGCCGAGCTTCTGCACCATCCGCGCCACTGTCGGGGTGGAAACACCGGCATTTTCGGCAATCGCGGTGATGCTGCCGAGGCCGGACACCGGATAATTGCCGAGCAGGCTTTCTGCCAGCCGTTTTTCGGAACGTGTCAGCGCGTCGTAATGGGCATGGATGACGTCCGACACGGTGGCCGCGGTGTTGCGCAAATCTTTCCCCTTCCGGTCTTTCTGCCGGTGTGTGCGCTAAAATAAACATCTCTGCCCGTGATTGAGTCAATGAAAAAATGAAGAGAAAATTTCAAAATTCCATTTGACACCCGCCATAATGTGAAGAATTCTTTTCGCCGTTAGGGAAGACGGTTTTCCGGGTGGGGTACGTGCATGACGGTGCGTTCGCGGTTTTTCACAGAAGCGGAAGGGCAGGCCGTTGGCATCGAGAATGCCGGTGCGGCGGGCGATGTCCTGCTCGTCTGCGAACATGCTTCGGCCACCGTCCCGCAAAGATTAAGCACGCTCGGCCTGTCGCCCGAGGTTCTTTCAAGTCATGTGGCATGGGACCCCGGCGCTCTGGCCGTTGCCCGTCTGCTTTCGGAGAAGCTCGACGCGACGCTCATTTATCAGAGGTTTTCCCGCCTGGTCTATGATTGCAACAGGCCCCCCGAATCGCCGTCCGCCATGCCGGTAAAAAGCGAAGTATATGATATTCCGGGCAATTTCGACCTCACCGAAGCGGAGCGGTTTGCCCGAACGTCAGCGCTGTATGTGCCGTTTCACGACCGGGTGAGCGAGATCATCGCCGAGCGGCAGGCGAAGGGCCGCAAGGTGGTGGTGGTGACCATCCACAGTTTCACGCCGGTTTATCACGGCCGGTTCCGCGAGGTTGAGATCGGCATCCTGCATGATACCGACAGCCGTCTCGCTGACGCCATGCTGACAGGCGCCGAAGGGGCCTCGCTCACGGTCAATCGCAACGATCCTTATGGCCCGGAAGATGGCGTGACGCATACGTTGCGACTCCATGCGCTGCCGGACGGGCTTTTGAACGTCATGATCGAGATCCGCAACGATCTGATCGCCGATGAAGGAGAGCAGGCGAACATCGCCGCATTTCTACACGAGCTTATGGGGAAGGCACTCGCATCGATCGACGAGTGAGGGAGCAGGGGCCGGCCGATGGTGAACACACCGGGGTCAGGCATCGAAGGGAGACTGCCGCCATCCGGTCAAAGAAGCCGGGAAAACGAAGCGGTACGGGAACAGCAGATGCGTGCGGCGCGATCCGGGAGTTTCCTGATGGCGCCGAAGACTGGGGCACAATCGGCCAATAACGGCTGACTGGCTTGTTTTTTTCTTATCAGGAGAGAAGGGCATGGACAGTTCATCGTCAGGCGTCAGCTACAAGAAAGCTGATGCATCCTATTTCGAAAAACGCGGACTATCCCGTTATGCGGGCGTGTGGTCGCTCTGGTCGCTTGGCGTCGGCGCGGTCATATCAGGGCATTTTTCCGGATGGAATTTCGGTTTCTCCACCGGCGGCTGGGGCGGCATGCTGGTGGCGGGCATCATCATCGCCATCATGTATCTCGGGCTGACATTCTCGATCGCCGAAATGAGCCCGGCGCTGCCCCACACGGGTGCGGCCTATTCCTTCGCCCGCACGGCCATGGGCCCCTGGGGCGGCTTCATCACCGGTCTTTGCGAGAATGTTGAATACGTTCTGACGCCGGCGGTCGTCGTCACCTTCATCACAGCCTATGTGAACTCCATTCTCGGCCTCGATCCGGCCTATTCACCTTTCGTGTGGATAGCGTTTTACGCGATATTCCTTGCGCTCAACGTCTTCGGGCTCGAGCTTTCCTTCAAGGTGACGCTCGTCATCACGCTGATTTCGCTCGCCGTTCTGGTGTTCTTCTGGATCAGTGCCATTCCCAATATCGATTTTTCGCGTTTTGCGCTCAACATCGGCGTCGGACCTGATGGCAAGGCGGTGGAATTGCCGGAGGGCGGTGGCTCGTTCTTCCCGTTCGGTTTTTCGGGCGTTCTCGCCACGCTGCCTTTCGCGGTCTGGCTGTTCCTCGCCATCGAGCAGCTGCCGCTCGCGGCTGAGGAATCCGTCGATCCGAAACGCGACATGCCGAAGGGTATCATCCTTGGCATGGTCACGCTGATGGTTTCGGCCTTCATGATCGTGCTGCTCAACCCGTCGCTGCCGGGCGTCGGCGCCTTCCATCTCAGCTCCTCGCTTGAGCCGCTGCTTGATGGCTTCAAGGCGATCTATGGCGATGGCGGTGTGGTGCTGCTCGGTCTCGTCGCGCTTACCGGCCTCATCGCCAGCTTCCATACGATCCTCTATGCGCAGGGCCGCCAGATCTATTCGCTGTCGCGTGCGGGTTATTTCCCGACGGTGCTGTCGATCACCCACTCGAAATACCGCACGCCATACGTGGCCAACATCACCGGCGCGATCGTCGGCCTTGCGGTCATGCTGGTCATCTGGTTCGCGCTGGGTGCGGAACAGGGCGGCAGCATCATCGGCAGCGTGCTTTTGAACATGGCTGTGTTCGGCGCGATGTTCTCCTACATCATGCAGGCGATTTCCTTCATCCTGCTCCGCAAGAACCTGCCGCATATCGAGCGGCCGTTCCGTTCGCCCTTCGGCATTCCAGGTGCGGTGCTGACTGTCATCATCGCCATCGTCACGCTGCTTTACCAGATCCAGGATCCGAACTTCACAAAGGGCGTGCTCTGGGTCGCCGTCTGGTTTGCGGTCGCCATCGCCTATTTCGCTTTCATCGGCCGTCATCGCCTCATCCTCTCGCCGGAAGAGGAATTCGCGCTGGAGCACAAGCAGGCTGCCATGGCAGCGGCGGCTGCAAAGGCCTGATGCTTAAACAAACGGGCGGCCGCATTCCGGCCGCCCGGTCACGACAATAAAGGGAACGGATAAAATGACGAGCTACACATTTGACGCGCTTAAAATGGATGTCGCCGAAGGGCGCATCGACACGGTTCTGGCCTGCCTTGTCGACATGCAGGGGCGTCTGATGGGCAAACGGTTCCAGGCTGAATTCTTCGTCGAAAGCGCCTTTGAGGAAACCCATAGCTGCAACTATGTGCTTGCCACCGATATGGAGATGGAGACCGTTCCCGGTTACAAATCCTCCAGCTGGGAGAAGGGTTACGGCGATTATGCCCTGAAGCCCGATCTTTCGACGCTGCGCCGTGTGCCGTGGCTGGAAGGCACGGCGCTGGTGCTGTGCGACGTGCTCGATCATCACACCCACGAAGAGGTTCCGCATTCGCCGCGCGCACTTCTCAAGAAGCAGGTGGCTCGGCTGGAGGCCATGGGGCTGAAGGCCTATATGGCGACCGAACTTGAATTCTTCCTCTTCGACCAGACTTTCGACGCGGCGCGCGCCAGCGGTTACAAGGGGCTGAACCTCGCCAGCGGCTATAATGAAGATTACCATATCTTCCAGACGACCAAGGAGGAAGATGTGATGCGGGCGCTGCGCAAGGGCCTGCAGGGGGCCGGTATTCCGGTTGAAAATTCCAAGGGCGAAGCGTCCGCGGGGCAGGCGGAAATCAATGTTCGTTATGCCGATGCGCTGACCATGGCAGACAGGCACGCGATCATCAAGAACGCCACCAAGGAGATCGCGTGGTCCAAAGGCAAGGCCGTGACGTTCCTCGCCAAGTGGAACTACAATGCCGCCGGCAGTTCCTCACATATTCACCAGTCGCTGTGGAGCCTTGACGGGAAGACGCCCGCGTTCCTGGACAAAGATGCGGAGCACGGCATGTCGCAATTGATGCGGCATTATGTTGCCGGGCTGCTGGCCCACGCCAGTGAAATTACTTATTTCCTCGCCCCGTACATCAATTCCTACAAGCGTTTCATGGCGGGTACCTTCGCGCCCACAAAAGCGATCTGGAGCCTCGACAACCGCACGGCGGGATATCGCCTCTGCGGCGCCGATACCAAGGGCATCCGCATCGAATGCCGCGTGGGCGGCTCCGATCTCAATCCCTATCTCGCCATGGCCGCCCTGCTTGCAGCAGGCATTGACGGCATCGAAAATAAACTTGAACTTGAGCCCGAATTTGTCGGTGATGCCTATGGCGGCAAGGACGTGCGCGAGATACCCAAGACATTGCGTGACGCCACCGCGTTTCTGGACGGATCGAAAATGCTGCGCAGCGCCTTCGGCGACGATGTGATCGATCATTACGTCCGCGCCGGGGCGTGGGAACAGGAAGAATACGACCGCCGCGTGACCGACTGGGAAGTGGCGCGCGGTTTCGAAAGAGCCTAATCATTACGGGAAAACATCATGACCATGATCCAGAATATCTCGCCCATCGACGGCTCGGTTTATGCCGAGCGGGAGGCGATGTCGCTGGAGGCGGCACGGGCCGCCGTTTCAAAGGCGCGCAAGGCGCAGAAGGACTGGGCTCGACGCCCGCTTGAGGACCGCGTTCAGCTGGTTCTGAAAGGTGTCGCACGCCTCAACGAAATGGTGGACGAGGTCGTTCCGGAACTTGCCCATATGATGGGCCGTCCGGTGCGCTATGGCGGCGAGTTCAAAGGCTTCAACGAACGCTCCAACTATGTCGCCTCGATTGCAGCCGATGCGTTGGCGCCGCTCGTCATCGAGGAAAGCGGCAATTTCGAACGCCGCATCGAGCGTGAGGCGCATGGCGTGGTCTTCGTCATAGCGCCCTGGAACTATCCTTACATGACGGCGATCAACACCGTCGCGCCGGCTTTGATGGCCGGCAATACGGTCGTCATCAAACATGCGGCGCAGACGCTGCTGGTCGGCGAGCGCATGGTGCGGGCTTTTGTCGAGGCCGGTGTGCCTGACGATGTCTTCATCAATGTCTTCCTCGACCATGGCACGACCTCGGCGCTCATTTCCGAGGGCCTTTTCAACTTCGTCAACTTCACCGGTTCGGTGGAAGGTGGCCGCGCGATCGAGCGCGCCGCTGCCGGCACCTTCACCGGTCTAGGTCTTGAACTCGGCGGCAAGGATCCCGGTTACGTCATGGAAGATGCCGACCTCGATGCCGCCGTCGATACGCTGATGGATGGCGCCACCTATAATTCCGGGCAATGCTGCTGCGGCATCGAGCGCATCTACGTCAACGAAAACCTCTATGACGCCTTTGTCGAGAAGTCGGTCGCGTGGGTGTCGAACTACAAGCTCGGCAATCCGCTGGAGCAGGAAACCACGCTCGGGCCGATGGCCAACAAGCGTTTTGCCAAGGTGGTTCGTGCGCAGATTGCCGATGCCGTCTCGAAGGGGGCCAAGGCGTTGGTCGATCCAAAGCTGTTCCCTGCCGATGATGGCGAAAGCGCCTATGTCGCGCCGCAAGTCCTCGTCAACGTCGATCACTCCATGGAGTTCATGGCCGAAGAAACCTTCGGCCCGGCGGTCGGCATCATGAAGGTGAAGAACGATGACGAAGCCATCGCGCTGATGAACGACAGCAAATACGGGCTGACCGCTTCGCTCTGGACACAAGATGCCGCCCGTGCCGGGCGCATCGGCCGCGAGATCGAAACCGGAACCGTGTTCATGAACCGCGCTGATTATCTCGACCCGGCGCTTTGCTGGACCGGTGTGAAGGAAACGGGCCGTGGCGGTTCGCTCTCCGTCCTCGGTTTCCAGAACCTGACCCGTCCGAAATCCTACCATCTGAAGAAAGTCACGAAATGAATATCGTCGCCAACTGGAGCTATCCCACCGCCGTCAAGCTTGGCCGTGGCCGGATCAAGGAATTGGCGGAAGCCTGCAAGACGCTTGGTATCAAGAAGCCGCTTCTCGTTACGGATCGCGACCTTGCCAATATGGCGATCACCGCGCATGCGCTGGATGTGCTGGAAGAGGCGGGTCTCGGCCGGGCGATCTTCGCCGAGGTCGATCCGAACCCGAACGAAATCAACATGGAAGCGGGTGTGAAAGCTTATCGCGATGGCGGCCATGACGGCGTCGTCGCTTTCGGCGGCGGCTCGGGCCTCGATCTTGGCAAGACCATCGCCTTCATGGCCGGGCAGACCCGCCCGGTCTGGGATTTCGAGGATATTGGCGACTGGTGGACCCGCGCAGACGCCTCAAAGATCGCGCCCATTGTCGCTGTTCCAACGACGGCCGGCACCGGTTCGGAAGTCGGTCGCGCCAGCGTCATCACCAATTCGCAGACGCATGTGAAAAAGATCATCTTCCATCCGAAGCTCTTGCCCGGTGTCGTCATATGCGATCCGGAACTGACGGTTGGTATGCCGAAAGTCATCACGGCCGGCACGGGCATGGATGCTTTCGCCCATTGCCTGGAGGCCTATTCCTCGCCCTTCTATCATCCGATAAGTGCCGGTGTGGCGCTGGAGGGCCTGCGTCTCGTCAAGGAATTCCTGCCGCGCGCCTATAAGGATGGCACGGATATCGAAGCGCGCACCAACATGATGGCGGCGGCGGCCATGGGGGCGGTTGCCTTCCAGAAGGGCCTCGGCGCCATCCATTCGCTCTCGCATCCGATCGGCGCTGTCTACAACACCCATCACGGCATGACCAATGCCGTCGTCATGCCGGCCGTGCTGCGCTTCAACCGTCCTGCCATCGAGGACAAGATTGCCCGCGCCGCTGCCTATCTTGGCATTTCCGGCGGTTTCGACGGCTTTTATGACTATGTGCTGGAGCTTCGCAAGGAACTCGGCGTGCCTGAGAACCTCACCGCCATGGGCATCAAGCCGGATCGTATCGACGAACTGGCGGCGGAAGCGATCAAGGACCCGAGCTGCGGTGGCAATCCGGTGCCGATGACGCTTGAGAATACCAAGGCACTTTTTGAGGCTTGCTTTTAAGGAGTTACCTTTGATCGCCAGGTTTGTGAGAGGCTGAGAGGGTGCCGCTTGTTTCTTCTCCCCGGCGGGGAGAAGAAACCTGCGGCGACGCTGTACCCCGCATCGGTGCCGAGCGACCATACGACCTCTAATCCATGAAGCCCGCGACGCCATCGCGGGCTTTTTGTTCCGCGGCGTAATCGTTATTAGCGTTTTATTAACCCTGTTCGTTAAGATTATGGAAAGCACCATGAAGTGCGTCGGTGCGTGAATGAGCATGAAACGGCTCTGACAAACAGGGGGTATCATGTCAGTCATCACTTTCGCCAATACCAAGGGCGGCGCCGGAAAAACCACGGCTGTGCTGCTTCTGGCGACCGAACTCGCCCGTAGCGGCCATCGGGTGACGGTTCTGGATGCCGATCCGCAATTGTGGATTTCCCGCTGGTACGAACTCTCGGGCATGGTAGAAAACCTGTCAGTGATTTCGCATGTGACGATGGCTTCGCTTGAAGGCCACATTCGCGAAAACCGGGCCAATACAGACTGTTTCATCATTGACCTGCCCGGCGCAAAAACGCCGCTTTTGACCATGGCGCTCGGTATTTCCGATCATGTTCTGATCCCGGTACAGGGATCGGCCATGGATGCGCGTGGCGCTGCCGAAGTTCTCGATCACATCGAATTCCTGAACCGCAAGATGGGTAAGGCGATCGCCCATTCCATCGTGCTGACACGGGTCAACGCCATGGTGGCAACGCGTTCGCTGTTGCTCGTCAAGATGCTGCTGGCGGAAAAGAACGTCTCCGTGCTCAACACGGCGATTGTCGAGCGGGCGGCCTATCGCGATATTTTCGACTATGGCGGCACGCTTCTCTGTCTGGATGGCAAGAAGGTTAGCAATATCGACAAGGCGGTAGAAAATGCGGCGGCCTTTGCCGAGGAAGTCATCAACCTCCTGCCGAAAAGACTTCCGAGGCGCGTTGCGCACCTGGCACGTCTCGTGACACGCAGGGCTGCCTGACCTCGCGTTGCGAATCCCGCCCGGTTGCGGCGACGGTGCGACGGTTTGGTGAAATGGGTTCCCCACCAAAATGCGGAGAAGAGGCGGCCTTTACGAGGCGCTCCCACGTCCTCTTCATGGCGCGAAATTTTTGCTTGATTTGGAAATGATCGTTTCCTATATTCCGCTCATGAGCAATTTCAGCCAGCCCCATTCCCCGGAACAGCGCCATCGCGGCAGACCGCGCGAGTTCGATCTTGAACGCGCGCTCGATGGCGCGATCAAGGTATTCTCGCGGCGCGGTTATCACGCCACCTCGGTAGGCGATCTTACCGATGCGATGGAGCTGGCCCAGGGAAGCCTCTACAAGGCCTTCAAGGATAAGAAAGCCGTCTTCATCGCGACGATGGAACGCTACAGGATCATACAGACCGAGCGTTTTGAGGCAGCTGTGGCCGGTTTCGACACCGGTTATGAGCGGCTGAGAGCGGGGCTGATGTTTTACGCCGAACGATCCCACGGCGGTGTCGGCTCAGACGGATGTCTGGTGGTTGGTGCTGCTGCCGATCTGGCGGCACTGGACGACGACATCGCCGTTGTGGTCGAGAGGGCCGTGAAGGCGAGGGAGCGGATCATCGCCCGCCTCGTTGCCGAAGGGCAGAGGGATGGTTCCGTGCGGTCCAAGGCCGATCCCGATGATCTTGCCCGGGCGATGCTGTGCATGATGTACGGTATGCGCGTGGTGGGAAAGACAGGGCGGAGCCTTAAAGACATGGTGGCCGTGGTGGATATTGCCATGAGGCTTGCCGAGTAATTTTGTGAATATTTAGGAAACGATTGTTTCCATATTGGAGAAAATGATGACGACGCGTGTAATTGATGGGGATGATATTCAGGCACCATCCATTTCCCCGGCTTTGACTTTCCTGCTGGCGACAGCCTGCGGATTGATCGCGGCCAATCTTTATTATGGTCAGCCGCTTGCCGGCATCATCGGTGCGGAGCTTGGTCTTTCCGCTGGCGCGACGGGGCTGATCGTGACCCTGACACAGATCGGTTACGGTGTCGGTCTGCTGTTTGTCGTGCCGCTCGGCGATCTCGTGGAAAACCGCAAGCTGGTCGTCGGCTCCGTCTCCATGGCGGTTCTTTCCCTTGCGGCCGCAGCATTCGCGCCACATGCGACGCCGTTTCTGATCGCAGCCTTCCTGGTAGGGGTCAGTTCGGTGGCGGTGCAGGTCATCGTTCCCTATGCGGCCCATATGGCGCCGCACGCCATTCGCGGGCGGGTGGTCGGCAATGTCATGAGCGGGTTGATGGCCGGCATCATGCTGGCGCGGCCGGTTTCCAGCCTTCTGTCGGAAGTTGTCTCCTGGCGCGGTGTGTTTCTGACGTCTGCGGCCGTCATGGCGCTTCTTGCCGTGGTGCTTTTCCGGCTCCTGCCGACCCGTATGCCTGAAGCGCGGCTGAGCTATGGCGCCTTGATGGCTTCGATGGGCCGGCTGGCGCTTCACACGCCGGTCCTGCGGCGGCGGGCGATCTATCATGCCTTTCTCTTCGCGGCCTTCAGCCTGTTCTGGACCACGACGCCTCTTTATCTGAGTGGGCCGCATTTCAATCTCAGCCAGGGTGAGATCGCACTCTTCGCACTGGCTGGTGCGGCCGGCACCGTCGCCGCCCCGATTGCCGGGCGGATGGCCGATCGCGGATGGACGCGGGCGGCGACATTCTTCGCACTGCTGGCGGTAGCACTCTCTTTCGCCGTCACGCATCTTGCGCCCGAGGGATCGCATCTGGCGCTCGCCATTCTTGTCATTGCCGCAATCGTTCTGGATTTCGGGGTCACCACCAATCTGGTGCTCGGGCAGCGGGCGATCTTCACGCTGGGGGCGGAATTCCGCAGCCGCCTGAACGGCATCTATATGGCGACATTTTTCATGGGCGGTGCAATTGGTTCCGCCGTTGGCGGCTGGGCCTATGCGGTTGGCGAATGGCAAGCCGCCTCCTGGATCGGCTTTGCTCTTCCGGTAGCCGCGCTGCTATATTTCCTGACGGAAAAGCGCGACTGAAACGTCATAACTAAAAAAGCCCGGACCACCGGGCTTTTTCCTTTTCTCCCAGTCGATTTATTCCGCGAATTCGACCACCACACCGGGACGGACCATTTTCGCCAGTTCGGTGGCATCCCAGTTGGTCAGGCGAATACAGCCATGGCTGTTCGTCTTGCCGATCTTCGAGGGTTCCGGCGTGCCGTGAATGCCGTAGGTCGGCTTCGACAGGGCGATCCAGACCGTGCCGACAGGACCGTTCGGGCCCGGCGGGATCTGCAGGATCTTGTCGTTCTGACCCTGCTTGAAGTTGATCTTGGGATTATAGGTGTAGCCCGGATTGAGCGCGATACGCTCTACCGTATGGGTGCCGCTTGGCGAGGGCGTGTCCGTGGAGCCGATCGTGGCGGGATAGGCGGCAATCAGATTGCCGTCCTGGCCATAGGCGAAGACCTGCTTGATACCTTTGTGCGCAACGATGCGGGCGACCTGCCCCTTCTTCGCCTCGCCGGGATTGACGACCTTGATGATGGTGCCGGGCACGGAGAAATCGACGCCGGGGTTCAGCTCTTTCAGATAGTTCTCATCCATATGGAAGCGTTCGGCCAGCGCTTCCGAGGTCGACGTGAAGGAAAGGGCAGGAAGCTGCGATTTCTCGGCATAGTCGTCCGGGATGGAGGCCACGTAGGGGCCGGCGGCATCGGCGGCGGTGATCGTGTAATCCACAATCGGCATGCCGCCCGAGGCGCGCAGGCGTTCCAGAATGTCTTCTGAATTGTTCGGGTCGAGCTTTTCGCCCGTCATGTCCTGCCAGGCGGCTATGGCCTTGTTGACATTGTCGCCCATCTTCCCGTCGATCACGCCGGGGGAGATGCCCTCGCGGTCGAGGAAGGTCTGGAGCGCGACGATTTCCTGGCGGGAACGGTTGACCGGCGTCGTTACCGGCGTATGCCGCTCGATCAGGTGGTCCGGTTGCGGAACGGCGGCCGTGGTGCTTTCTTCCGGCATCGGCTGGCCGAGCGGGCCGCTTTCCACCGCGCCGGGGGCTGGCACGGAACCGGTGTAGAGATTCTCATCGGAGCCGTCGCCGCGATATTCGCGATAATCGCGCACGTTGCCGTTGTCCTGATAACCGTAGTCGCGCGGCGGCTCACGATACTGGCCACCGGGGGCGGGTGGATAATAGGTGGTGTCGCGCTGGCGTACCTGCTGCCGCTGCTGGTAGCCGGAGGGCATTTCGGTGGCCAGCAGGTTGCCGTACTGGTCGTAGAACACGGTACGGCCCATCGCGTCACGGCTGATGACGATGTCGCCACGTTCCGGCATGAAATCGAGAACGCGGCCATCCGGCGTAACCAGCATGGTCTGTTCGCCATAACGCTGCTGCGCGCCAGCCTGTAGCGGAGCGAAAATCGACGCCACGGCGATCGTCAGGCCCAGAGCTGCGTTAAGAAACTGTTTCACGATTCTGCTATCCCTTGCTTCGTCACCGATAAACACACCGTAATCTTGACCCTATTGTGAAAAAGGTGAATTCGCGGTTAATGCAATCTTAATTTCCGTCACGGTTAGTAGCGTTTCCGTGAACCATGCGTTTTTACTGCCACAGGGAGGTTGTCTTGCGTTCGTTTCAGGCTGGCAGATCGCCACGCATTTTCCTCGATGAGACCTCCGTTTTCGATATCGGCGCCTGCGTCGTCGATGGCATAGACATCGCGCCCGGCCGCGCCATTCCCGATGATGGCGATGCGCGTATCGACCACTCGCTTGAAGGCTTTCTTTTTACCTGTGGTCCCGATCATATCCGTCATCCCGAACCGATTGATGGTGACCGCGAGGGGCGTCGATATCCCTTGCATGGCTCCTTCTCCTCGCATCCCGCAACGATCACCGCGTTCGATGTTCTCGAGTCCAATGCGCTGGCGCGCGTCGAGGTTCCCGTGAAGCTTGCGGATGGCGGCACGGCGCTGCTGGAACGGACATGGAAGATCGATGGCGAAAGCGGCGAGGTCAGCCTCGATGACAGGATCGTCAATACGTCCGGGCGGCAGATTCCAGTATTCCTGATGTACCATATGAATGTCGGCGCCCGCCTGTTTGACGATGCGGTGCGGCTTGAAGGCGCAATGCTGGATGGCGGCGGCCATGGCTGGCGTTTTGGCGAGGAGCCGGGCACTGTTTTCTGTGTCTCGGCCGGCAAGACTGAATGGGCGGAATTGAAACTCGGCCCGATTGCGGCCATTGGCGGGAAGACGCTCACCGTGCGTTTTCGCACGGAGACGCTGCCCTATCTGCAGATGTGGCGCAACCAGCAGGCACCGGCGAACGTGCTCGGCATCGAGCCGGTTTCGCATCGCTGGGTGGGGCGTAGCGAGCTTGAGGCAGCCGGTGAGTTCAATATTCTTCAGCCGGGCGAAAGCCGTTCCTTCGGTCTGCGCTTTTCCATCCTCTGAGCCGTACCGAATGAAGACCGGGCATCATTGACGCATGGGATTTGACCGCTTACATCGGATGCGGATTTCTAGATCGTTTTGGCTTTTCTTCGAATCGCCAAAACGATCTAGCTCTTTGATTTTACGCGTTGTCCGGACGTAAAAGCGTTTCCGCTTTTACTGGAAACGCTCTAAGGATGACGGCCAGCAGCGCGGACGCCGGTTTCAGGAGGCATGACATGGATATCAGGCGCATAGACGACGAATATTCGGTAACTGGACAGATCAGCGTCGCCGATCTGGATGAGATCAAGGCACTCGGCTTCAAGTCGATCGTCTGCCACCGCCCGGACGGCGAAGAAGACGGTCAGCCGCTTTTTGCCGATATTGCCGAGCGTGCAGAGCAGCTTGGCCTGACGATCATGCATGTGCCGGTCGGCCGCTATGGCGTCGACGCCGATGCCGTTGCCGGCATGGTGGATGCGCTCGATGAATTGCAGCGCCCGATGCTCGGCTATTGCCGTTCCGGCGCGCGCTCCACGGCGATCTACGAAAAGACCCATCACCTGCGCGGCTGATTTTTCGCGCATCATTCTATTTTTCAAGTGCCAATCAACAGGAGTTTTCCATGACCATCAAGCGTATCGAGCCGGGCAAGCGCATGAGCGGCGCCGTCGTTCACGGCAACACCGTTTATCTGGCCGGCCAGGTTGGCGAAGGTACGAGCGTGACGGAACAGAGCAAGTCGGCTCTCGCTGAAGTCGACCGCCTGCTGGCCGCTGTCGGTTCCGACAAGTCGAAGATCCTGCAGACCATCATCTACCTCTCCGACATGTCCACCTTCGGCGAAATGAACGCTGTCTGGGAAGGCTGGATCGACCCGGCAAACCCGCCGGCCCGCGCCACCAGCGAAGCCGCGCTGGCAACGCCTGATTACAAGGTTGAATTCATCGTCACCGCTGCTCTCTGAGCATCAGTCTGATCTTCAAGAAAAGGCCGGGTCGCGGAATGCGGCCCGGCCTTTTTGATGGGATGGGGTCAAAAACTCGCCCCCGTCATGCCGGGCTTAACCCGGCATCCAGCCACGGCGCGTCTGCGCCGTGAAAAGAGTCTTTCGCGATCAAGGACTTGATCGCGCTGGACCCCGGATCTAGTCCGGGGTGACGGCGCGGCGCGGCGACATGGCCACAAAATGCCAAGTAGAAGCAATTTTCATGTTTTTTGAATCGCTTGCGTCCGTCACCTCACCGGCGAAGCAAGCGCCTTCTCAAACTGCTTCAGCGTCGTCACCCGCTCCGTAAACCAAAGCCGGGCCAGATCGCTGGCCGAGGCGAAATCGATACCATCCGGATCGATGGAGGTGATCGTCCATCGGCCAGCCTTTGCGCCAGCTAGAACGGCGAGCCGAGCTGCTTCGCCCTTGATGGCGTTAAGGCGGGTCGCTTCGCTTTCCGCCGCCGCCATCAGTTCTTCTGCGCCTGACAGATCGGTCCGCAGATCGGCGGGGATGATATTGCTGTTGTTGCGGGCCGGGCCGCCATTAATCTGCACGCCTTCCGTCCGCAGCCGGTAAAGCCTTGTGTCGGGAAGGGAGAGATAAAGTTTCGCTTTGGGGTAGCGGGCAATGTAGCGCGCGATGGCGATCGGCACTTCATCCGGGCTGATTTGTTCCGCCCTGCCCACCAGTGTCAGGCGCGGCAGCGTCAGCGCGTCACCCTTGCCGAAAGGGGCGAGTGTCAGCGAGATACGAGAATCGCTTTCCATATTGCGGGCGTGCAGCGTCAGCCCGGCCGCGAAGAAGAACGGCGTGCCATCCGGCTCGATGCCGATATTGGTCGCGGTTGTATAGGGATAACCGCTGACGGGATCGAGCGTGGCGAGTGCTGCCGTGCGGGACGTGTGCAGCACATCGCGGGCCACGCGCACTGCCTCGAAAGGCGCGCCGGCCGAGGGCTCGATCTTCGCGCCGCGTGGGGTGATGACGGGAGGGGCTGTATCCGGCATGGCGTTTCCTAAGCTGTGAGTCACAGTCAGGATTTACACCATGCCGAAGCCATGTCCATGCGCGTTATCAGCTTCGGGTTCTGATCTGCGTCAGGGTACGCGTCGGCGTGATCGCTTCCGCATCCAGCTTCACCTCGATGATCGCCGGTTTGCCGCTTGCCCGTGCCCGTTCGAAGGCGGCGGCGAAGTCTTGCGTTCTTTCTACCGTTTCGCCGTGTCCGCCATAGGCTTTGGCAAAGGCGTTGAAATCCGGATTGACGAGATCGGTGCCGCTGACACGACCGGGATATTCCCGCTCCTGATGCATGCGGATCGTGCCATAGGTGCCGTTATTGACCAGCACGGTGATGATTGGCAGCCCGTAACGCACGGCGGTGATGAATTCCTGCCCGTGCATCATGAAGCAACCGTCACCGGCAAAGCAGATCACCTCGCGCTCCGGGAACAGGTGCTTGGCGGCCACCGCCGCCGGCAGGCCGTAACCCATGGAACCTGATGTCGGGGCCGATTGCGTGTGGAAACGGCGGAAGCGGTGGAAGCGGTGCAGCCAGGTGGCGTAATTGCCGGCGCCATTGGTGAAGATGGCGTCTTCAGCAACGTTCGCCTCGATCCAGTCCATGATCGGACCCATCTGCACGGCGCCGGGGCCTGTCTGTGGCGGCGTTGACCATTTGAGATAGGCCTCATGCATTGAGGCCGTGCGATCGGCCCAGGCGGCATTGCCGGCAAGATCGATGGAGGCAAGGGCGGCAACGAAATCGTTCGGGGAGGCGCAGATAGCGAGGTCCGGCCGATAGACGCGGCCAAGCTCTTCCGCCTCCGGATAGATATGGATGAGCTTCTGCGACGGGTAGGGAATATCGAGCAGCGTATAACCGGAGGAGGGCATTTCGGAGAGGCGGCCACCGAGCAGCACCACGAGGTCGGCTTCCTTGATTTCCCTGGCCAGTGCCGGGTTGATGCCGATGCCGACATCGCCTGCGTAGGAGGGGCTCAGATGATCAAACAGCATCTGGCGGCGGAATGAACAGCCCACGGGAAGTTTGTGCTTTTCCGCAAAAGCCTTGAAGCCCGTGACGCTTTCCTCGGACCAGCGGGTGCCGCCGGCGATGAAGACCGGGCGTTTTGCCTCGCCCAGCATTTTGGCGAAGGCGGCCATTTGCGACAGGCCTGGATGTGCCTCGACGGGCGTATAGGGCTTTGCCTCGGGAGCTTCGACCTCTTCCACCAGCATGTCTTCGGGCAGCGTCAGCACCACGGGGCCGGGGCGGCCGGAAGTGGCGACGGCAAAAGCGCGGGTAACGAATTCGGGAATGCGGCGGGCATCATCGATCTCGCCCACCCATTTTGCGAATTCGGTAAAGGCGCGGCGATATTCCACTTCCTGAAAGGCCTCGCGCTCGCGGGCATCCCGCTGCACCTGACCGATGAACAGGATCATCGGAATGGAATCCTGCCTTGCAATGTGCAGACCGGCCGAAGCATTTGTGGCACCGGGGCCACGGGTCACCATGCAGATGCCAGGCTCGCCCGTCAGCCGCCCCCAGGTATCGGCCATCATGGCTGCGCCGCCTTCCTGACGGCAGACCACGGTTTCGATGCCGCTTTCATAAAGCGCATCCAGAACGGCCAGATAGCTTTCGCCCGGAACGCAGGAAACGCGGGAGACACCATTGGCCTTCAGCGCTTCGACGATCAATTGCCCGCCTGTTCTTTTCATTCCGGCTGCAGTCATGGCGTCGTGGTCCTTTCGATGTTTTCCAGTTCGGCCAGCACCTGCGCCTGATGTTCGCCGAGCTTAGGGCTCGGGCGTTCATAACGCAGCGGCGTCTGAGACATGATAATGGGTGTGCGGACACCGGGGATGACAGTGCCGTCTTCCGCTTCCAGATCGATACGGAGGCCGCGTGCCTTCACCTGCGGATCCGCGAACATTTCCTCGATGGAATTAATCGGTCCGGCGGGGACGGCGTTCTTCTCGCAGGCGGTCAGAAGATCGCGCTTCTGCCATTTCAGCGTCTCCGTGGAAATGATCTGCCGCACCTCGACCTTATGCGCCACGCGGGCCTTGTTTGTCGCGTAACGTTCGTCATCGGCGATCGAGCCGATGCCGAGGATATTGCAGAGGCGGCGGAACTGACCGTCATTGCCGACCGCGAGGATCAGGAAGCCGTCGGCCGTTGGCACCACCTCATAGGGGGAGATATTCGGGTGGGCGTTGCCGAGCCGGACGGGAGGCCTGCCGGAGATCAGGTAATTCATGTTCTGGTTGGCGAGAACGGCCGATTGCACATCGAGAAGCGCCATGTCGATATGCTGGCCTTCGCCAGATCGAAGGGCGTGGATCAGGGCCGCCTGAATGGCCGATACGGAATAGATGCCGGTGAAGATATCGGCAACCGCCACGCCCGCCTTCATCGGCTGTCCGTCGGCTTCGCCCGTAATCGACATGAAGCCGGACATGCCCTGCACGATATAATCGTATCCGGCGAGATCGGCATAGGGCCCGGTCTGGCCGAAGCCGGTGATGGAGCAATAGATTAGCTTCGGATTGAGCGCCCTGAGGCTTTCGTAATCGAGGCCATATTTTGCAAGTCCGCCGCGCTTGAAATTCTCGATGACGACATCGGCGGTGCGCACCAGCCGGCGCACCAGTTCGCAGCCCTCGGGTGTTTTGAGATCGGCGACGATGGAGCGTTTGCCGCGATTGGTGGCGTGGTAATAGGCGGCGGAGAGGTTTTCTCCGTCATTGCTCTCAACGAAGGGCGGTCCCCATGCGCGTGTATCATCGCCGCCTTCGGGGTTTTCGACCTTGATAACGTCTGCGCCCATATCGGCCAGCATCTGCCCCGCCCAGGGACCGGCGAGAACACGCGCCAATTCGATGACGCGGATGCCCGATAGCGGCGGTTTCCTGTTCGGCTTGTCGGTCATCTATCCCCCGGTACTTGGTGTCTGCCGGTTTATAGACCGCTGCTTGCCGCGTCGCATGTGATTTTATCTCATGGACTTATTCCGTTTTGGAACGGCACTAAACTGGGGCTGACACGGCAGCTTCGACATTCGGTATTTTGAGAGTCCCCTAATTCCGTCATTCCGGCTCAAGGCCGGAATGACGGGGAGGGCGTTTTACTGTCATCCACGACGCGGCCGCACCAGGCGGCGAAATCCGCTACGACGGGCTGCCAGCCGATTTCGTTCAGGGTTTCGTGCCGCATGCCCTTGTAAATCGTGTGCTCGACATGGCTGAAGCCCGCCTCCCGGAAACGTTCGGCAAGCCACACGATCTCCCTGCCGTCATTGGTGGCGGCGTCCTCATCACCGCTCACCAGCAAAAGCGGCAAAGCCTTCGGCAGACGCTCGATAAGTTTCGGGCCGCGATAGGAGAGTGCAAAGACATCCTGCCAGAGAGAAACGCTCGCCTCGAACTGGCAGAGCGGGTCTTCCACATAGGCGTCAACCGCCGCCTTGTCGTGGCTCAGCCAGTCCGCATGGGTGCGCTTTTCCGGCATTTTCGCGTTCCAGGCGCGGAAAGTGGCTTTCGGCAGGATGGCGCTCGGCACATCCGAGCCTTTCAGCATTTTTTCCAGCCGCAACACAATCTGCGCGAAACGGCCCATAAGACCGGGATTGAGATTGGAATTCCAGATCGACAGACCATCGAAGGGGTCGGGGTAACTGACAGCGGTATTGAGCGCCACGAGGCCCCCCATGGAGTGGCCGAACAGGATCACCGGCAGGCCGGGATGCCGCTCGCCGGCCAGCCGGCGCATCGCCATGACGTCGGCCACGACCTTGTCCGCGCCATCCTTCCAGGCAAAGCGGCCAAGAGGCGCATCCGCTGCTTTCGTGCGACCGTGGCCGCGATGGTCGTGGGCATAGACCTCGAAACCCTGCTGCGACATGACGTCGGCAAAACGGCGGTAACGGCCGGCATGTTCCACAAGGCCGTGGCAGATCATCAGCACGCCGCGGGCGGGAGCAAGGGCGGAAGGTTGATGACGGAAGGCGATGGATGCGCCAGAAGGGGCTTCCAGCCTCTCAATCCGGCTGAATGCGAAGTTATCGGTCGTCTCATTCATCGTCGCACCCGTCGTCTCATCGCGCAGCGTGTCATAATCATGGGGTCATAATCGTGCCAGAGGTTGCCCCAAGGTCCTATTTACCCTACATAGCGGCAAATTTCCCGATACGTACTCTTAAAAATCCGATGTGGAGCATTCGCTACAATGGCACGTCAATTCATCTATCACATGGCTGGGCTGAACAAGTCCTATGGCGCGAAGAAGGTTCTGGAGAATGTGCATCTCTCCTTCTACCCTGACGCCAAGATCGGTATCCTCGGCCCGAACGGCGCGGGTAAGTCGACCGTTCTCAAGATCATGGCCGGCCTTGACAAGGAATATACCGGTGAGGCCTGGCTCGCTGAAGGTGCGACGCTCGGTTATCTCGAGCAGGAGCCGAAGCTCGACGAAAACAAGACCGTGATGCAAAACGTCATGGAAGGCGTGGCGAGCAAGACGGCGATCGTTGACCGCTACAACGAGCTGATGATGAACTATTCCGACGAAACGGCGGAAGAGGGCGCGAAGCTTCAGGACATCATCGACAGCCAGAACCTGTGGGACCTCGAAAATCAGGTCGAAATGGCCATGGACGCCCTGCGCTGCCCGCCCGGCGATTCGCCGGTGACCGGCCTTTCGGGTGGTGAGCGCCGCCGCGTGGCACTGTGCCGTTTGCTGCTGTCGCAGCCGGACCTGCTGCTGCTCGACGAACCGACCAACCATCTGGACGCTGAAACCATCGCCTGGCTCGAAAAGCACCTGCGCGACTATCCCGGCGCCGTGATGATGATCACCCACGACCGCTACTTCCTCGACAACGTGACGGGCTGGATTCTCGAGCTCGATCGTGGTCGCGGCATTCCTTACGAGGGCAATTACTCCGCTTATCTGCAGGCGAAAGCCAAGCGCATGCAGCAGGAAGCCCGCGAAGATGCTTCGCGTCAGAAGGCCATCAGCCGCGAACAGGAATGGATCGCCTCCAGCCCCAAGGCCCGCCAGACGAAGTCCAAGGCGCGTATCAAGGCCTATGACGAGCTGGTGGAAGCAGCGGAAAACCGCCGTCCCGGCGATGCGCAGATCGTCATTCCGGTCGCTGAGCGTCTGGGCCGCGTCGTCATCGAGGCTGAGAACCTCACCAAATCCTATGGCGACCGCGTGCTGATTGAGAACCTGTCCTTCAAGCTGCCCCCGGGCGGTATTGTCGGCGTCATCGGCCCGAACGGCGCTGGCAAGACCACGCTGTTCAAGATGATCACGGGTCAGGAGCAGCCGGATAGCGGTTCGATCACGGTCGGTGATACCGTCCAGCTCGGTTACGTCGACCAGAGCCGCGACGCGCTGGCGGGTGACAAGACCGTGTGGGAAGAAATTTCCGGTGGTAACGACATCATCAAGCTCGGCAAGTTCGAAGTGAACTCGCGCGCCTATTGTGGCGCCTTCAACTTCAAGGGCGGCGATCAGCAACAGAAGGTCGGCAACCTCTCGGGTGGTCAGCGCAACCGCGTGCACCTTGCCAAGATGCTGAAGGCGGGCGGCAACGTACTGCTGCTCGACGAACCGACCAACGACCTTGATACGGAAACGCTGGCGGCGCTCGAAGAAGCGCTGGAAGCCTTCGCCGGTTGCGCCGTTATCATCAGCCACGACCGCATGTTCCTGGACCGCCTCGCGACCCACATTCTCGCTTTCGAGGGTGACAGCCACGTGGAATGGTTCGAAGGCAACTTTGAAGACTACGAAAAGGACAAGGTCCGTCGCCTCGGCCCGGAAAGCATCAAGCCCGGCCGCGTGAGCTACAAGCGTCTGACACGCTGATCCGTTTGTCATCACTTCAAAAAAGGCCCGCCGCAAAGCGGGCCTTTTTCCGTGTAATAAGTGGAGATGATCGTCTCGCGCGGCACTTTGCGCTTGCATCTCGCGCCACATCGACATAAAGATATCTTTATATCTTGATTAGCTTGCGAGGCGCGGCAGAGTGGCGTTCGGTCTGGACAAATTGGTGGATCTCCTGAAGGCGGCGGGTGAGCCGACGCGCTTCCGGTTGCTGGCGCTTCTTTCGGCCGGCGATCTGACGGTGACCGACCTTACCGAAATCCTTGGCCAGTCGCAGCCGCGTATCTCCCGTCACCTCAAGCTTTTGACGGAAGAGGGGCTGATCGAGCGTTATCAGGAAGGTGCGTGGGCCTATTTTCGCTTGCGGCAGGATGGCGAGCCTGCGGGTGTCGTTCGGCAGTTGCTTGCAGCGGCCTCGCCTTCCGACGCGGTTCTTCAGCGTGACAGTGAGCGACTGGCCGCCGTCAAGCGGGTGAGGGCGGAGCGGGCGCAGGATTATTTCAGCCGTAATGCGTCCGCCTGGGACGAACTGCGTCGCCTGCATGTCAGCGACGAAGCCGTGGAAGGCGCGCTGCTGAAGCTGGTGGGCACCACGCCCGTCGATTCGCTGCTCGATCTCGGCACGGGCACCGGCCGTATCCTGCAGCTTCTGAGCGGCATTTATCGCCGTGCCATCGGCGTGGATGCGAGCCGCGACATGCTTTCGGTAGCACGCGCCAATCTGGACAAGGCGGGCGTGGTGAACGCCTCTGTGCGCCATGGCGATATTCTCAATCTGCCGCTTGAGGGACAGGATTTCGATCTGATCGTCATCCATCAGGTGCTGCATTTTCTCGACCAGCCGGAGATCGCCCTTTCGGAAGCCGCGCGTATGCTGCGTCCGGGCGGTCGGTTGATCGTCATCGATCTTGCGCCGCATTCCTTTGAATATCTGCGCGACGAGCACGCGCATGTGCGGCTAGGCTTCTCGCACCCGCTGATGGAAGAGTGGATGAAGAAGGCCGGGCTTTCTCTGGAGCGTGCCGTCGATCTGCATTCTGAAAAGGCGTCCGACGAAGCTCTGGACGTCACGATTTGGGTTGCCCGCGACCAGCGGCTGCTGATGGCAGACGATGTGGCGCAAGAGGCGGTTTTACTTCGCTCTGGGAGGGCATGATATGTTGAGGTCGGAAACCGCACGCCGTGATGGCGACATCCGGTTGTCTTTCGAATTTTTCCCGCCCAAGAATCCGGAGATGGAAACCCAGCTCTGGGAAACGGTTGCCGAGCTCAAGAAGTGGAACCCGGACTTCGTGTCCGTCACCTACGGTGCCGGTGGTTCCACCAAGGCGCCGACGCTGGACGCGGTGCGCCGGATGATCGGCGACAGCCATCTGGCGACGGCTGCACATCTGACCTGCGTGGACGCGAGCCGCGATGAGGTGCATCAGGTCGTCGACGAGTTTCGTAATGCGGGCGTTCGTCATTTCGTGGCGCTGCGCGGTGATCCCTCCACCGGTATCGGCACGGCTTACCAGCCGCATCCGCAGGGTTACGAGAACGCCGCAGCGCTGGTAAAGGGCCTCAAGGAGCTGGGCGACTTTGAGATTTCCGTCTCCGCCTATCCTGAAAAGCATCCGGAAAGCGCAAGTGAAGCTGTTGATATCGACATGCTGAAGCGCAAGGCGGATAATGGCGCTACCCGGGCGCTGACGCAGTTCTTCTTCGATAATGACGTGTTCGAACGCTACATGGAACGGGTTACGGCGGCGGGGATCACCATTCCGGTGGTTCCGGGCATCATGCCGATCCAGAATCTCACCCAGCTCAAGCGTTTCGCCGGACGTTGCGGCACAAGCATTCCTGCGTTTCTGGATGAGCGTTTTGAAGGCTATGACGAGGATCTGGAGGGCCGCGCCCGCGTGGCCGCAGAGGTTGCGGCCGAGCAGATCGCCGATCTCCAGCGGCGCGGCGTCAATGAGTTCCACCTCTATACCATGAACCGCGCGCCGCTGGTGGATGCCGTGCTTGAAAATCTGGGCCTGGAGCGTCTGCGCCGCAGCGCCGCGTGATTTCAGCCAGTCTATTTTCGGACAGAAAAAAGCGCAGGTCCCTCGGGGCCTGCGCTTTTTAATTCGTGTCATCTACGGTTCTTCACTGCGTTTGGTCTTCACGTCTCGTCAGATGAAAAGCATCATCGCTACGAACAAAAACGCCAAACCGACTGCCAAGGCATTGAGAGATTTTGTAAGTCCCATGGGTGCCTCCTCTTGTTGACAGCTTCGATAATATGACCGTTTTGTGGCAGTTGAAAAGCGGTTTTTGTGATGCGGCGCAGCACGTCTTTCAGGGCCTCAAAAAAGGAATTTCCGTAATTATTTGAAAATGAATGGTTATTTTCTTATCACGCAGTGCTTCATGTGTTTAAAAAAAGTAAATGACCGGGGTTTTATCCCCAGTCATCCGGTCGAGATTAACGATTTCCGCCTTGATTCCGACCGACAGATTAAGGGTCGGAGAGCAGCGTTAAGACAGGTTAAAGCGCCTGTAGAAGAGCTGCCGTAGGCCAGCCGTCCGCCGGCATGCCGAGGCGCTGCTGTTCCTTCTGGATGGCGACGCGGGTGCCAGAACCGAGAATTCCATCCACCTTGCCGACATTGTGGCCGCGTGCTTCGAGCTTGGACTGAAGCTGCTTCATGGTGGCGTCATCAAAGCCGGGATCTGGGTTGCCCTTGTCATAGACCGGGCCGCCCATCAGGCGGGTAGCGAAATAGGCGGCCGAGGTCGTGTAGATGAACGACTGGTTCCATTCCAGATAGATGTTGAAGTTCGGATAGGTGAGGAAAGTCGGACCCTTGCGGCCCTGCGGCATGATGAGTGCGGCGGGAAGGGAGGCGAAGTTCTTGTTGCCATCGCGCGGGGTGACGCCAAGCGCAAACCATTCGCCGGCGGTCAGCGGGCCGCCAAGGCCGGATTTTTCCCAGGGCAGGTTCTCGGGCAGGGAAACTTCCTGAATCCAGGGTTCTCCCTTTTTGAAGCCGAGGTGCTGGATGAATTTTGCACCCGTCAGAATGGCATCGGGCGCACTGCTCTTGACGTTGATGTGGCCGTCACCATCACCATCGACGCCGAAGGCGATGATATCCTTCGGCAGCATCTGCACCTGGCCGATTTCGCCGGCCCATGCGCCCGTATTGGTGGCAGGATCGAGATCGCCATGCTGAACCATTTCGATCAGCGCGAGCAGCTGCGGACGGAAGAGCTCCGGGCGGCGGCAATCATGCGACAGGGTTACCAGCGCGTTGCGGGTATTGAAATCGCCCTGAACGGCGCCAAAATCGGTCTCCATGGCCCAGAAGGCGGCAATGACGCCAGCGGGCACGCCAAACTCATTTTCGGCGCGGGCGAAGGTGGAGGAGAGCTCCTGCAGCTTCCTGCGGCCGATATCAAGGCGGGCCTGGCTGACGGTGCGCTGCGAGAATTCGAGGAAAGTCTGGCGGAAAACGCCCTGCGCGCGGTCACGCGATAGCACCTTCTGGTCGATCTGTGCGCCCGCCAATGCCTTCTGGATCGCATCTGCCGGAATGCCCTTGGCAAGCGCATCGGCCTTGACGCCTTCAAGAAACGTACCGAGATCACCACCGCAGGCGACCTGCTTGGGATCGTCAGGCGATGCAACCGGTGGCGTGGCGAGGGCTGCGCTGGAAGACAAAAGAGACAAAGCGGCGGCAAAGATGATGCTGCGCGACCGGAACGTGGGCATGGGAATTTCCTCGATAGGTTGTTAGCCCGCTTTACCCATATGTTTGCGACAAAAAAACGGATCGGGCGATCTGACGTGGTGGAACAACGCCGAATTTTGGAAAGTGTTGCTTCTTGGCCGTTCTATTTGGCCGAAGCGATCCATTTCCGCCAGTTTTTCTCGCTTCCGGCAAAGACGTTGATGTCGGTCGGGCCATTTACGCCGGGTACGACGCCTGTTGCGGTGTATTGCCAGAAGGCCCATTGCCGGTCTTCATAGATCTTGGTCGGATGCGCGGCGACGGACCGCACCCAGAAATGATAGTCCTTGAACTGGCCGACGAGATTGTCGCGGTGGAAATCAACCGAGGTATAGATAATCGGACGTTTGCCGTAATGGGCTTCGATGCGGTCGAGGAAGCGCTGCATTTCGGCGCGTACGATGCCGGGGGCCGGGCGCGTCTTACAGGTGGGGGAGGCAGGGTTCCACTCCACGTCGAGAACCGGTGGCAACGTAACGGCGTCCTTCGGCACGTTGCGAATAAACCAGTCGGCCTGCGCGTCTGCCGTCGAGCAGAAATAATAGAAGTGGTAAGGCGCATGCAGAATATTCGCGGCTGCGGCGCTGCGCCAATGGTCGCCGAATTTCGGATCGATTCGATCCGACCCCTCCGTTGCCTTGATGAAGACGAATGACACGCCCGACTTGCGCACGGTCTGCCAGTCGACATCGCCATTCCATTTGGACACGTCGATGCCGTGCACCTCATGGCGGTGCGGGTTGTTGACGCCGAAATCCTGCGGGTCGGTATCGGAAAATTTTGGCTTGGATACGGACGCGGTTTCGAGCAGATCGTAACTCGTGGAGGTGCAGCCGCCGATCAATAGCAAAGCCGACAATAGTGCCGATAAACGCAGCCGCATTGGAACCCTGATGAAAATATTGCCCCTATACGGCCGCCAAAACGGCGCGCCGTATCTCCCGATTTACGCATAACATGGTAAACAAACTGATATGGCAAGTGGCAACGTGCTTTTTGCACCCGACAGTCGCTGGATTTTGAAGCGATTTGCGCATCCATCGCCGAATAAGGCGCTGCAGGAGCCTTGACGGTGACGCCCCTCGGCGCTGCGCGGGGTCCGTTCTGCCCTCTGGAATCAGGCCTCGGCCAGGATGCGGTGGATTTTCGGTTGCTGCGCTTCAGTGACCGGAAGGGTAATGACAGCCCGCCAGGCGTAACCACGGGCGATTTCCTCAAATTCGAGGTTGCCATCAAAACGGCCTGCCATATTGGCCAGAACATAGCGAAGATTGGCGCGGGGCGTGACATGGAAGCGCGTGAGCCAGCCGTGCAGAAGCGTGCGGAACCACTTCGGCAGCTGTTCCTGCTGGCCGAAATCGACAATATGCAGCGCGCCACCGGGTTTCAGCGCCTTGAGCGCCTGTTCCACTGCCTTTTCCCAGTCCGGTATCATCGACAGCGCATACGGAATCATGACCCGGTCGAACCCGTCGGGCTGACCGAACTCGGCGGGGCGGAAAGCGGTGGCGTCGGCCACGCGCAAAATCGGGCGTTCCGCCCTGCCGGCGAAATTCTCGGCTGCGGTCAGCAGCATTTCGGCGGAGATGTCGAGGCCGAATAGTTTGGCGTCAGGAAACCTGCGGCCGGCCAGCAGCAGGTTGCGACCGGTGCCGCAGCCGACTTCCAGGAGCGTGCCGCCCTTTGGTACGTTCAGGCCGGAAATGGTCCGGTCGCGGCCAAGAAGGTAATATTTGCGGGTGATATCGTAGATATGTCGCTGGTGGCGATACATGCGGTCCATCAGGCTCGCATGTGCACTATCTGCAAGACTTACATTCTCACCGACGGTTTTCATGCCATAGCCCTCTGGTAAATATGGAAACCGCCATAAATGGCCGAGCGGTCCAAGGCGTTGAGCTCGCTGGAGCGCTCTTCCAGATAGACCCACTGATTGCGGATATCGGGGGAAAGCCGGCCTTCGATCACGCTCTTTTCGGCTGCGGTGCGGAAGATGACGCGGGCGCCCGATGCGGCGGTGCGGCTGATCTGCGACCACAATTCGTTGAGCTGCACATCCGTCATCCAGTCCTGCGCGTCCAGGAGGATATAGCGGTCGACGGCGCTTGCCGGCTTTTTGGAGAGAAGCTCGGTGTAGGTGGCGTGATGCACGGCGACGCGCGCCGTATTGTTGCGGATTGTCTCGTAATATTCGGACTTGAGATAGGCGGGCAAAGAGCCTTCATGCGGCTCCGGATAACGGCGTGCAAAGGCCTGCCAGGCAAAATAATTGTCGCTCAGCGGAAAGTTGCAGGCGAGTTTTTCCAGCCGCTGCTTCAGAACCGAGGCAACCGTGCCGTCATCGGAAAGGCTTGCCAGTTCGTCATATTGGCGGGGCGGTATGCCGAGACCGAAGAGGGAGCTTTTGCGTTTCGTCAACCAGCGGACCACCTTCTTTTCGAAGAGCGGCGCGACCTTGCTGTCGAAAAACTGGCGCTGTTCTTCGAGCGTCCGGGCCCTGGCCATTTCGGTGAGCTTCACACCGTGCAGCCTGGCCATGAGATGGCCTGCGCCGATGAAGCGTCCGAGCAGGCCGGTGTGATAGATGTTCCTGTCAAACACCGAAATGCGACGACGGCCGGAAAGCATGCGCTTCGACCAGTAGGCCTTGGTCGTGGCATCAAGATGTTCGGCGATGAAGCGATCGTAACCGTGGCTATTGCTGCGCATATTGGCGCGGCCGAAGTGACGCACCACGTCCTGATGGGCGGGCAGATGGCGGAAGGCGGCGAGCTTCAGCTTGTTCAGCGCAATGTGATGCGGATTGAGGTCAACCACGTCGATGCTGGCCGGGTTGCGCGAGAGATAGGCCAGCATGTTGCAGCCGCCGGAACCGATGGTGACGATACGGTGACCTTCGCCCAGCTCCATCGCCTCCATGTCGATCTCGGGATCTTCCCAGATTTGCGGATAGACGAGACCGGAGAAGAGAACGCCGAAGAACCGTTCGGAGAGGCCGCTTTTCGAGAGAGCCTTGTGCTGGAGCAATGCGGACTTCAGTTTCGTGTTCTTGCTGAAGCCGGTCTTGGGTGCCGCACTCGTCATTTGTTCACCTCTCAGTCGATTGAGAGGCGTCTACAGCCGTGACGCTACAGTTTGATGACAGGGGCTGTGGGCGAAGGCGGGGAATGATGGAGACGCTGGAAAACCAGACGGGGCCGGCAGTGCGGGACACAAAGAACCGCCCCAGCGACGGATGGGGAGGCAACTGGCGCCGCTACGGATACGTCGCCTCGGGCTCGTCACGAGGATCTGCACGTCCTGATATTTGCGAGGTTTTCAAATCCTTGGGACAAAACCAGGGATGGCGAATGGAAAATGCCCGACGCTCAAGGAAGGCAAACGGCTGCACCGCGCTCAGAGCGACGCCAAAGGCGATCACTTGCGCAGAACGTGCAGCATGCCCTTGCGTTTTGCATCGTAATAATAACCGCGCGCGTAAAGCCTGACGGCGTTGTCGCGGTCGTTGCCCGCTACCACCCATGCGCCGCGTAAATATTTTACGGCGTATTTGAGATTGGTTTCGGCGTCGAACAGGCCCGAGGCGGGGCCATCGAAGCCCATGGAGCGTGCCGTAGCGTGCCTGATCTGCATCAGGCCGAAGTTACCGCTGTTATAGGCGCCGGGATTATACCGGCTTTCGCGCTGCACCACGCGATGAACCAGATCTTCCGGTACATCATACATGCTGGCGTATTTGGAAATCAGCCCGCTCAGTTTTTCGCGTCCGGCAGGTGGCGTATTAAGCGGCGCAGTCATCGCTTCATTCTGCCGGATGGCGGCAAGGGCGGCGTTGGTCGGCCCGGCGGCATAGGCGAGAACGGTGCTGTCCGGCTTGGGCAGCGGAATGACTTTGCGTTCGGCCGTCAGTTCGGTGCCGATGGAGGGTGAGCCGGGCGGCGGCGGTGCCGGCGGGAAGCTGCCCTTGACGGCAACCACCTGCGGCAGATCGGCCGCGGCATTATGGGAGGCAGGTTTGGCCGCCGCAGCCGCCGTTTCGATGGCTGCCGCCGCGGGAGCGGCGCTTGCCGGTGCGAGTGCTGCGGCCGCGGTGGGTGCAGATGCCGCCACGGCGGCTTGGGCGACCTCGGTCTGCTGCGGCTGCATCTGGGCAGTGATCGCAGCGGCGGCAGCTATTTCGGAAGCCGGCGGCAGCGCCACGCGTCCGCCCTTGACGGCGACGGCTGTGGGAAGTGCTGCTGCCTGAGAAGAGGCTGCGGTTTCGGCGGTCTGAACCGATGCAGCTGTCGGGGTTGCTGCTGCGGCCTCGGTCGCTGCCGGCTGCGCGGATGTCGACGCAGGAGTGGTCGCGGGGTTGACCGTTGCGATTTTAGGGCCCTTTGGCCCATCCTTCGCGGTATATTCGACGCTGGTGCATGCGCTCAATGCCAGTGCCAGACCCACGGTGGAAGACAGAAGAAGTGTCCTTCTTCCGCGGAATTTGCCCGAATTTCGCATGTTGCCGCCTTCGTTATGCCTGTCTTTCGATACCCCCGCGTCGAGCGAAGCAGGCAGTGTCCCGTCGAGCTTCATTAACCTATTGTAAGGAAAGCGGCAAGCCGGGAGGCGACTTGCAGTGTTTCAGGCCGCGATGCGCCTGTATCCGGCGCTGACCGCGCGGCCGGAAATAAAGTGCGTGCGGTACTTCTGGCGGATTTTCTTGTCGCCAGACATGCGCCGCACCAGTGCCAGAGTCGATTCGGGAAACAGCCCCTGCACGATGAGAATGGCCAGAGCCAGAAGCAGGACTGCGGCCTGCGCCACGGCAAACGTCTCTACCGCATTGCCGGTGGTGGAGATGAATTGCGGCAACAGCGCCAGGAAGAAGGTGAAATAGCGCGGTCTCAGGGCAGCGGTTGCGTAACAATCGCGGAACGTTCCGCTCCCGGACTTGCCAGCCAGATTGTCATTATCGGCATTGGCCGCCTGGGCGGCGGGAGTGGCGAAAGTCCACAGGAAAAACAGCATCAGCCAACCGAGCCCGGCCCATTGCACGATTTCCACGAAAGACTGCGGCATATAGGCAAAGCCGGCCACAGGAATGGCTGAAATCGTCATGGCGGTTACGATACCGAGAGCGCCGCCGCTGACGGAAGCCAAAAGCGTCTTTTTGCCGCGGATGGCGGCATAAGAGGCGACAGAAAATACAAGGGGAGAGGGGAGTGCGAACACCACGGCACATGCTGCGCAAAAAATCAGCCAGGCCTGTCCAGACATTCTCTTCCTCCTTGCCCTCCCTGTCGCCGTCTTATTTTAGCCTACCGTAAAATCAGGCCGCTGTGAACGGCTGACCGACATGTTCCATCACTTCGGTAAACCATTTGGCAGAGAGGTCGAAATGCTTTCCGCCCTTGATACGCGGAAATTCGATGGTCCGCAATTTGCCATTCTGGTCTTCGTCGTGGCCGGTTACACCGGAGACCTTGTTGAGTGCGCTTTCCACGGCGAGATCGACCATGCCCTGGATGAGGCGCAGATCGTCGCCATTGGCGGGGGCAGAGCGGGCGAAATAGCCCGATTTCTGCACCATGGAGCGTTCCGCGCCGATGAGGCTGGCAAACTGCTTCTGGAACCAGCCGCCGACATTGATCGTGTCGATCTTCACATGGCCGAAGGCATCGCGCTTTACCGCTTCGCCGGAAGCCTCGCGTTCAGCGACGATGGAATCGAGGCCGGCACCTTCGGAGACGAACAGCGTGACGTAGCCATGTCTGTCCATGATTTCCTTCAGGCGCTCGGCTTCCGCTTCGATGTCGAAGGCCATTTCCGGCAGGTAGATGCCGTCGATGTTCTTCATCTGCGTGTTCATCATCAGGCCTTCGACATATTCGTTGCCGTTGGTCTTCTGGATATAGGCACGGGCGGTAGCCGCCGTCAGCCAGCCGCAATGGCGGCCCATGACTTCGTGGATAACGAAGGTTTTGGGGGCTGCGCTCTGCTCGTTGCTGACATTGTCGAAGAAGGACGCGCCGACTTCGGCGGCCGTCCAGGCGCCAAGCGACTGCTTGATCGGAACCACGTCATTGTCCACCGTCTTCGGCAGACCGACGACGGTGAGGTCGTAGCCGTTGGCGCCGAGATAGGCGGCGAGGTCCGCTGCGGTCGTATTGGTGTCGTCACCGCCGATGGTATGAAGAATGGTGACGCCGTCAGCCGCCAGCCGCTCGGCAGCGACACGAAGCGGATTATCGCCTTCCTTGACGAGGCCGCGCTTGGCGCAATCGGCAGCGTTGGTAAGCTTGACGCGGCTGTTGCCGATCGGCGAGCCGCCGTAACGATGCAGCAGATGCGCCTTTTCCCGCATGTCTTTGCTGATTTCGATGCGATCACCCAGAAGCACGCCCTGATAACCGGAGCGGTAAGCGATGATGTCGATCTCAGGCGCTATATCGCTGTATCGTTCGATCAGGCCGCCCACGGCCGAAGAGAGACAGGGCGCAAGGCCACCCGCGGTCAGCATTGCGACTTTCTGTTTGGCCATCATGGCTCTCCTTTTGCGTATACTCAAACACATGTCTGGACATGTCTGGCAAATGGATGCGACAGCCGCGTGTAGGTGTAAAGTGAATTTATCAAGAAAAACGCCGATTTCTCGCGCTTTTTCAGCGGCTTGACCTGACCGGGCAAATATAATCGTTTCAATAGGCCCATTGCCGACACGGGCCCAGGCCCTGTGGAAAACCCGGAGTTCCGTTCACCCCGCTATCTTGTTCCTGAAGCAAAACTGTCGCAAAGATGAATAAAAGTTAATGCCGCTTACCCGCTGTGGATATTGCATTCGCGGCAATATCCCGTCATGCTTGCGGTCATGATGTTCGATTTCGCCTGTTTGCAAATTTCATCCCTGTGGGAACGGCTGCTCGGCGCAATCGGCGACGCGGCAGGCAACGCGCTTGGTCGCGTGGTGGAAGCCATCCGCACCCTGTTCGAAGGTGATCCGGAAACGCGCCGCAAGGTCTCTTTTTCCGTGGCCATTATCGCGCTTTCCGCCAAGATGGCGAAGGCCGACGGCATCGTCAACGATGCCGAGGTGCGGGCCTTCAGGCAGATTTTCGATTTTCCGGAAGAAGAAGCCAAAAACGTAGCCCGTCTTTATAACCTCGCGCGTCAGGACGTTGCGGGTTACGAAGCCTATGCGGAGCGGCTGGCCGGTCTTTGCGGTTCCGGTCACGATAATTGCGAGATGCTGGAAAGCGTCATCGACGGCCTGTTTCATATCGCCAAGGCGGATGGCCTGATCCACGAGCGTGAGCTTGCCTTCCTCGGCCGTATCGCGGAAATCTTCCATATCACCGAAGATCATTTCGAAACGATCATGGCGCGGCATGTGCATATGGATGGGCGCGATCCCTACCGCGTGCTCGGTGTTTCGCCGTCCGACGACTTCCTGGATATCCGCAAGCGTTACCGTTCGCTGGTGGCGGAGCATCATCCCGACAAGCTCATCGCCCGTGGCGTTCCCATGGAATTGCATGCGGCTGCGAATGAGCGTATGGCGGCTCTCAACGCCGCCTATGCGGCCATCGAGAAAGAACGCCGCGTCGCATGAGTGAATGTCTGCCGGATTTTACCCCGGATTTCGGGGGCGCAACTGTTGCGCCTTCGCCTAATCACGGCGAGAGGATCGGCGTGCCCGGTCCCGATATCATTCTTCTTCATTATACCGGCATGACGACAGCCGATGGCGCTCTGTCGTGGCTCTGCAATCCCGAAAGCCAGGTATCGAGCCACTACTTTGTTTTCGAAGACGGGCGCATCGTCCAGCTTGTGCCGGAGACCCGACGTGCATGGCACGCGGGAAAAAGCTCCTGGGCCGGGGACGAGGACATTAACTCCCGCTCCATCGGCATCGAAATCGCCAATCAGGGTCATCCCGGCGGGCTGCCGGAATTCCCCATGGAGCAGGTGGAAGCCGTCATCGAATTATGTCGCGATTGCGGCCAGCGGTGGCATATCGCCCCTGAAAGGGTGCTTGCCCACTCGGACGTGGCGCCGATCCGCAAGGTCGATCCGGGCGAAAAATTCCCGTGGGACATCCTGTCGCAGCACGGTGTCGGCCATTGGGTTGAACCCGCGCCAATCCGCGGCGGGCGTTTTTTCCAGCGCGGCGACCATGGCCAGCCCGTCGAAGCGCTGCAGTCTATGCTGTCCATCTATGGTTACGGCGTTGAAATAACGGGCAATTATTGTGAAAAAACCGAGGGCGCCGTGGCGGCGTTCCAGAGGCATTTCCGGCCCGCACTGGTGGATGGCATTGCGGATTTTTCCACCATTGACACCCTGCACCGGCTGATTGCCAGCCTGCCGAAATTTTCGGTCGCCTGAACGCAGTTTCTGGAAAACGAATCCCGGTTTGCCGCGCTCCGCAAGTCGCTTTTTTTGGGTTGCCACAGTTAATCCGCATTGAGGAAGTTTAAGAACAGCACTGTATGCGGTGACGTTCTTCAGGGGAACCTGCCGTCAATATCAATCAAGGAGACCGGACAGCGGAGAGTCGCGATCGACTTTCCGGGCGTTGACTAATTGTGCCGATTCATTGTTCCGGTCCTCCGATCTGGAGACTTTTTCTACATATGAACAGGGTTGTTGTTGCTGTCGTAGTGGGTATTGCTGTACTCGCTTCGCAGGCGGGGATTGCTTTTGCCAAAGATGAAGACGTGAAGACCAAGACCGTGACGCTGGAGAATTTCTTCCGCAAGCCCGGTTATCCCATGCCAGAAAAGAGCCTGCCTTCTTCGCTCAGGAACGATTATTCCGATCTGATCGTCAAATATGCCAAGCGTTACGGCGTTCCCACCAATCTGGCGCATGCCGTGGTTTCGGTTGAAAGCAAGTTCAACCCCAAGGCTCGTGGCAGCGCCGGCGAAGTCGGGCTGATGCAGATCAAGCCGGCAACGGCGCGGATGATGGGTTATCGCGGCACGACCAAGGCGCTGTACGACCCCGAGACCAACATTCGCTGGGGCATGCAATATCTGGCGACGGCGCATCAGTTGGGCGGCGGTCAGGTTTGCAGCACGATCCTGCGGTACAATGCCGGCCATGGCGCTACCCGCATGAACCCGGTCTCCAAGCGTTATTGCGGCAAGGTGCAGGCGCTGCTGGCCGGCTGAGGCCTCCATCGTCTGAGAAATTGCGAAAAGCGATTCCGCTCCCACCCGTCATGCTGTAGTCAGAAGCAAAGCTGATACGGAGCATGACATGCCTGATTTCAAATATATCGTCGTCGGGGCCGGGATGATGGGAGCGGCTGCGGCGCGGCATCTCTCAGTGCAAACGGATGACGTGGCGCTGATCGGCCCGGGTGAACCCGCCGATCCCAAGACCCATAAGGGCGTGTTCTCAAGCCATTACGACGAGGCGCGCATCACTCGCGGGTTTGACGGTGATCCCGTCTGGGCGGAACTGGCGCAACGTTCCATCCACCGTTATGCCGAGATCGAGGCTAAGAGCGGCATCCGCTTTTTCACCGAAGCGGGCTGCCTGTTCACCGGCAACGGCAAGGGTCTTGCCGGTGATTATGTCTCGCGCGCCCTTTCCTCGGCCGACCGTCTAGGCCTCGGCATAGAGACGCTGGGCCATGATGTGCTTGCCGACCGGTTTCCGATGTTCTCCCTGCCAGCCGATCAAGGCGGTTATTTCGAGGCGCGGAATGCCGGTCACGTCAATCCACGGGCCCTGGTGAAAGCGCAGTGCGCCATTGCGGAAGCGCAGGGCGCACGGTTGCTGCGCGAGACGGTGACGCATATTCGCGATACCTCCCGTGGCGTTGAGGTTTCGACCCGCGAAGGGGCCATCCACACCGCCGAAAAGGTCATCGTAGCCGCCGGCGGTTTTACCAACATGGCAGAACTTCTTCCATCGCCGGTCGATATGGCGGCAACGGGCCGAACCATCGTGTTTTTCGAGCTGGACGAGGCAAGGCAGGCCCTGTTTGGAGCGATGCCATCCACCATCGTCCTCGCGGAGACCGAGGACGACATCGTCTACATCCTGCCGCCGGTGCGTTATCCCGACGGCAAGGTCTATCTGAAGATCGGCGGCGAGAGCGAGAAGGGCAGGCTGGAAACGCTGGCTGACGCGGTTGGCTGGTTCCATTCGGACGGCACGCCTGAGGAGGTGGAGTTTTTGAAGAAGCGGGCGCTATCACTGATGCCGGAGCTTGCCGGCTGCCCCGTGACCTCCGGCTCCTGTGTCGCCTCCATCACCCGCAGCGGCTATCCCTACATCGGCTATACGCAATCTTCCAACATCGCGGTTCTGACCGGCGGCAATTTCGTTTCCGCCAAATCTTCGGACGAAATCGGACGGCTGGGAGCCGTGCTGCTTTTGAACGGTCAGCTGGCAGAGGATGAGTTCGCCGCCGAAATGGCCCCGGTTTTCGTCTGACATTTTCGGGCGAAGCGGCTAAAAGGTTTCGACGGAAGTGAGCGGGTAAAGAGGGGCGGCATGTCGGGACATTTCAAATATATCGTCGTGGGCCGCGGCATGATGGGCGCCGCCGCCGCCCGCCATCTGGCCGAAACAGTGGATGGCGTCGCGCTGATCGGTCCCGGTGAGCCTGCAGATATAAAATCGCATCAAGGCGTCTTCGCCAGCCATTATGACGAGGCGCGGATTACCCGCACCATCGATGGCGATGCCGACTGGGCGTTGCTCGCCAACCGTTCCATTGCACGTTATGGCGATATTGCCACACGCAGCGGTGTCGAGTTTTACGCGCCGGTCGGCTGCCTGATGGTTGGGCCTGAGCGGGGCGGCGCCAATCCCTTTGTCGATGATGTTCTGAAGGCGGCTGCTCGGCTCGGGGTTTCCACGGAACTCCTGGATGACCAGAGCCTGAAAAGCCGCTTTCCCTATTTCTCCTTTGAACAGAGCTGCGAAGGCGTCTTCGAGAGGGAAAATGCCGGTTACGTCAATCCCCGCGCGCTGGTGAAAGCACAGGCCATACTGGCGGAAAAGGCGGGTGTTACGCTGATCGACGATATCGTTGTTTCCACCCGGGAAGAAAGTGGCCGGGCATCGGTTCATACGGCATCAGGTGCGGTTTACACCGCAGACCGGGTGTTGGTGGCGGCTGGCGGCTTCTCGATTACCAAAGATCTGTTGCCCCAGCCGGTAGCGCTGGATGTCTATGCACGCACCGTTGCTTTCTTTGAGATAGATGGGGGTGATCTGGATCAATATGCCGGCATGCCGTCGCTGATCTACGAGCCGCGCGATACGACAAAACATATCTATCTTCTGCCGCCGGTCCGCTATCCCGATGGCAAATTCTACCTGAAGATTGGCGGCGATCCCGATGACAAGCGGCTCGGCAGTGATCCGGAAATCCGGGAATGGTTCCATTCCGGCGGACGTGAAAGCGTGCGGGATCATCTCGCTGACATCGTCGGAACGCTGGTGCCTGCCATCGATCTCTCGCGTGTCTCGATGGCCGCCTGTGTCGTCTCCAAAACCGGCAGCGGTTATCCGGCCATTGGTTTCACAGCCTCGCCGCGCATTGCGGTCTTGACCGGCGGAAACGGCACGGCGGCCAAGAGCTCCGATGAGATCGGACGGCTTGGCGCGTTGCTGCTACGAGACGGAGAAATCGCCGACGGTGCTTTCTCGACGGATTTCAAACCCGCATTTCTTTAATCTTGGCCGTCGCTTTTCGGTGGCTTTCGCTGCGGAACATGGTTATGCAGCCCATGCCAGTTGGCCGGGCAGCCGCGCTTTACCAATGTCGAAAGACGGTAAGGTGAGGAAAGTCCGGGCTCCACGGAAATACGGTGCCGGATAACGTCCGGCGGGGGCGACCCCAGGGAAAGTGCCACAGAGAGCAAACCGCCATGCATCCGCATGGTAAGGGTGAAAGGGTGGGGTAAGAGCCCACCGCGCTTCTGGTAACAGCGGCGGCAAGGTAAACCCCACCGGGAGCAAGACCGAATAGGGATGACACGGGGCGGGCGAAAGCCCGTTCACAGCCGGTTTCCGGGCCCGTCATCCGGGTGGGTTGCGCGAGGCGGCATGCAAATGCCGTCCCAGATGAATGGCTGCCACGTTCCGGGTCAAACCGGGGCCATACAGAACCCGGCTTACAGGCCAACTGGCGAATTTTCCTTCCGAATTTCGGCGAGGATCATCCCTCGATGATGTGGGGAACGTAACGGGAGAGATTTGCCGTGATGGGCGAGGCGTCCTCCCTGATGCCGAGCCCGCAGGGTCGGTCGGCGACGATCCAGCTGCCGAGCACGGCGTATCCAAACTCGCTCTTGAACAAAGGCGCGTAGGCTTGAAAAACATATCCTTCCTGACCGTAACCGCCTGGCGCCGAGAATATCTCCCGACCGTTTTGGTAAAGGCTCACATTTTCGCCTTCACGCGAGAGAAGTGGCTTCACCACGTAATCCCGTAGTTCATTTATTGCCGGATCGTCGACGAAGAAACTCGGTAGCAGATTTGGGTGATTGGGGTGGCGCCGCCAAAGCATGGGCAGCAGGCCTTTGTTCGATAACACGGCCTTCCATGCCGGTTCGACGAAAACGCCACTTTGTTCGGGCAACTGGGCGGCGAACGACTCGCGTAACATATATTCCCAGGGATAAAGCTTGAAGCAGCGCTCGATGACACGACTTTGGAGGTCGGCATAACGCCCGCTCGCATCGATGCCTATATCCCTGATGTCGAGAAACTGGGCGCGGTGGCCGGCCTGAATGGCGCAGTCCATAAGGTAAATCGCCGTGCCGCAATCTTCTTGATCGTCGCTCACCGCCGCGAAATGGAAAATCCTGTCTTTCGAGAATTGCCCGAAGGCCTCGATGAGAGCCTCCTGAACCGAGTTGAATTGGTCTGTTTGCGTCGGCAGGTTTCCAAGGGCAACCTGATCCGTCAGCCAATTATATTGAAAATATCCCGTTTCGAAGACGGATGTGGGCGTATCGGCGTTGTATTCGAGCAGTTTTGCAGGACCGTGTCCGTCGTAGGCAAGATCGAAGCGACCATATAGGTGCCGGTCACCCCGCCGCCAGGAATTCCGGATCATATCATGATGATCGCGAGGAATGGCGAGGCGGGCCAGTGCCTCCTCGCTGTTTACGATGTCGGCGACCAGATCCATGCACATATCGTGCAGAACCTGGCTCGGCTCTTCGATCTCGCGCTCGATTTCATCGAGCCCGAAGCAATAGGCAGCATCATCCACCCAATAAGGCTCGCCATGCATTTCGTGAAAGGAGAAGCCAACGGCATTGGCTTTCTCGCGCCAATCCGGGCGCGGCGGAACTGTGATGCGCCGCATGTCAGCTTCCGGAGAAGGAGTGACCGCCAAATCCGCCACGGCCCTTGACGTTCGTTTTGGCGTTGAGCGTCTTCACGTCATTTGCCAGCGCGCCGCTTGGACCGCCTCCGAACGAGCCGCCGTTCTGTTCGCCCGCTCTCACATTCGGCGTGACGAGATCGCCGTTGCGTTTTCGATAGGCCGACATCGCGCCCGAGGAACCCGATGTGCCGTTTTTCTGTCGGCGTCGATAATCGCTATAGTCAGCAAAGTTCTCGACGGACCGAGGCATCACAAATCCGGCTGGTGAAGGCGTGAAAACGCCGGTGCCGGTGGGGTTGGTGGAATTGAGATTTTGCTTCAGCTCAGAGCAGTTTCCCGCACCGTATTCCATCTCGCACGCGACCATATTGCGAAATCTCGGTGCGGTTGCGAGGTGATGTTGGCTGGCGTCTTCGGATGCCGCCTGGCAGGCCTTGGGATAAACACCTGAGGCGAGGCATTTTTCCACTGAGGTATAAAGTACCTCTTCGTCCGGTGAAAAAGCCATAAAGAGGCCTATTGCGGCAATCGTACCGAGCGCAAGACGCGGATGTTCTGTCACGTCCAAATACATGTCCGTTCCTCAATAGGCCATGCAGGCGGCGTTCAGAATCCCGATGACCACAGCGATGCCGCCACTCCAGAGCCCGGCCGCCACATTGTCCTCGGTTATCTTGAGGTGCAGGTCGGTCATGCTGAGCTTGGCGATGTAGAATGCAAGAACCTGAACCAGCAACCCGATCACTGCCCAGATCACATAGTCGGGAAGGCTGACGGAGTTGGCAGCCGCCGAGGCCAGCGGCAGGCTGAAGCCGATCAACGCCCCCAAAAAGGCGACGACGGCGGCAATGTTGCCGGCCTTGATCAACTCTCCTTCGCGATGGGGAGTAAGGCGGGTGTAAACGGCGGAAAAAGCTGCGAGGCAGAGCAGGGTGGTCAGAAAATAACTTATGAAGGCAGGCAAGCCTGCCACGTAATTCAACATCATTATCTCACAATGAAAAACACAACTTCAGAAATCAAAATCAATTGAAAGTTTAAAAAGTCAACCCGTCGCCGTGTTGTTGTTGAGGGAGAATGACGGTTCTGGCTGAAGCGCACACGTGTGTCGCTCCGGCACAAACCGGGCCGCAGCAATTGATCTGTCGCAAAATGCTATGGATGGTCGATGCCCACCGGCTGCGGTTTCCCCTGGCGGCGTCAGCGCACTTGAGAGATTTAATTGACGTATGTTCCGCGTGAACTGGCAAGCATTTGTTTCTCAATCAGAAAATGGGCACGTTGGCCCAGGCTTTCATCGTTTTGATGTCGTATCGGTTCGCAAAGTAAACCATTCGTTAAACTTAACGGCTTATGAATTTCCGATGCGAAGGCGGTATCGTGCCGGCTTCATCCCATTGACGCCCATAGTGTCCCATGGTATCCCAAATGCACACCACATTGGGTCGTGTTTTTGACCCGCAATCGCTGAAACGAGTGAGGAGCCTGCAAGGGGCTGCTGCAGGGCATGTCGCCCTGGCGCTTGGCGATGTGTCGTGCGTACCGGTGTCGGCTGCGGGGCGGATGAATCGCTTTGCGGCATGCGGTTTTGGCGAGTTGAGTAATGGACCGCTTTTTATCGAACGTGACGAACAGGATCGACGCCAAGGGGCGCGTTTCGGTTCCGTCTCCGTTTCGTTCGGTGCTGGCCAAGCGCGGCGTTCAGGAGCTTTACTGTCTCCAGGATTTTGCGTTTCCGGCAATCAGTGTCGGCGGTCCGGATCTGCTGGAGCGCTACGAGCGGCAGATTGCGTCCATGGATGCCTTCTCGCCGGAAGCGAACGCAATGTCGGTGCTGGTTCACGGCGGCGGTGTTTTCATGAAGCTCGACCAGGAAGGTCGATTGATGGTGACGGATTTTGTGCGGGAATTCACCGGCATCTCTACCGAGGTCACCTTCGTCGGACGAGCGGATCATTTTCAGCTTTGGCAACCGGATGCGTTTTTGGCGGCGCAGGCGGAAGCAAGAGCGGGGCGCGGTTTTTCGGCTGCTCGCCCCGCCTAGGACGGGGACACTCAATGGCGGCGAATTCTGGCGGACGATCTTCTGATGCCGATGGCGGACCTCAGCGCCATATCCCCGTGCTGCTTCGTGAAGTCATCAGCGCGCTTGAACCCGCCCCCGGCAAAATTATTCTGGATGGCACTTTCGGCGCCGGCGGCTATACCCAGGCCATTCTCGATCACGGCGCAAATGTCATCGCACTAGACCGCGATCCAACGGCGATCTCCGGCGGTCAGGCAATGGTCGCAGCCAATGGCGGCCGGCTTTCGCTCATCCAATCGCAATTTTCCGATCTCGCGAAACATGCGCCCGAGGGCGGCCTTGATGGCGTCGTTCTCGATATCGGCGTATCCTCCATGCAGATCGACGAGGCCGAGCGCGGTTTTTCCTTCCAGAAGAACGGCCCGCTCGACATGCGCATGTCCGCTTCCGGCGTTTCGGCAGCCGATGTCGTCAACCGCGCCAAGGTTGGTGATCTCATCCGCATCTTCGGTTTTCTCGGGGAAGAAAAGCAGCCGGGTCGCATTGCCCGCGCCATTGAGAAGAAGAGGGCGGAAGAGCCTTTCCGCACCACGCGCGATCTGGCGGGCCTGATCGAGATCGTCACGCCACGGAAAGCCAAGGACAAGATTCATCCGGCAACGCGGGTCTTCCAGGCGCTGCGTGTTTTCGTCAATGATGAGCTGGGTGAGCTGGCGCAGGCATTGTTTGCCGCCGAGCAGGTTCTGAAGCCCGGAGGTCGGCTGGTCGTCGTCACCTTCCATTCGCTGGAAGACCGTATCGTCAAGAAATTCTTCTCCGACCGTTCGGGCAAGGCAGCCGGTTCCCGGCATCTGCCGATGGTGGAGGACAAGCCCTCCATTTTCGAGAATATCGGCAAGCCGATGATTGCTGCCAGCGACGAGGAGGCGGAGCTCAATCCGCGGGCCCGTTCGGCCAAGCTCCGCGCGGGCCTGCGCACCACGGCACCGGCGCGCGCTGCGGATTTCTCGATATTCGAGCTTCCCGATCTCGCCAGCCTTGAAAAGATGGGAGGCTGATATGCTGCGCACTTTCGATGTCATCTTGATGGGGGTCATGGTCGCTGCGGCGGTCGTGACCTATTCGATCAAGCACAAGGCCGATCTCAAGCTTGAGGAGGTCCGCAAGCTGGAGGCGGAAATCAAGCTTGAGAAAGATACGATCGATCTCCTGCGCGCTGACTGGGCGCTGCTGACGCAGCCGAACCGTCTGCACCGTCTCGTCAATGCCTATCAAACGGAACTCGGTCTTTCGCCGACACTGCCGACGCAACTGGCGCAGCCGCGCGAGCTGCCGATGCTGCGTTCGCAATTGCCGCAGCCTCCCGAGCCTGAAGGCATGAGCGTCGAGGATGTCATCGCCGCTGCCGTCAATGGCTCCAAACCCGGCGCGACGCTGGGTGGCGCTTCCAAGCCAAAATCACCGCCGGCAGGCCAGATTGCCGTCAACGGCGTGCCGGTGCCTACGCCGCGTGCCCGTGTTTCTCGCCCGGCACCGGCACCCGTGCCCGTTGCCTCCGCCACCGCCGGTGATGAAACCGACATGGACGACACGATAACAGGATCGGTGAACCGCTGATGTCTTTTCTCTCCCGCGCCATGGTTTTGAAGAGCAAGGCTCACTTTTCCGCCAGCACGACCGGCATCCACACCGATCATGCGGCGTTTGAAGGCGCGCGCAAGAAGCGCGCGGCGCAGGCGAAAAGCCGCGTCGGCCTTCTCATTTTCGGTTTCGTCGCCTTTTACGCCGTCGTCGGCGGCCGTCTGGTGCAATATGGCATGGCAGAGCAGGAGACGGTGTCGAGCATCGCGCCGGCCGACAGGCTGATGGCGTCGCGCCCTGATCTTCTCGACCGTAACGGCGAGGTGCTGGCCACCGATATCCGCACCGTCTCGCTGTTTGCCGAGCCCCATCGTATCGTCGATATTGACGAGGCCATCGAAAAGCTGCGCACCGTCCTGCCGGATCTCGACCAGCGCACGACCTATCAGAAGCTCTCCTCCAATTCGCGGTTCCAGTGGCTGCGCCGCCAGTTGACGCCAAAGCAGCAGAGCCAGATTCTCGCGCTCGGCATTCCCGGCATCGGCTTCCGTCCGGAAAAACGCCGCTTCTATCCCGGCGGGCCGACCGCAGCGCATGTCGTCGGTCACGTTAATATCGACAACCGCGGTGTTGCCGGCATGGAGCGTTACGTCGACAGCCAGGGTCTTGCCGATCTCACGGCGCTCGGCATGACGAGCGATCAGCCGCTCGAGCCTGTGAAGCTTTCCATCGACCTGCGCGTGCAGTCCATCGTGCGCGAAGTCGTGACTTCGGCCATCACCAAGTTCCAGGCGATCGGCGCCGGTGCCGTGGTTCTGGATGTGCATACCGGCGAAGTGCTGGCCATGGCCTCGGTGCCGGATTATGATCCGAACAACCCGGCCGAAGGCGCGAAAGAAGGCTGGCTCAACCGCATGTCGAACGGCACGTTCGAAATGGGCTCCACCTTCAAATCCTTCACCATTGCCATGGGTCTTGATTCGGGCCGCGTCCGCCTCGGTGATATGTTCGACGCGCGTTACCCGATCCGCATCGGCGGCTTCACCATCAAGGACTTCCACGGCAAGGGCCGCATGCTCTCGGTGCCGGAAATCTTCCAGTTTTCGTCCAATATCGGTACGGCCAAGATTGCCGATACCGTTGGCACCGAAGGGCACAAGGAATTCCTGACGCGGCTTGGTCTTCTCACCCGCATGCAGACCGAACTGCCTGAAGTAGCGCTGCCTTCGCAGCCGCGTGAGTGGAAGAAGATCAACTCCATCACCATCTCCTTCGGCCATGGCGTTTCAACCACACCGCTGCAGACGGCGGTTGCCGGTGCGGCACTCGTCAATGGCGGCAAACTCATCGAGCCGACCTTCCTGCCGCGCACCCGTGAACAGGCGGATCAGGTGGCAAAGCAGGTGCTGAAACCCGGCGCCAGCAAGGATATGCGCTTCCTCTTCGAATGGAACGGCGTCAACGGTTCAGGCCGAAATGCGCGCGTCGATGGCTTCAACGTCGGCGGCAAGACCGGCACGGCCGATAAGGTCGTCAACGGCCGTTATGTGCACGACAAGAACTTCAACGCCTTCCTGTCGGCTTTCCCGATGGATGATCCGCAATATGTGGTGCTGTCCTTCATCGACGAACCGAAGACCGACAAGGGCAATGGCGCGGCACTCGCCGGCACGTCCGCAGCACCCATGGTGCACGATATCATCAGCCGCACGGCGGCGGTGCTGGGTGTGAAGCCGAAGTTCGGCAAGGATGGCTCGGCCTTGCTCGTGTCTTATTGATTGTTAGCTTATGATGTTCCGGCGATTCGTGCCGGGGGGACAAGACGGAAACAGTCGATGAATTTGCGAGATATATCCGGAAATGCGTTTCCGGAATTGAAAGAATTGCTCCTGTCTGAGATCGGGGCGATCGAAATCGGGGGGATCACCGCAGACAGCCGCAAGGCTGCGCCGGGCAGCCTGTTCGTTGCGGTTTCTGGCACCAAGGCTGATGGTGCGACCTATGTAAAGGATGCGGTTGCCAAGGGTGCCGTTGCCGTTGTTTCCGGGCACGCGGTGGAAGCCGAAGTGCCGGTTCTGGTCGTGACCGACCCACGCCTTTATCTCTCCCTTGCCGCCTCCCGCTTTTACGGAAAACAACCGGAAACCATGGTCGCCGTCACTGGCACCGCGGGAAAGACCTCGGTTGCCTCCTTCGTGCGGCAGATCTGGGCTTTCGCCGGCCATGCCGCAGCCCAGATCGGCACAACCGGTGTCATCGCTCCCGGCCGGGAGGATTATGGCGCGCTGACGACGCCCGATCCGGTGACGCTGCATGCGCTTCTGGCCGAGCTTGCGAGCGAGGGCGTCACCCACGCGGCGATGGAAGCTTCCAGCCACGGTCTCGACCAGCGCCGCCTCGATGGCGTGCGCCTTTCTGCCGCCGGCTTTACCAATCTTGGCCGCGACCATATGGATTACCATCCGACCGTCGAGGATTACATGGCCGCGAAGATGCGGCTTTTCGATACGCTGATGGAAAAAGGCGCTCCCGCCGTGATCTTCGCCGACGATCCTTGGTCGGACAAGGCGGTTCATGCGGCGCGCGAAGCGGGTCTCGATGTCCGCACCGTCGGACGGAACGGGCAATATCTCGCTTTGAAGCGCGTTGAGCATTTCCGCCACAAGCAGATGATCGAAGTGCATCATGACGGCGTCATCCACGAAGTCGATATCCCGCTCGCGGGTGATTTCCAGGTGGCCAATGCGCTTGTTGCCGCCGGTCTTGCCATGTCGACGGGTGTTCCCGCCGCAACGGCGCTCAAGGCGCTCGAAAAGCTTGTCGGCGCTGCCGGCCGTCTCGAATTAGTGGGACAAACGAAAAACGGCGCGCTTGCCTATGTGGATTACGCCCACAAGCCCGATGCGCTGGAAAACGTGCTGACCTCGGTCCGGCCCTTCACCTCCGGCCGCATCATCACCGTTTTCGGCTGCGGCGGCGACCGCGACAAGGGCAAACGCCCGATCATGGGCGAGGTCGCGACCCGTCTTTCCGACATCGTCATCGTCACGGACGACAATCCGCGCTCGGAAGACGCGGCGACGATCCGCTCCGAGGTGATGGCGGCGGCGCCCGACGCTCTGGAAATTGGCGACAGGTCCGAGGCGATCCGCCATGCGGTATCGATGCTGTCGCATGGCGATACGCTGATCGTCGCGGGCAAAGGGCATGAAGAAGGGCAGATCGTTGGCTCCGTGACACTGCCTTTTTCCGATCATGAACAGGTGCGCACTGCACTGGCAGCGCTGGAAGGATCGAAAATTTGAGCTGGTTATGGACAGTCGCCGATATGATCGCCATCACCGCAGGACGCCCGGTGGGCAACCTGCCGACAGGAATCACCGGCATTTCCATCGACAGCCGGACGGTGAAGCCGGGTGAAGCTTTCTTCGCCATCAAGGGTGATCGTGTCGACGGTCACGACTATACGAGTTTCGCGGTTGCCAACGGGGCAGGACTTCTGGTCGTTGCTGAAGCCAAGCTGCCAGCGCTCGGCCGCCTGACGGTGCCGATGATCGTGGTCGAAGATGTTCTTGCAGCCCTTGGCAAGCTTGCCATCGCGGCGCGTCAAAGAACATCGGCGCGCATCATCGCGGTGACGGGCTCGGTCGGCAAGACGACGACGAAGGAAATGCTGCGGCAGGCGCTCGCGCCATCGGGCCGGGTGCATGCGGCGGTGGCTTCCTTCAACAACCATTGGGGTGTGCCGCTGACGCTTGCCCGCATGCCCGCCGATACTGAATTCGGCGTGTTCGAAATCGGCATGAACCATTCCGGCGAAATCCGGCCTTTGGTGAAGATGGTCCGCCCACATGTGGCGATCATCACCACCATCGCGCCTGCCCATCTCGGCAACTTCAACAACATCGAAGAGATCGCCGCCGCCAAGGCGGAGATTTTCGAGGGCGTGGAGCAGGGCGGTTCCGTCATCCTCAATCGTGACAATGCCCAGTTCGAGCAGCTTGAAGAGGCCGCGCAGGAGCAGGGCATCGAACACATCCTGACCTTCGGTCAGCATGCCAAGGCGGATTTCCGCCTCGCGGATTTCGAGAGCACGACGACTGGCTCGACGATCTGGGCGATCCTGAACGGCGAAACCAGCGAGCTGCATCTCAACATTCCGGGCCGGCACATTGCGGACAATGCGATGGCGGTGCTTGGCGCAGTGGCGATCACGGGCGCCAATCTCGACCGTGCTTTCGAAGCGCTGGGATCGCTTGAGGCGGTGAAGGGGCGTGGCCAGCGCCACCATCTGCAGATCAACGGCGGCTCCTTCCTTCTGATCGATGAAAGCTACAACGCCAATCCTGCCTCCATGCGGGCGTCAATCGCGGTGCTGGCGGAAACGCCGACGCAGGGCCATGGCCGTCGCGTTGCCGTTCTCGGCGACATGCTGGAGATGGGCGAATTTTCGGCACAACTGCATGAGGAATTGGCCGGGCCATTGCTTGCGGCGGGTATCGAACATGTGTGGCTGGCAGGCGAGGCGATGGCCGCTTTGCGGGACGCGCTGCCTGACAGCGTCACCGTCATCTGGTTCCCGACGACGGCGGAACTCACCGATTTCGCCCTGCAATGGGTGCAACCGGGAGACGCGCTGATGGTAAAATCGTCACTTGGGCTTGGTTTCGGCAAGATTGTCGCCGCCCTGCTTGACAAGTATCCGGCATTCCCCGAGACGGAACGCCAAGTCTGAAATAGCCTTTTGAAAGGGCAATTATGCTGATCTGGCTCGTCGAACTGTCGGATAAAATTCAAATCTTCAACCTGTTCCGGTACATCACCTTCCGGGCGGGGGCGGCGATGTTCACCTCTGCGTTGATCGTCTTCCTGTTTGGACCGGCCATCATCAATTCGCTGCGCGTGCGCCAGGGCAAAGGCCAGCCGATCCGCGCCGATGGACCGCAGACGCATTTCAAGAAGGCCGGCACCCCGACCATGGGCGGCTTGATGATCCTCGCCGGCATTCTCGGCGGTTCGCTTCTGTGGGGCGACCTGTCGAATGTCTATGTCGTCGCCGTTCTAATGGTGACGCTTGGTTTCGGAGCCATCGGCTTCTACGACGATTATCTGAAAGTGACGAAACAGAGCGACAAGGGTTTTTCCGGCAAGGCTCGTCTCGGCATCGAATTCCTGATCGCGGCGATTGCCGTGTTCTTCATGATGAAGATGGCGCTTGCCTCGGCACCGCATGGCGGCACGCTCGGCAGCTCCATCGCTTTTCCCTTCTTCAAGGAATTTGTGATCAATCTCGGTTATTTCTTCGTGCTGTTCGGTGCTTTCGTCATCGTCGGCGCGGGGAATGCGGTGAACCTGACCGACGGTCTCGACGGGCTCGCCATCGTGCCGGTCATGATCGCGGCCGCCACTTTCGGTGTGATCGCCTATCTCGCCGGTAACGCCGTTTTTGCCAATTACCTGCAGATCAATTTCGTGCCCGGCACGGGTGAACTCGCCGTTATTGTCGGCGCCGTCATCGGTGCCGGCCTCGGTTTTCTGTGGTTTAATGCGCCGCCCGCCGCCATCTTCATGGGCGATACGGGTTCGCTCGCGCTGGGTGGCCTGATCGGCTCCATCGCAGTCGCCACCAAGCACGAGATCGTCATGGTCATCGTCGGCGGTCTCTTCGTCATGGAAACCCTGTCGGTCATCATCCAGGTCTTCTGGTTCAAGCGCACCGGCAGGCGCGTCTTCCTGATGGCGCCGATCCATCACCATTTCGAGAAAAAGGGCTGGACGGAAAGCCAGGTGGTCATCCGTTTCTGGATCATTTCCGTTGGCCTCGCGCTGCTTGGCCTCGCTACCCTGAAGCTGAGGTGAGCGATGATCCCGGTCACGTCGTTTAAGGGTAAGAAAGTCGCTCTCTTCGGGCTCGGCGGTTCGGGTCTTGTCACGGCCCGGGCGCTGGTCGCCGGCGGTGCCGACGTCGTGGCTTTCGATGATAATCCTGACAGCGTTGCAAAGGCCGAGGCCGAGGGCATCAAGACGGCGGATCTTCGGACGATTGACTGGTCGAGTTTCTCCTCCTTCGTGCTGGCACCGGGCGTGCCGCTGACGCATCCGAAGCCGCACTGGTCCGTCGATCTGGCGAAAGCCTCCGGCGTCGAGATCATCGGCGATATCGAGCTCTTTGTCCGAGAACGTCGCGCCCACGCGCCGGATTGCCCCTTCATTGCGATTACCGGGACCAACGGCAAGTCGACCACCACGGCGCTGATCGCACATATTCTGAAATCGGCTGGTCGCGATACGCAGCTCGGCGGTAATATCGGCACGGCAGTGCTTAGCCTCGATCCGCCGAAGGCGGGACGCTTCTACGTTGTTGAGTGCTCGTCCTACCAGATTGACCTGGCGCCCACGATCAATCCAACAGCCGGCATTCTTCTCAATCTCACCCCCGATCATCTCGACCGGCACGGTACGATGCAGCACTATGCCGACGTCAAGGAACGGCTCGTTGCCGGCAGCGGCACGGCGATTGTCGGTGTCGATGACAGCTACTCGACGCTGATTGCCGATCGCGTTGAGCGTGCCGGCGTCAGGGTCGAGCGCATTTCCAAGCGCAATGTTGTTTCCGAAGGTCTTTATGCCGAGGGCAGCCGCATCCTGCGGGCGCATGGGGGAACTTCGTCGTTACTGGTCGATCTCGACGGTATCCAGACGCTTCGCGGCAGCCACAATGCGCAAAATGCGGCGGCGGCAATTGCGGCCTGCCTTGCAGTCGGTGTTTCCGAGGATGAAGTTCGTGCAGGTCTCAAATCCTTCCCCGGCCTCAAGCATCGCATGCAGCCGGTTGGCCGACGCGGCAATGTCACCTTCGTCAATGACAGCAAGGCCACCAATGCCGATGCGGCGGCACCTGCGCTTTCGAGCTTTGACCGCATTTACTGGATCGCCGGCGGTCTGCCGAAGGCCGGCGGGATTGCCAGCCTTTCACCGCTTTTCCCGCGCATTGCAAAAGCCTATCTGATCGGCGAGGCGGCGGCGGAATTTGCAGCGACGCTCGGTGAAGCGGTGCCCTACGAAATATCCGGCACCCTGGACAAGGCCGTGCAGCATGCGGCGGCGGATGCGGAAAAAGACGCGACGCCCGGCAATATCGTGATGTTGTCCCCGGCTTGCGCAAGTTTCGATCAATATAAGAACTTTGAAGTGAGAGGTGATTCGTTTGTCGCGCAGGTCGCGGCGCTCGATGGCATGACGATGCTCGTTCACTCTGGAAAAGGGGGCTGAAGGCCATGGTAAGCCGAGTTGATCGCGGTCCGGTCGCGGAATGGTTCTGGACCATCGACCGTTTCTTTCTGGCGGCATTCATCGCGCTGATGGGCATCGGCCTGATGCTGTCCTTCGCGGCGTCGCCGGCCGTTGCCGAGCGTATCGGCCTCAACAGCTTCTTTTTTGTTGAGCGTCAGGCCATGTTCATGGTGCCATCGCTGGCGATCATGGTCGGCTTGTCCTTCCTGTCGCCGCGCCAGGTGCGCCGCGTGGCGGTCATCATGCTGATCGCCTCGCTGCTGATGATGATCTTTGCACTGTTCTTCGGCATCGAGGTGAAGGGCGCGCGGCGGTGGATTTCCATCGGCACTTTCTCGATCCAGCCTTCGGAATTCATGAAGCCGGCTTTCGTCATCGTCTGCGCATGGCTTTTTGCGGAGCGGGCGCGCCATCCGGAAATTCCGGGCAATCTCTTTGCGATCATCACCTTCGGAATCGTGGCCGCACTTCTCATCGCCCAGCCTGACTTCGGCCAGACGATCCTGACTTCCGTTGTCTGGGGCGGCATGTTCTTCATGGCGGGTGTGCCGTGGTTCTGGATCATCATGCTCGGTGGTCTCGGCGTCGGCGGCATCATCTCCGCCTACCTCATGCTGCCGCACGTGGCCGGCCGTATCGACCGTTTCTGGACGGGTGAGGGCGACACGTTCCAGGTGGACACGGCGCGTGAAGCGATCATTCGTGGCGACTGGTTCGGTCGCGGACCGGGTGAGGGTATCGTCAAGCGCATCATTCCCGATAGCCATACCGACTTCATCTTCTCGGTTGCGGCGGAAGAATTCGGCATCGTTTTCTGCATGTTTCTTGTTGCCATCTTCGCCTTCATCGTGCTGCGCGGCCTGTCGCACGCCTTCAAGGAAAAGGACGATTTCTGCCGCTTCGCCGTGGCTGGCCTTGTGCTGCAGATCGGCATGCAGTCGATGATCAATATCGGCGTCAATCTGGAACTGATGCCTGCCAAGGGCATGACCTTGCCGCTGATTTCCTATGGTGGTTCGTCAATGATGGCGATATGCGTGACCGCCGGTTTCCTTCTGGCATTGACACGCCACAGACCCGAAAAGCGGGCGCAGGAGCGGAGTTTCTTCCGCGTTGGTTCCGGCGTTCCCGCGGAGTAAACGATCATGAGCAAGGGTATTGTTCTTCTTGCCGCCGGTGGAACCGGCGGCCATGTGTTTCCGGCAGAAGCGCTGGCGCATACGCTGAAGGCACGCGGTTATCAGGTGCATCTCGTCACCGACAGTCGCGCCGAGCGTTATGCGGGCAAGTTTCCGGCAGATGAAATTCATGTGGTTCCGTCTGCCACCATCGGCTCCAAAAACCCAATTTCCGTGGCGGGTTCGCTCTGGAAGCTCTGGGTTGGCCTGCGCGCGGCGCGTCGGCTGGTCGCAAAACTGAAGCCGGTCGCGGTTGTCGGTTTCGGCGGCTATCCGACCGTGCCGCCGCTGCTGGCCTCCACCGGGCTTGGAGTGCCGTCGATTATTCACGAACAGAACGCCGTGATGGGCCGCGCCAACAAGGCACTTGCCGGGCGGGTAAAGGCAATTGCCGGCGGCTTCCTGCCGCCCGCCAATGGTCAATATTCCGACAAGACCGTCGCGACCGGTAATCCGGTGCGCCCAGCGGTGCTGGCGGCATCTGAAATACCCTACACGGCCTCGCAGACAGGCGAGCCTTTCCAGCTCGTTGTCTTTGGCGGCAGCCAGGGCGCGCAGTTTTTCTCGAGCGCGGTACCCGCCGCAATCTGCCTCCTGAAAGACGAGCAGCGCAAGCGCATCGTCGTCACCCAGCAGGCGCGGCCGGAAGACAAGGACAGCGTCATCGCGTCCTACCAGAAGCTCGGCGTGAAGGCGGATGTTTCGCCCTTCTTCGGCGATATGGCGTCGCGTATCGGCGAGGCCGATCTGGTCATCAGCCGCTCGGGCGCTTCGACGGTATCGGAGCTTTCGGTGATCGGCCGTCCGTCGATCCTCGTGCCTTATCCGCATGCGCTGGATCATGATCAGGCGGCGAACGCGGCTGCGCTTTCGGCGGCGGGTGGGGCAAGCGTCATCAAGCAGGCGGAGCTCTCGCCGCAGAAGCTCTCCGGCCTGCTGTCCTCGGCGCTTGCCGAACCCGAGCGGCTTTCCGCAACGGCGGCGGCGGCGAAGGCAACCGGCAAACCGCACGCGGCGGATGTGCTGGCCGATCTGGTGGAGGCGATTGCCTCTGGCCGGTCCGTACAGGAATTCAAGAAGAATATTGAAGGAGTTGGGGCATGAAGATGCCGAAAGCCATAGGCCTTGTGCATTTCATCGGCATAGGCGGGATCGGCATGAGCGGCATTGCCGAAGTGCTTCACAATCTCGGCCACCGGGTGCAGGGATCGGACCAGGCCGACAGCGCCAATGTGCAGCGTCTGCGTGACAAGGGCATCGAGGTTTTTGTGGGCCACACGGCTGACAATATCGGCGATGCAGAGGTCGTCGTCGTTTCGACCGCTATCAAGAAGAACAATCCGGAGCTCGTCGCCGCGCGGGAAAAGCACCTGCCGATCGTGCGCCGCGCGGAAATGCTGGCCGAGCTGATGCGCTTCCGTAACGCCATTGCCATCGGCGGCACGCACGGCAAAACGACGACGACCTCCATGGTCGCCACGCTCCTGGAAGCCGGCAATCTCGACCCGACCGTCATCAATGGCGGCATCATCAATGCCTATGGCACCAATGCCCGCATGGGTGAGGGTGAGTGGATGGTGGTGGAGGCCGACGAGTCCGACGGCACTTTCCTGAAGCTGCCGGCCGACGTCGCCGTCATCACCAATATCGATCCGGAACATCTCGACCATTACGGCAATTTCGACGCCGTACGCGCCGCATTCCGTCAGTTCGTCGAGAATGTGCCTTTCTACGGTTTCGGCGTCATGTGCCTCGATCATCCCGAAGTACAGGCATTGGTTGGCCGGATCGAGGACCGCAAGGTCATCACATATGGCGAGAACCCGCAGGCCGACGTGCGGTTTTCGAATGTGCGCATCGATGGTACGCGCTCGGTCTTCGACGTGGAAATCCGCCGTCGCCGCACCGGCAAGATTTTCTCTTTCAAGGACCTCGTCCTGCCGATGCCCGGCCGCCATAACGTTTCGAATGCGACAGCGGCAATCGCGGTTGCCAATCGTCTCGGTATTTCGGAAGCCGACATCAAGAAGGGGCTTGCCTCCTTCGGCGGCGTCAAGCGGCGCTTCACGCTGACGGGCGAAGCCAACGGGGTGCAGGTCTTCGACGATTACGGTCACCACCCGGTCGAGATCAAGGCCGTGCTGAAGGCGGCGCGGGAAGCCTGCAAGGGCCGCATCATCGCCGTGCACCAGCCCCACCGTTACAGCCGTCTTTCGAGCCTGTTTGATGATTTCGCGCATTGTTTCAACGATGCCGATACGATTCTTCTTGCTCCGGTTTATGCAGCGGGCGAAGATCCCATCGAAGGCGCAAGCTCCGAAGCGCTGGTTTCGGCCATCAAGGCCGCTGGCCACCGTGACGCGCGTTTCCTCGAAAAGCGGGAGGACCTTGCGTCACAGGTCGCAGCCATTGCGAATCCGGGTGATTTCGTGGTTCTCTTGGGGGCTGGGAATATCACGCAATGGGCAGCGTCGCTGCCTTCGGAATTGAAGAGCATATCAGGAAAGTCTGAATGAGACAGGTCGATGGGGTTAAATTGCTGGGGAGGCTCGGCGACGGGGTAAAGGAATTGCGGGGACGTCTGACACCGGATGCGCCTATGGACCGCGTGACGTGGTTCAGAGCCGGCGGTCTTGCGGAGGTGATGTTCCAGCCGCACGATACGGATGATCTGATTGCCTTCCTGAAAATTCTGCCGGAAGATGTGCCGCTGACCGTGGTTGGCGTCGGCTCGAACCTTCTGGTGCGTGACGGCGGTATTCCGGGCGTGGTCGTGCGCCTGTCCGCCAAGGGCTTCGGCCAGGTGGAGCTTGCCGGTGAAAACCGCATCAAGGCGGGCGCGATCTGCCCGGACAAGCATATTGCAGCCATGGCCATGGATAATGGCATTGGCGGCTTCCACTTCTATTACGGCATTCCGGGCTCCATCGGCGGAGCGCTGCGCATGAATGCGGGCGCAAACGGCGGCGAGACGCGTGAACGTGTCGTGGAAGTCTACGCGGTCGACCGTCAGGGCAACCAGCATGTGCTTTCCAATGCCGATATGGGCTACAGCTATCGTCATTCCGGCGCCGACGCAGGCCTGATCTTCACCGGTGCGCTCTTCGAGGGCTATCCCGAGGACAAGGCGAAAATCCGCGCCGATATGGATGCGGTGCGTCATCACCGTGAAACCGTGCAGCCAATCCGCGAACAGACCGGCGGCTCGACCTTCAAGAACCCCGAAGGTCATTCCGCATGGGAGCTTATCGATGAGGCGGGCGGTCGTGGTCTCGTGATCGGCGGCGCGCAGATGTCATCACTGCATTGCAATTTCATGATCAATACCGGCCATGCGACCGGTTACGATCTGGAATATCTAGGCGAGACCATCCGCAAGCGCGTGTTTGACAAATCGGGCATTCGGCTTGAGTGGGAAATCAAGCGGCTCGGGCTGTTCATGCCCGGTCGTGAAGTGGAGCCTTTTCTGGGGGCTTGATGCCAGTCGGCCTTGCTAAGATGTAAACACATTAAAGCCCGCGAAACTCTCGTTTCGCGGGCTTTTTGTTACTGTCGGTATCTATGGACTCAGACTTCGTCCTTGCGGGACAGAAGAATGCAGGCGAGCGTGATGAGCGCGGATACGCAGAGGTAATAGCCGACATAGCCCATGCCGTAGTTCACCTGCAGCCATGTGGCGATGTAAGGCGCCAGCGACGCGCCGAAGATGCCGGCCATGTTGAAGGTGATCGAAGAGCCGGTATAGCGGACGCGGGTCGGGAAGGGGGCGGCGAGCGCCGTTCCGATCAGGCCGTAGGTCATGCCCATCAGCATCATCGCGAGAGCCGCGAAGACGAAGATCGAGCCTTCGCTGCCGGTCATCAGGCCGGGCAGCAGGAAGGAGAACAGGCCGATCAGCACTGTCGTCAGGATCAGAATTTCGCGGCGACCGAATTTTTCCGCAAGCTTGCCGGCAATCGGAATGAAGATACCGAAAACGACGGAGCCGAGGATCTGCACTTCCAGCGCGTCGAGGAACGGAATTTTCAGGACCTTGACGTTGTAGGAGAGCAGATAGGCCGTGCCGATGTAGAAGAGCACGAAGGTGGCGAGCGCCACAAAGGTGCCGAGCACGAGGCTGCGCTTGTGGTTGCGGAACAGTTCCGCAACCGGCACGGCCACACGTTCTTCCTTTTCGATGGCCTTCTGGAAGTCGGGCGTTTCGGTGATCGACAGGCGAACCCACATGCCGACCGCGATCAGGATGATCGAGGCGACGAAGGGAATGCGCCAGCCCCAGCTGAGAAGCGCTTCCTGCGACATGAAGTGCAGCAGGATCCAGAACACGCCTGACGAGAGGAACAGGCCGACGGGTGCGCCAAGCTGCGGGAACATGCCGTACCAGCTGCGCTTGCCGGGAGGGGCGTTTTCCGTCGCGAGCAGGACGGCACCGCCCCATTCGCCACCGAGACCGAAGCCCTGGCCGAAGCGGCAAAGTGCGAGCAGCAGCGGCGCCAGAACGCCGGCCGTCTCATAGGACGGCAGCAGGCCGATCACGACCGTCGAGACACCCATGGTCAGCAGCGCCGCGACAAGCGTCGTCTTGCGGCCAACGCGGTCCCCATAGTGGCCGAAGACCACGGCGCCGAGGGGGCGGGCGAAAAAGGCGATGGAGAAAGTTGCGAAAGACGCCAGAAGCGCCGTCATCGGATCATTGTTCGGGAAGAACAATGTCGGGAACACGAGCACTGCGGCCGTGGCGTAAACGTAGAAATCGAAAAACTCGATGGTCGTACCGACCAGACTGGCAGTGAGAACTCGTGCAGGCGAATTTGTCTTTACAGCGTTCGAATTGTCAGCGGTCGGCGATACCGGAGATATCGCGTCGGTCATGGTATTGGTTCCATTTTGGATGATTGCAATGTCATGCCTTGGGAGGCGACATCTGCGTTAACGCAATTTTTGTTCTTATGGAATGCTAAAAAAGAAATAATGCAGATAATGTGATCCATCAGGGCGACACGTGTGGTCACGGCCTCGGAGAACGTTCGTCGATTGAGAGACTGATTCAGGCTGCGGTTTTAAAACCCTGAAACGGCAGATAATTTGCCTGGGGAATAATCCCGTCTGTTAACGTTTCGGCCTTGCCTTTGTCGCGCGGCAGCAGACGCGCCGGCGTCGTTTTATTTCCGATCATTGAAAACCTGCATGTTGCATTCCGCGCAACTCTCTGATTCCAAGGAGGGAATTCGGATCAATGCTGATTCTTTAACAAACTCGGCATGTTGGGCGCGGCGGTTAACGAAAGTAAACGATTCATTAACCTTAATGGCGTTTAACTGGTCTCAAGGGTCATGTGCCAGAATCACCGTTCGTGAAATCCGGTCGGTTCGGAGCGTGGTCCGTAACGGAGAGTTGGTGTCAGAGGTATCGATGAGCGGCAAGCACGTAGCTGTTCTTATGGGTGGATTTTCGTCGGAGCGGCCGGTCAGCCTGTCGTCGGGCAACGCTTGCGCGCAGGCTCTGGAAGACGAGGGCTACAAGGTCACCCGTGTCGATGTCGGCCGCGATGTCGCCGCCGTGCTTGATGCGCTGCGCCCGGACGTCGCTTTCAACGCGCTGCATGGGCCCTTCGGCGAAGACGGCACCATTCAGGGCATCCTCGAATATCTCGCCATTCCCTATACCCATTCCGGCGTGCTCGCCTCGGCGCTTGCGATGGACAAGGCGCAGGCCAAGAAGGTTGCTGCTGCTGCCGGCATTCCTGTCGCCGCCGAGCGAGTCATGAACCGCTTCGATTTCACCAGCGAACATCCGCTGGCGCCGCCTTATGTGGTGAAGCCGGTGCGCGAAGGCTCGAGCTTCGGCGTCGTTATCGTCAAGGAAGACCAGTCGCACCCGCCGCAGATACTCACGTCCTCTGAATGGAAATACGGCGACCATGTCATGGTCGAGCGTTATATCCATGGCCGCGAACTGACCTGCGGGGTGCTCGACGGCGAGGCGCTGGGCGTCACCGAAGTGGTGCCGCTCGGTCACAATTTCTATGATTACGACGCGAAATACGCTGCTGGTGGCTCGAAACATGTCATTCCCGCAGAAATTTCACCGAAAATTTACCAAAAAATTCAAACACTGGCGGTTATGGCGCATCGGGCGATCGGGTGCCGTGGCGTAAGCCGTTCAGACTTTCGTTACGACGACCGTTTCTCAGAAGATGGCGAAGTTATCTGGCTTGAAGTGAATACACAGCCGGGCATGACGCCGACCTCCCTGGTGCCTGAAATGGCGGCCCATGCTGGCCGCTCCTTTGGTAACCTTGTCAGCTGGATGGTGGAGGACGCTTCGTGTTTGCGGTGATCGGCAAAAAGTCGACGGCAAAAAAGCGCGAGCAATTCGCGGCGGCGGCCAGTGCCGACGATCGCATGGTGTTGCCGCGTCCGCTGCGTCGCGTCGTGCGTTTCGGCGTCAGCCTTGCGACCGGACGTATCCACATTCCCGCCCATACCGGTACGATTGCGGCCGTCGCCTTTTATGCGGCGACCGGGCTTTATGGCATGTCACTCGGCGGCCATACGAATATCGTCACGCAGGCAACGACCTCCGCGGCCGGTTTCGCCGTTGAGGACGTGAAGGTCTCCGGCAACCTGCAGACCTCCGAAATCGATGTCTTCCAGCTTCTCGGTCTCGATGGCAGCACGTCCCTGATCGCGCTCGACATCGACGCCGCGCGCCGCAAGCTGGTGCAGCTTCCCTGGGTTGAGGATGTCGATATCCGCAAGATCTATCCGAAGACGGTCGAGGTTCGTCTGAAGGAGCGTGAGGCTTTCGGCATCTGGCAGCACGGCTCGGAGCTGTCGCTGATCGAAAAGAGCGGCAGTGTCATCGCGCCGCTGCGTGACAACAAGTTTGCCTCGCTGCCGCTTTTCGTCGGCCGCGACGCGGAAACCGGTGCTGCCGGTTTCGTCGAGCAGCTGGCTGACTGGCCGGAAATCCGCAGCCGCGTCCGAGCCTACGTGCGTATCGCCGGCCGCCGCTGGGACCTGCATCTCGACAACGGCATCGTCGTCAAGCTGCCAGAAGAAAACCTGCCGCAGGCGCTGCAGTTGCTGGCGCGGCTCGATCTGGAAGAGAAAGTTCTGTCGCGCGATGTCGCTGCCGTGGACCTGCGCCTGTCCGACCGTACAACGATCCAGCTGACCGAAGGTGCCGCCGAACGCCGCCAGGCTGCCGTCGATGCGCGCACCAAGGCTCTCAAGAAAGCGGAGAAGAACACATGAGCTTTTTCGGTTCTTCCCATTTCGGTCTGCCTCGTCTGAAGCCGCTTTCTTCCAAGCGCAGCCACATCGTTTCGGTGCTCGACATCGGGTCGACCAAGGTCGTGTGCATGATCGGCCGGCTGACGCCGCGTCAGGAAAGCGAAATCCTGCCTGGCCGCACCCATAAGGTCGAAATCATCGGCATCGGCCACCAGCGTTCGCGCGGCGTGAAGTCTGGCGTGATTGCTGACCTCGACGCGCTGGAAGGCGTCATTCGTCTTTCAGTCGATGCGGCTGAGCGCATGGCGGGCCTGACCGTCGACAGCCTGATCGTCAATGTTTCGGCAGGAAGACTAGCAAGCGATATCTACACCGCGAGCATCGATCTCGGCGGGCAGGAAGTGGAAGCAAGCGATCTGCGCAAGGTTCTGGTGGCGGCAAGCCAGCAGTCCATGCGTCAGGACCGGGCGATCCTGCATTCGCTGCCGACGGGCTATTCGCTGGATGGCGAGCGCGGTATCCGCGATCCGCTGTCGATGTACGGCGATCTTCTCGGCGTTGACATGCATGTGGTGACTGTCGAACGCACGGCGCTGAAGAACCTCGAACTTTGCGTCAACCGCGCGCATCTGTCCGTCGAGGGCATGGTCGCGACGCCCTATGCCAGCGGTCTAGCAGCACTGGTGGACGATGAAGTCGAACTCGGCTGCGCCGCCATCGACATGGGCGGCGGCACGACGACGATCTCGGTTTTTGCCGAGGGCCGGCTCATCCATACGGACGCGATCGGCCTTGGCGGCCATCACGTTACAACAGATCTTGCACGAGGCCTCTCGACACGAATCGAAGATGCGGAGAGACTGAAGGTGGTGCATGGTTCGGCTTTGCTGAATGGCGCGGATGAGCGCGACATGATTTCGATCCCGCCGATTGGCGAAGATGATCGCGATCAACCATCGCAAGTTTCAAGAGCATTGGTTACCCGCATCGTGCGGGCACGTATCGAAGAGACGCTGGAATTGATCCGTGATCGTATCCAGAAGTCCGGCTTCAGCCCCATCGTCGGCAAGCGCGTCGTCCTGACCGGCGGCGCGAGCCAGCTGACGGGGCTGCCGGAAACGGCGCGGCGCATTCTTGCCCGCAACGTTCGCATCGGCCGCCCCATGGGCGTGGCTGGTCTTCCGGTCGCGGCAAAGGGCCCGGCGTTTTCAACCGCCTGCGGACTGATGATCTATCCGCAGGTGGCGGACATCGAAATTCATGCGGCGCAAGGCGGAATGTTCTCGCCGTTTGGTAACGGTAGCGGCCGGATAGCCCGGGTGGGGCAATGGCTGAAAGAGAGTTTTTGAGTAGCCTCGGGGCGCAAGCCGGAGGTTTCAGAGTTGAGTTTCAAGAATCGGCCAGCGGGGCGATGCGGCCAGAGAAAGAAGGAATGTTAAAATGACGATACAGCTGCAGAAGCCTGATATCACAGAGCTGAAGCCACGCATCACCGTCTTCGGTGTCGGTGGCGGTGGTGGTAACGCTGTCAACAACATGATCACGGCTGGCCTCCAGGGCGTCGACTTCGTTGTCGCCAACACGGATGCCCAGGCGTTGACCATGACGAAGGCAGATCGGGTCATTCAGCTCGGCGTCAACGTCACTGAAGGTCTCGGCGCCGGTTCCCAGCCGGAAGTCGGGCGCGCTGCCGCTGAAGAATGCATCGACGAGATCATCGATCACCTTAACGGCACGCATATGTGCTTCGTCACCGCCGGCATGGGCGGCGGCACCGGCACCGGTGCTGCTCCTGTTGTCGCGCAGGCTGCGCGCAACAAGGGCATCCTGACGGTTGGCGTCGTCACCAAGCCTTTCCACTTCGAAGGCGGCCGCCGCATGCGTCTTGCCGAACAGGGCATCGAGGAACTGCAGAAGTCCGTCGATACGCTGATCGTCATTCCGAACCAGAACCTCTTCCGTATTGCCAATGACAAGACGACCTTTGCGGACGCCTTCGCCATGGCCGACCAGGTTCTCTATTCCGGCGTTGCCTGCATTACCGACCTGATGGTGAAGGAAGGTCTCATCAACCTCGACTTCGCCGACGTCCGTTCGGTCATGCGCGAAATGGGCCGCGCGATGATGGGCACCGGCGAGGCTTCCGGTCCGGGCCGCGCAATGCAGGCCGCGGAAGCGGCGATCGCCAACCCGCTGCTCGACGAAACCTCGATGAAGGGTGCACAGGGCCTCTTGATCTCCATCACCGGCGGTCGCGACCTCACCCTCTTCGAAGTCGACGAAGCTGCGACCCGTATTCGCGAAGAAGTTGATCCGGATGCGAACATCATCCTCGGCGCAACCTTCGATGAAGCGCTTGAAGGCCTCATCCGCGTCTCCGTCGTTGCAACCGGCATTGACCGCGTTGCGGGCGTCGGCGAACAGAACGTTGCCGAAATGCGCGCCGCAGCCGCCGCTGCAAAGCCGCTTATCCGTCCTTCCGCGGCCGTTGCTCCCGCTCCGGCCGCAGTACAGCCTGCCGCAGTTTCGCAGGCACCGAAGGCCGTAGACCCGATCGCCCAGACCATCCGTTCGGCAGAAGCCGAAATGGAACGTGAACTCGGTTTTGCCGCACATCAGCAGCCGGCCCAGGACTTCCGTCCGCAGAGCAAGCTGTTCGCATCCTCTCCGGCTGAAGCACCGGCGGCACTTCGTCCGGCCCAGCCGGTTCAGCAGGCCGCTCCGGCTCCGGTTGCTCCGGCACCGGTCTATCACGCTCCGGAACAGCATGCTGCTCCGGCACCGCGCATGCAGCAGCCGCAGGCTCCCGTCTATCAGGAACCTGCACCGGTTGCCCGCCAGCCTGAGCCGGTCCGCATGCCGAAGGTCGAAGACTTCCCGCCGGTCGTTAAGGCCGAGCTGGACCACCGCACCCATGCTGCTCCTGCTGCCCAGGAAGAGCGTGGCCCGATGGGTCTTCTGAAGCGCATCACCAACTCGCTTGGTCGCCGCGAAGAAGAAGAAGTTCCTTCCGACATGATGGATGCGCCGAGCATGGCACCGCAGCGCCGCGCACCGCTTTCGCCGGAAGCAAGCCTCTACGCACCGCGTCGCGGCCAGCTCGACGATCACGGCCGTGCAACGCCTGCATCGTCCAGCCACCACGATGATGACCAGCTGGAAATCCCGGCCTTCCTGCGCCGCCAGTCCAACTGAATGCGATTCCAATAGCCTCTCGAAACGCCCGGATCCGACGATCCGGGCGTTTTGTTTATTTTACGTTATTAACACTAAATTAATTAGCGTTGTCAGCTACTTACGCATGTAACAATCCGAAACGAACAGTGATTTGTCGTGGCACGTACATGTGCGTATGTATGAGGCTGGGTAAAGGAACAGACTGACTTCGCCGGTCGTTAAAACCCGGCTTGAAAACTTGAACGGCGCTGGCCCCAAGCGGCGCGGTTTGCAAAAAAGGCATACACTAATGACTATCGGACTGCTCGGATTTCAGACAACTATCGCACATGCCGTTCAGCTTAAAGGCATTGGTGTGCATTCCGGCAATCCGGTCTCGATGACGTTCCAGCCCGCAGAAGCTGGAACGGGCATCGTCTTCCATCGCCTCCATGACAATGGCAGCGTCACCGAGCTGAAGGCAGTGTCTGCCAATGTCGGCAATACCGATCTGTGCACCGTGCTTGGCCGTTCGATTTCCCAGTCGGTAGCGACGATCGAGCACGTCATGGCCGCCATCTACGCCATGGGCCTCGACAACCTTGTCGTCGAGGTAGACGGTCCGGAAGCCCCGATCATGGATGGCAGCTCTGCTCCCTTCATTGAAGCGATCGAATCGGTCGGCATCAAGAACCTTGGCGTGAAGCGCCGCTATATCAGGGTCACCAAGCCGGTGCGTGTCGATTCGGGTGCGTCCTGGGCGGAGTTCCGTCCTTATGACGGTACGCGCTTCGAGGTCGACATCGATTTCGACACGCCGCTCATCGGCAAGCAGTCCTGGAAGGGTGACCTGACGGCAGAGACGTTCAAGAATGAACTGTCGCGTGCCCGTACTTTCGGCTTCATGCGTGATGTCGAGCGCCTTTGGGCCGCCGGTTATGCATTGGGCTCCTCGCTTGAGAATTCGGTTGTCATTTCCGACGACAACAGCGTCATCAACATGGAAGGCCTGCGTTACGCCAAGGACGAGTTCGTCCGCCACAAGACACTTGACGCGGTGGGCGACCTGGCACTTGCGGGCGCTCAGTTCATCGGTTGCTACCGTTCTTATCGCGGTGGTCACAAGGTCAATGCCAATGCGCTGAAGGCCCTGCTGAGCGACCGTACGGCTTACGAGATCGTAGAGGCTCCGGCCGCACGCAACCAGATGGTGCGCGCCCGCGAATTTGTGGCCGTCAATATGCCCGAATTCGCCCCCTGGTCCGCATAAGGTCTTTTGAAGGCTATCAATTGACAGAAAAAGCCGCTCCTTCGGGGCGGCTTTTTCGTGAGACGGAGCAGGAAGTTGCAAATTATCGCCGGATAATCGTGCGATTGCATGGGGTGATGCCATAAAAATGCGTTAATGCGTCATCATTGCGTTGCCCTGCGGATGCTTTTATGGCTAGAACGCCAATACAAAGCCGATGCTTATGTATTTGCGCGGGAAGTGGGAACTGTCGAATGAAGCATGTAGGGTCTGGTGCAATGAAGGGTACGATGCGGGGGATCGCCGTTTCGTTGATGTTGGTCGGCGCGAGCGTCGTCGTCACGGCCTGCCAGTCCGATCCCGATATCGACATCACCAAGCTTGGCGTGGAGACCGATCCGCCTGACGTTCTGTACAAGCAAGCGCTGGCGAACATGAACAAAGGCAATATGACGGAAGCCTCACGCAAGTTCGAGGCGATCGACAAGCAGTACCCCTTCACCGAATGGGGCCAGAAGGCGCTTGTCATGCAGACCTTCATTGCCACGCGCACCAACAAGAACGATGTGGCAATCACCACCGGTAGCCGTTTCCTGCGGCAATATCCGCGTTCCAAGGACGCCGCTTACGTTCAGTACATGATCGGTCTTGCCTATTCGAAGCAGATTTCCGACGTCACGCAGGACCAGCGCGCCGCGCAGCGCACAGTTGAGGCGATGAACAAGGTCGTCAACGATTATCCCGATTCGGAATATGTCGCGGATGCGCAGGCCAAGATCCGTTTCGCGCGCGATCAGCTTGCCGGCCGCGAAATGCAGGTCGGTCGTTATTACCTTGAGCGCAAGGAATATCTCGCCGCCGTTTCGCGTTTCCGCATCGTCGTCGAGCAGTACCAGAACACCAACCAGATCGAGGAAGCGCTGGCGCGTCTGACGGAAGCCTATTACGCGATGGGCCTGGTGGACGAAGCGCAGACTGCGGCTGCCGTTCTCGGCAACAACTATCCCGACAGCCAATGGTATGCGGATTCCTACAAGCTGCTGAAGGGCCAGGGCCTGGAGCCGCGTGAGAATAAGGGGTCCTGGATTTCGCGCGCCGGCAAGAAGCTCATCGGCGCCTGAGACGGGGCATAGGCCATGCTGGTCCAGCTCTCAATTCGCGATATCGTTCTCATCGAAAGGCTCGACCTCGGTTTCGAGGCGGGCCTTTCCGTGTTGACGGGCGAGACGGGTGCGGGCAAATCCATTCTTCTCGATAGTCTCTCGCTGGCGCTTGGCGGCCGCGGCGATGGCGGCCTTGTGCGCCACGGGGAGGAAAAGGGGCAGGTCACCGCGACTTTCGAGGTGCCGAACAATCATCCGACACGGCTTCTCCTGCGCGAAAACGGTCTCGATGACGATGGCGACCTGATTTTCCGCCGCGTGCAATCTTCCGACGGGCGCACCAAGGCCTATATCAACGACCAGGCCATCAGCGTGCAGATGATGCGCCAGCTTGGTCAGATGCTGGTCGAGATTCACGGCCAGCATGATGATCGTGCGCTTGTCGATACGGATGCGCACCGCACGCTGCTGGATGCCTTTGCCGGGCTGAGCGAAGAGGCTCGCGCTGTTCAGGCATTCTATCGCACCTGGAAAGATGCTGACCGGGCCTTAAAGACGCATCGCGCAAAAGTCGAGGCTGCGGCGCGAGAGGCGGATTACCTGCGCTCTTCCGTCGAGGAATTGGAAACTCTTTCACCGCGCGATGGCGAGGAGGATGAACTGGCCGAACGCCGGGCGGTGATGCAAAAATCCGAACGCATCGCTGGCGATATTGCTGAAGCCAGCGAATTTCTGAACGGCAATGCTTCGCCCGTGCCTGTCATAGCATCCATGATGCGGCGTCTGGAGCGCAAGAGCCACGAGGCTCCCGGGCTGCTGGAAGACACCGTGCAATTGCTGGATGCCGCGCTGGACAATCTTTCCAATGCGCAGATGGAAGTGGAAGCGGCGCTGCGCCGCACAGAATTCGATCCGCGCGAGCTGGAGCGGGTGGAGGAGCGGCTGTTCGCGTTGCGCGCCGCCGGACGCAAATATAATGTCGCCGTGCCAGACCTCCCCGCTCTCGCCGAAAAAATGGTGGCCGATCTCGCCGATCTCGACGCCGGCGAAGAAAAGCTTGGCAAGCTCGAGGCCAATCTTGGCGTCGTGAAGGCTGATTTTGACCGTGCCGCGCAGTCGCTTTCCGACAAACGCCGCAATGCAGCGGAAGCGCTTTCCAACGCTGTCATGGCCGAGCTTCCGGCGTTGAAGCTGGAGCGGGCGCGGTTTACCGTCGAGGTCACCTCCGATCCCGAGCAGGCGACGGCCGACGGCATCGATACGGTGGAATTCCACGTGCAGACCAACCCGGGCACGCGCCCAGGGCCGATCATGAAGGTCGCATCAGGCGGCGAATTGTCCCGCTTCCTGCTGGCGCTGAAAGTGGCGCTGGCGGATCGCGGTTCGGCACCGACCCTGGTGTTCGACGAAATCGACACGGGTGTCGGTGGCGCGGTGGCGGATGCCATCGGCCAGCGGCTGCGCCGCCTGTCCAAAACCGTGCAGGTCCTTTCCGTCACCCATGCGCCGCAGGTGGCGGCACGGGCGGCGACCCATCTTCTCATTTCAAAGGGTCCGTCCGGCGATGGAAGCGAGCGTATCGCCACGCGCGTCGCCACGATGGAGCCGCAGCACCGCACCGAAGAGATCGCCCGTATGCTTGCTGGCGCGTCCGTGACCGACGAGGCGAGGGCTGCTGCCGCTCGTCTTCTCGCGGCCAAGGACTGACCCTTCGCGGCAATGCCAGTGCAGTGCCTTTCGGCATTGTGAGCTCAGCGGCAAAACTGTTTTTAATGTTTGTTATTTCGGCTAAAAGCGTTCGGTAATTCCGAAAAGAGGCCGTCATGTCGAAAGACCAGAAACCCGTTGAAAACCTCACCGAGCTTGAAGCCTCTTCGGAGCTTGCATTTCTGGCGGCCGAGCTTGCCCGCCATGACGCGCTTTACCACGGCAAGGATGCGCCGGAGATTTCCGATGCGGAGTATGACGCGCTGAAGCGGCGCAACGACGCCATCGAAGCGAATTTCCCGGCGCTGGTGCGGGCCGACAGCCCATCGAAAAAAGTAGGCTTCGCGCCGCTTCCGACCTTTGCGCCCATCGTGCATGCGCGACCGATGCTGTCGCTCGACAATACGTTCTCGGAAGAAGATCTGCGCGACTTCGTCAGTTCGGTTTATCGTTTCCTCGGGCATCTGCCTGATGACTCCATTGCTTTCACTGCGGAACCGAAGATTGACGGGCTTTCCATGTCCATCCGCTACGAAAACCGCAGGCTGAAGACAGCGGCGACGCGCGGTGACGGCACGACCGGCGAAAATGTCACTCCCAATATCAGGACCATCAAGGAAATTCCGAACGAGCTGCCCGCCGATGCGCCCGATGTGGTGGAAGTGCGCGGCGAGGTCTATATGGCCAAAAGCGACTTTCTGGCGCTCAACGCCCAGATGGAAGCGGAAGGCAAGCAGACCTACGTGAACCCGCGTAATACTGCCTCCGGCTCCCTGCGTCAGCTGGACGCCAATGTGACGGCGAAACGCAAGCTGCGGTTTTTCGCCTACGCCCTCGGCGAGGTTTCGAATGGCGGTCAGCCGACGCGGATTGCTGATACCCAATATGGCATCGTCGAGAAGTTCAGGGAGTGGGGTTTCCCGGTTAATCCGCTGATGAAGCGATTCACGTCCGCCCAGCAATTGCTTGAGCATTATAATGAAATCGGTGTTGCGCGGCCCGATCTCGATTACGATATCGACGGTGTGGTCTACAAGGTCGACCGGCTTGATCTGCAGGAACGGCTGGGCTTCCGCTCGCGCAGCCCGCGTTGGGCGACCGCACATAAATTTCCAGCAGAGCAAGCCTTTACGACGGTTGAAAATATCGAAATTCAGGTTGGCCGCACCGGCGCGCTGACGCCTGTCGCGCGTCTTACCCCCATCACTGTCGGCGGTGTCGTCGTTACCAATGCCACGCTGCATAATGCCGATTATATCGAGGGCATCGGGAATAGCGGTGAGCGCATCCGCCCGGAAGATCACGATATCCGCATCGGCGACACTGTTATCGTGCAGCGGGCCGGCGATGTCATTCCGCAGGTTCTGGACGTGCTTCTGGAAAAGCGACCGGCCGGGGCGGCAAAATACGCCTTCCCGGAAAAATGTCCGGTCTGCGGCAGCCATGCGGTGCGGGAGCGTAATGAGAAGACCGGCAAGCTCGATTCGGTCACGCGCTGCACCGGCGGTTTCGTCTGCCGGGCCCAGGCGGTGGAGCATCTGAAACATTTCGTCTCGCGTAATGCCTTCGATATCGAAGGGCTGGGCACCAAGCAGATCGATTTCTTCTTCGAAAGTGACGATCCTGCGCTCTCGATCAAGACCGCACCCGACATCTTCACGCTGAAGGCGCGCCAGGATGCTTCTCATCTGACCAAGCTCGAAAATATCGACGGTTTCGGCAAGGTCAGCGTCAGGAAGCTGTTCGACGCCATCGATGCCCGCCGCGAGATCGATCTGCACAGGCTCATCTTCGCGCTGGGCATCCGCCATGTGGGTGAGACTACGGCGAAGCTTCTGGCGCGATCCTATGGCACTTACGACCATTTCGAAGAAAGCATGAAGGCGGCGGCGGATCCCGCAAGCGAGGCGTGGGCCGAGCTTAATGCCATCGACGGCATCGGCGAGGTGGTGGCCCGCGCCATTGTCGAGTTCTACAAGGAGCCACGCAATCTCGACGTCATCGATCGGCTGATAAGGGAACTTCGTCCGAAAGACGCGGAAAAGCCTTCAACGGAAGGGAGCCCGGTGGCAGGCAAGACGGTGGTGTTTACCGGCTCGCTGGAGAAGTTTACCCGCGACGAGGCGAAGGCCCGGGCGGAAAGTCTGGGCGCCAAGGTTGCCGGTTCCGTTTCGAAAAAGACCGATATTCTGGTGGCGGGGCCGGGAGCGGGCTCCAAGCTTGCCAAGGCGGCGGAACTGGGCGTGCAGACCATGGATGAGGACGAGTGGCTGGCCCTGATCGGCGGCTGAGGGGCCGTCATGGAAATATTGTCCTCTGCCGCTAGAGCTTTGTGCCTGAGACGGAGGGTAAGGCATGGATGACCGCATCGTCGTCAGTGCAGAGCAGGTCCGGGCGCTGGTTGACAGCCAGTTTCCTCAATGGGCGGCGTTAGATGTTCGGCCGGTGGAACTGAGCGGCTGGGACAATCGCAGTTTTCGCCTTGGCGATGAAATGCTCATCCGCATGCCGAGCGCCACCCGTTACGTGGCGCAGGTCGAGAAGGAGCATCGATGGCTGCCAACGCTAGCGCCTTTCCTGCCTTTTCCGATCCCTGCTCCAGTAGCGCTCGGGCAGCCGGGGCAGGGTTATCCGTTTCGTTGGTCGGTCTATCGCTGGCTCGAAGGGGAACCGCTTGCTCAGCATCTGGAGAAGGTCGATCTGTCGGTCATTGCCATTGATGTCGCCACGTTCTTGAGATCATTACATGAGGCGGATGCTGTGGATGGCCCGGTCGCAGGGGCGCATAACTTTCATCGCGGGGGCTCGCTTGCAGTCTATGACGGGGAAGCGAAGGCCTCGGCGGCGCGGCTTGCCGATGAGGTTGATCAGGCGCTGGCTATCGAGGTATGGCAGCTTGCGCTTTCGAGTCATTGGCAAAAGCAGCGGGTGTGGGTGCATGGCGACATTGCCGAGGGCAATCTGCTGGTGAAGGATGGCAGGCTTTCGGCCGTCATCGACTTCGGCAGTTCCGGCGTAGGCGATCCGTCTTCTGATCTCATTCTCGCGTGGAATGTGCTTGATGCTGAAAGCCGGGCTGTTTTTCGCAGAGCGCTCGATCTGGATGAGGCCACATGGCAGCGCGGGCGCGGGTGGGCCTTATGGAAGGCGCTGATCGTTCTGGATGCCGAGCGCGGCCGTAACGAAAAAATGGCCGAATGGTCGCGCCGGACCATTCGGGAAGTGTTTGCCGACCACTTGCGCAGCTAACCGACTATCGAAGTCGTGCCATCACGTGGGCATCAACGTATTTGCCATCTCGATAGGCGTCGTTGCGCAGGGTGCCTTCAAGTTCAAAACCGAATTTCTCGTAAAGCCGGATCGCGGGGAGATTGTCGGTGAAGACGTTGAGTTCGATGCGGCGGATATCGTGCCAATTATCGGCGGTGTCGATCAAAGCCGCCAGAATGTATGTTCCGACACCTCTGCCGGCAAAATCGTCGTGGACACTGATTACCAGATCGGCAATGTGGGACTGTCTTCCTGCCCTGCGGAACAGTCCTGCATTGGCAACGATCTTTCCCCGCCATTCGCCAACGATGGCGATATCGTTTGGGCCGCGGTTCTCCATCGATTTTCGTGTTTTTTCAACCGACTGAAATGGTTGTCGAAGCGTGCCGTGACGGACGCCGGGCAGGTTGAACATTTCTGTCAGGGCTTCAGCGTCGTCCAGACGCGCGGCGCGCAGGACGACTTCATTCAAGCTGAATTGCGAATCTTCATTATCGGCAAATTTCACAGTCTGCATGCCTGTCTCCTCGGGCGTATGGGAGCAGGAGTGCGAACCCTGCTCGACTGGCAGGGTGGAAATGGATCGCTTAACGCGACGACATACCTTCCCCTGCCGGGTGGCCGGTGATGGTGTGACGACGGGTGGTGTTCTGCTTCGCGATCATGGGCGCACAATGCTTTTGCCGTGTAATTCTGTCAAGCAGGTGCGTTGCGCAGCAGGCTTCTGAGTTTTGACGGCAGCCTGCCGTCGATCGCCGCAAGACCCGCAGCAATCATCGCCATGCCGGCGAAGTGCTTCACTTCCAGTTGCTCCCCTAGAAGCAGGGAACCGAGCAGGATGGCGCTGACGGGGATGAGGAAGGTGACGAGGGCAAGGTTGGTGGCGCCGGCGCTGGCAAGAATGCGGAAGAAAATGAGATAGGCGAGCGCCGTCGAGAGCAGTGCGATGCCGACAAGCGCGCCCCAGGTTCCGAGGCTCGGCATGGCGAGTGTCCATGGTTTGTCGATGAGAAGGGCGGCCGGGAGCAGCATCAGTGCCGAAGAGGAAATCTGGCCGGTGGCGGTCATCAGCGGCGGCACGCCCATGGCCTTGAAGCGGCGGCCGAATATGCCCGCGAAGGCATAAGAGATGGCCGCGCCGAGGACGGCGATCTGGCCCCAGAGGCCGGATGAGCCGGTAAAGGCGGCAGGGCCGATCATGGTCGCCACGCCGGCAAAGCCGACCAATACGCCGGTCAGCTTATTGCCGGTCATCTTTTCATCAGTGGTGAGAAAATGCGCGACGATAACCGTGAAGAGCGGCGTTGTGGCATTAAGGATCGAAGCAAGTCCGCTGGCAATATGGGTCTGGCCCCAGACGATCAGGCAGAAGGGAATGATGTTATTTAGAAGGCCCATGCCGAAAAAGGCGCGCCACACCGCCCGTGGCCTCGGCAGGCGAAGGCCCATGATGCGGCAGACGATCTGAAGCGCGATTGCCGCAAGGGTAACACGCAGTGCGACGATGGTGACGGGAGGTAGCTCCTTGACCGCAACACCGATGAAAAAGAACGATCCGCCCCACAGGAGCGAAAGCGCGACGAGCATCGCCCATTCGCGGGCATCCATCTGTTTCTGTATCGCCATTATCATCTCCAACGCATGAGCATCGACATGATCGCAGACGGGATCCCCGCCATCCACCCGATATTGGTTGAGTAAATCTCAAGCTCGGAGGTGATGGGTTTTCACGTCGCTCTGTGTCTTGTTGCGTTCATTTACTCTCTGTTTTATGATGTTTTCAAACGATTGTTTCTCGTTCGATAATTGAGTTGAGCTAAATCATGTCCGCCGAACTCCCGTCTCTGAAAGGGCTGCAGGCCTTCGAGGCCGCAGCGCGCTATCGCAGCGTCACGCTTGCCTCCAATGAGTTGAATGTCACGCCCGGCGCCGTCAGTCTGCAAATCCGGGAGCTGGAGGCGCGGCTTGGTGTGCAATTGTTTTTTCGCAAGCCGCGTAGCATCCAGCTGACGCGCGAGGGGGAGCGTTATTACGGCGCGCTCCGCACCGCTTTCCGGATGATGCGCGAGGCAACGGCGGAGCTGACAGCGCGGTCTGAGATCACCGTTTTGACGCTGAGCTGCACACCGACCTTCGCCGTGCAATGGCTGATGCCGCGATTGCCCGCCTTCCAGCAGCAGCACCCGCAGGTGGATGTGCGCATCAGCGTCACGAACCGATTGGTGGATTTTTCGAGGGACGACGTCGATCTGGCCGTCCGGCACGGTTTCGGACGGTACGAAGGGCTTGAGAGCATCCGCTTCATTGATGACAGCACGTTGCCGGTCTGCTCGCCCCAGCTTCTTGAAAAATACGGCCCGCTACGGGAAGCGGGCGATCTGAAATCGGTCCCGCTGCTGCATGATGAAAACCGCAATGAATGGCGGCGCTGGCTGGAAGCGGCAGGTGCAGCGGAAGTCGACGCGTCCGGCGGCACCGTTTTCATCGACAGCAACGGCGCGCTGGATGCCGCCAAGGCCGGGCATGGCATTGCACTGACCCGGCGTTCGCTCGTTTCCCGCGAGCTTGCCGAAGGTGCATTGATTGCGCCATTCGGTAAGGACATGGCCAGCACGCTCGCCTATTTCCTCGTTTATCCCAGGCGTATGCTCGATAATCCCGATCTCGTGACGCTCATCGACTGGATGCTTTCGGAAGCGCATTCCAGCGAAGCCGGTTCTCTTTGAGGCCGATCCGGTTTATGCCGGAAGAAACAACGGGAATCACTCTTGAAAACCATCGCCATCGACTTCGAAACCGCCAATGAAGAGCGGGGCAGCGCCTGCTCCGTCGGCCTTGCCTGGATAGAAGACGGGGCGATCGTTCGTGTAGAGGAACGGCTGATCCGGCCGAAGGACATGCGGTTTTCGCCCTTCAACATCGCCGTGCACGGCATCCGCCCTGCCGATGTCGAGGATGCGCCCGAATTTCCCGAGGTGATGGAGGAGTTCATCGACGACTTCCATGGTGCGACGATGATAGCCCACAATGCCGCCTTTGATTTCAGCGTCATGCGCGCGTCCTTCGACAAATATCGACAGTCCTATCCCGATCTTTCCTATCTGTGCAGCGTCAAGATCGCCCGGCATGTCTGGCCCAATCTGGTGTCGCACAAGCTGAATGTGATCGCTCATCACCTTCAGCTGCGTTTCGTACACCATAATGCCGCGGAAGATGCCGTTGTCTGCGCGGCCGCGTCGATTGCGGCGGCCAAGGCATTGAGTGTTGCCCATATCCACGATCTGCCGGAGAAAATCGGCATGGTGGCCGGTCGACTTACCGCCACGGGCTACCAGCCGTGCAGCATGAAAAAACGGCCTGCCGCCCGGGTTGCGTAACGGTGGCTTCCACCTATGTTTGAAGCAGCGTAACGGAGAAGATGCGATGACAAAGAAAACTCTGTCGGGCTTGTTTGCGGGCTTTCTGGTGTTGCTTCCGGTGACTGCGGCAAATTCGCAGGTGGTTGGCGAGGTCGGCGTCGACTGGATCGGCAATGATATCATGATAGAGGCGATCGCTGATCCGAAGATCAAAGGCGTGACGTGCCATGTGACCTATTTCGAGCGTGGCGTCATCGACCGGCTGAAAAACGGCAACTGGTTCGAAGACCCCTCCAACAACGCCATTTCCTGCAGCCAGACCGGGCCGGTGGAGATTGGTGACATCAATCTTTCGAAGGGCGGCGAAGAGGTATTTCGGCAGGGGATGTCGCTGGTCTGGAAGAAACTCGTCGTCAGCCGCGTCTACGACAAGGCCAATGATACGCTGATTTATCTGGTGCACGCGCGGGAACTGACCGATGGTTCCGCCAAGATGGCGATATCGACGGTGCCGCTCTATAACCAGCAGGTGACATGGGAAAAGGGCAAGCCGTAAGGCTCGCCCCCGCAATTGCCATGTCGATGCCGTGGATTACGCGGCTTCGCGCGCCAGTTCGTCGGCGATAACCGTATCGAGGTTGAGGAAGCAGACCATGCTCTTTTCCAACGCGACGATGCCGCGGCAGAAGCTGCGCTGTTCTTCCGGAATGATATCGGGCGCGGGCTGCAGGTCTTCGGAGCGGATGGTCATCATGTCGGAGACCTGTTCCACCAGAAGGCCGACCAGCTTGCCGCCGATATCGGTAACGATGATGGCGGAGCGCTCGGAGGGCTCGGTCATTTTCATGCCGAGGCGGCCGGCCATGTCGATGACGGGAATGACGGCGCCGCGCAGGTTGATGAGGCCGAGAACATAGGGCGGGGTGTGCGGCATCGGGGTCACCGGCGCCCAGCCGCGGATTTCGCGGATCGCCATGATATCGATGCAGAATTCCTGATCGCCCAGATGAAAGGAAACGATTTCGAGATATGCGCCGGATTGCTTGATGGCGTTGGACATGACGGCAGGTTTCCTCTGATGGCTCTCTAACAGGCCCACGCAGGATTGAGCTTTATGCGGCGGCCGGAGAATGGACCGGGAGACATCATGTCGAGGCTTGAAAAGCCGCTGGGGTCATAATGCATGGCAAGATTTTAAACTTTCCCTAACAATTCTCCATCTCGCCACGGCAAACTCCAGTATTTTACCGGTTTTCGACTGTGCGTGGACGGGCTATGATAGGAACATGAACGCGCTCGTTTCCCATCCTCTGAAGTTTATTCTGGCTGGACTTTCCGTGGTGGCTTCGCTTGCCATCGTGCTTCTTGCGTTTGACGGCTGGGTGCGGCACGGCACCGATATTTTCCTTTCCGCCGTGCAGAACGGTATCGCCTGGTGCCTGTGACGCCGCGCCGTCGTCGGGCTTTGTGACAAATCAGCGCGGTCGGCTCAAATACGGCCAGTTGATTTGCCGTCGCCGCCGTCCTTCGCTATCTGTCTGTCGGACGCCCGGACACGGCGCCGGCTTTCGGGGTAGGATTGGACAATGAGAAATATTCGCATCGTATTGTGGGCGGTCGTGCTCGTTCTAGCCGGCGTCGTCAGCTGGCTGACGATCGAAATGACAAAGACCCGCGAGCAGATGGTGGAGACCGCCTATGGCGTGCCGTTCGAACTGACGGCTCAAACGGGTCAGCCGATTACCGAAAAAGCCTTTCAGGGCAAGCCGACAGCGCTGTTCTTCGGTTTCACCCATTGCCCGGAAGTCTGCCCGACGACCCTGTTCGAGCTGAATGGCTGGATGGAGAAGGTGGATCCGGCTGGTGACAAGCTGCAGGCCTATTTTGTTTCCGTCGATCCCGAGCGTGATACGCCTGAAATCATGCAGCAGTATGTGTCCAACGTGTCGAAGCGGATCACCGGCATTACCGGACCGGCCGACAAGATTGCCGAGACGCTGAAAGGCTATCGCATCTATGCCAAAAAAGTGCCGGTGGATGAGAAGGACCCGAATGGCGATTACACCATGGATCACACGGCATCCGTTATCCTTCTCGATGCCAATGGCCGTTTTGCGGGAACGATCGCCTATGGTGAAAATCCCGATGTTGCCGAGCAGAAGCTTCAGAATCTGCTGAAGGGCGCGAAGGTTTAATTGCGTTCGGCTTATTGGACTGAGTGCGGTTTTGTGGCAAAGGCAGATTGAACAGCCGAAGCCAGAGGAAACAGCCTGCCGTGAGCGAAATCCGACTTTACGTCACCACGACCGAAATCAAGGCCGGTAAAATTCTCGATTTGATGTCGGACTATTTCGGCGAGGAGGATGTTGCGATCGCCACGACCGAGGTGGACGAGAAGCGTGACATCTGGGAAGCCTCTGTCTATTTGATGGCGGAGCAGGAAGAGGAATTTCGCGAGCGCATCAGTACGCTGCTTGCGCCGGCCTTTCCGGGCCTTGTCATCGAGAAGGAGATTGTTCCTGATGTCGACTGGATCGCCAAATCGCTTGAAGGTTTGAAGCCTGTCCGGGCAGGGCGTTTCATTGTTCACGGCGCTCATGATCGCGACAAGGTGCGGCCGAACGATCTGGCCATCGAAATCGAGGCGGGACAGGCTTTCGGCACCGGCCATCATGGCACGACGGCGGGGTGCCTCGAAATGATCGAAGAGGTTCTGAGGGCGCGGCCCGTGCGCAACGCACTCGATCTCGGCACTGGCAGCGGCGTTCTGGCGATCGCCGTGCGCAAGATGCGTCCTATTCCCGTGCTTGCGACGGATATCGATCCCGTCGCTGTGAGGGTGGCGAAGGAAAATGTCCGGCTTAACGGCATTGTTTCGGGCATGGTGCTGGAGACGGCGCCGGGTTTTCACTCGAACGCCTTCCGCAAGCATGGCCCGTTCGACCTCATCATCGCCAATATTCTCGCGCGGCCACTCATCAAGATGGCGCCGCAGCTCGTCACGCATCTGGCACCCGGCGGCACTGTCATCCTGTCGGGCATTCTGGCGTCACAGCGCTGGAAGGTGCTTTCCGCCTATAATGGCGCAAGGCTTTCCCATGTCCGCACCATCTGGCGCAATGGCTGGGTGACGCTGCATCTTCGCAAGGACTGAAGCTCTCGCAACATTTATTGCGGACAAAAGAAAAGGCGGCGCTTTCGCGCCGCCTGAAAACCCGCGAGCCTGGGAGGAGCTTGCTCAAGCGGGTAGACGTATTCCTGTCCGGACGCGGGGTAGGGAGGAATGCCGCGCCGGATAAAATCAGAATACGTAGCTGGACTTTGCCTTGCGACGCAGATCGGCGCGGTTCATGCCGAGCGCTTCGAGCGACTTGTCGTCGAGGTTCAGAAGAGCGGCGTTGACATGACGGCTGACCTGACGCTCGCGTGCTTCAACGACGCGATCGAAGGCGGTGCGGAGGAAAGATTTTGCCATTGCTTCAAATCCTTGTTTGCCAGGAGAGTGTCTCTCTCGCTGTGTTGATCCTGATATAAGCGATGTGTTTTTGTTTGGTTAGAGGGTATATCTCAGGGTAGGAATGCATTTTTTGCATATCAATGAGCTTTCAGTATTACTTATTTCGCAAAATATGCCCAATTTATCACCGCAGTCCCGGGCATCACTTATGTCTTGAAACCGGCTTTATTCGCGTGGCATTGTCGTTGCGCGCCAACGATTTGATGGTGCCGACAAACAGCTTTCTCCATGTCAGTTCCCGAAAGATGCCCATGTTCCAGACCTTCGAAAACAAATCCGCGCCGCAATTCGGCAAGGCTCGCGTCGAGGCGCTGCGCGCCGGTTTCGATGCCCTCGGTATCGATGGGTTTCTGGTGCCGCGCGCCGATGAATATCAGGGAGAATATGTGCCTGAGTGCGCCGAGCGCCTCTCATGGTTGACCGGATTTACCGGTTCCGCCGGCATTGCACTGGTAACGCGGACGGAAGCGGTGGTATTCGTCGATGGGCGCTATACGACGCAGCTAAGCTCGCAGGTTGACCAGACAGTGTTCACTGGTGGTGATCTGGTCGGTGCGCCACCTTCCGTCTGGCTTGCCGAACATGCTCCAAAGGGTTTCCGGCTTGGTATCGATCCGTGGCTGCACACCGGCGCCGAATTGAAGCGGCTGGAAAAGGCGATCGCCGGCAAGGGCGGTTCAATCGTTCTTCTGGAAAAGAACCCGCTCGATGCGCTGTGGCAGGATCGTCCCTCCGAACCGCTGGAGCCCGTCGTCATCCAGCCAGAGGCATTTACCGGCAAACTGGCGAAGGAGAAGATTGCCTCACTGGCGGAAACCGTTTCCGCAAAGGGGGCAGATGCACTGCTGGTGACCGACCCTTCGTCCATCGCCTGGATTTTCAATGTTCGCGGCAACGACGTGCCGCATACACCGCACCCGCTCGCCCGCGCGATCATTTATGCAGATGGCAGGGCCGATATTTTTCTCGACAAGCGCAAGACCGGCATCGAGGCCGAGGCGTATCTGGCGCAGCTCGCGACACAATTGCCGCCGTCGAAGATCGCGGATCGCCTGCACGCCATTGCCAGCGCCAAAGGCCGGGTGATGGTGGATGCCGATCTGACGCCAGTGGCGCTGACCGGCGCAATTACCGCAGCGGGCGGCTCCCTGATCGAGGAAGCCGATCCAGTCCGTCTGCCCCGCGCGCGCAAGAACAGAGCTGAGCTTGCCGGTTCCGCCGCCGCCCATGTGCAGGATGGGGCGGCCATGGTCGAATATCTTTGCTGGCTGGATCGCCAGCAGCCCGGCACGGTGACGGAAATCGACGCCGTCAAGGCGCTGGAGGCGGCTCGCGTCAAGGTGGGGCAGGGGCTGCAAAACCCGCTCAAGGATGTCTCTTTCGACACGATTTCCGGGGCCGGCGCACATGCCGCCATCATCCATTACCGCGTCACGACAGATACGGATCGCACACTTGCCGATGGTGAGATGTTCCTCGTCGATTCCGGTGCGCAATATGTCAACGGCACCACGGACATCACCCGCACCGTTGCCGTCGGCAGCGTTCCGGAGGAGCAGAAGCGCTTCTTCACGCTGGTCCTGAAGGGCATGATCGGCATAAGCACCGCACGGTTTCCAAAGGGAACGCGCGGTTGCGATCTCGATCCGCTGGCGCGCATCGCTCTCTGGAAAGCTGGCGCGGATTATGCCCACGGCACCGGCCACGGTGTCGGTTCCTATCTTTCGGTGCATGAGGGGCCGCAGCGCATTTCGCGGCTGTCGACACAGGAGCTTTTGCCCGGCATGATCCTGTCGAACGAGCCGGGTTATTATCGTCCCGGTGCCTTCGGCATCCGTATCGAAAACCTCATCTATGTGCGCGAGGCGGAAGAGGTGGCCGGAGGCGACCAGCCAATGTTCTCTTTCGAGACGCTGACATGGTGCCCCATTGACCGAAGGCTGGTGGTCACCGCACTTTTAACTGACGAGGAGCTCAGCTGGCTAAATGCCTACCACGCAGGCGTGCTGGAGAAGCTTTCTCCCCTGATAACCGACGACGAAGTCAAGACGTGGCTCGTTGCGGCGACCAAGCCATTGGAGCGGGTTGCCTAAAGCAGCCCGAAATGCCGGATGGCGATGACGATGGCCCAGCCGATGGCGAGCATCGTCAAGCCGGGAAAGCGCAGGCAGACCAAAAGGGCGCCCACCATGCCGATCTTCACCTCGTATCCGCCTTCAAAAAAGGCGGGTGCGACGAGTGTGGTGAGAACCGCCACGGGAACGGCGTTCAGGCCCGCCTCCATCCGCGGCGGGATGGATTTCATCCGCGTCATCAACACATAACCGCCGATGCGGGTGAGATAGGTGGCGATGGCGGCGAGTGCGATCAGGAAAATCGTATCTGCGTGCAGAACGTTACTCATGGCGTTTCCACCCCATTCTCAGAATTCGTCGCGCCATTCAGTTTCGGCGGATAGAGGACCGCGACGAGAATTCCGGCGACGGCGCCGAGACTGACATGCCACGGCGAACCGACGATGTGATAGGCAACCGTTGCGCCGACTGCACTTGCCAGCATGACAGGGTAGAAATTTTCTCGCTGACGGAAGCTCAGCACCATGCCCATGAAATAGATCGGGAGCAGGACATCGAGACCGATGGCTTTCGGGTCGCCGATCATATTGCCGAGCGATGCGCCGAGAATGGTCATTGCCAGCCACAGCACATAAACGGGTGTTGCAAAGCCCATGTACCAGGAAAAGCCCACCGTGCCGGTATTTTCGTATTTCCTCACCGATTCGGCGAATTGCGGATCCACCAGCACGAAGAAACCGGCGGCCTTCTGCAGGAATGACCAGTTCGAGATCATTCGGGCGATGGCGGCGGAATAGAGGATATGGCGGAAATTGACGGCGAACACGGAAAGAACGATCAGCCAGGGGGCAACCTTCTGGCCGAACAGTTCGATACCGACGAGCTGGCTTGCGCCGGCGTAGACGGTGCCGCTCATGATCGTGGCTTCGGTGACGCTCAGCCCGTTATCGACCGCGACCGCGCCGAACAGCGCACCGAAAGGGGCGGCGGAGAGGGCGATCGGGAAACCGCCCTTCAATCCCTCGCGAAAATCTTTATTGAACATCTCTGGAACTCCTTGCCGCCGCTCTATAGCCGTCCCGTCCGACTGGCAAACGAATTGCATGAATGGATCGATTGATTAACTTGAAGCTTCCGTTACGGTATGGTGCCGGGCGGGCGGTCTCATCGCCGTCTTCCGACGCCGCTAAATAATCAGACCATGGAAGATCGATGCTGGAGAAGCAGGAGAAGGCCGCGTTGGCCGCACGTGTCCGGAACTATCTTGCCCGGGAAGCCGAAGCCGAAATCGGCCTTCTGCAGGCGGAAATCTTCGTGGATTTTCTGGCGGAGGAATTGGGATATGTGTTCTACAATCAGGGGCTTCGCGATGCGCAGGCGGCGATCCTGAGACGTCTTGAGGACGCGGCGGGGGATATAGACGTGCTGGAGAAACCGAAGCCGCGCTGATGCACCCACCGCGCAGAGGCCTATCAAAAGGGCTCCTGTGGCGAGCACAGCAATCGGTAAAGTGGTAGGCACAGCTCCCTTTAATCGCGCAATATGTCGCGGCTTTTAAGAATGATTGCGCCTTTTTCACGCATCGTCGCAATCGCGGCCTTTATACCCTGCGGGTCGATGCCGCGGCTGGCATCTTCGATGAAGCGGACTTTGACGCCGGGCAGCATGTCCAGCGCATCGAGCACCGAAAAACTGACGCAATAATCGGTGGCGAGGCCACAGACATCGAGTTGCGTCACGCCCTGTCGGGTCAGATAATCGGAAAGCCCCGTCGTCGCGCCCTGGTCATTGTCGCGAAAGGCGGAGTAGCTGTCGACAGCGGGGTTTTCGCCTTTCTGCTGAATGTAGTCGAAAGCTTCCGTCTTCAGATCCGGGTGGAATTCCGCATCCGCCGTGCCCTGCACGCAATGGTCGGGCCACATCATCTGCGGTTTGCCGGAGAGTTCGCCCATGTCGAAGGGTTTCTTGCCGGGATGCTGCGAGGCGAAACTGCCGTGGTTTTCCGGGTGCCAGTCCTGCGAGGCGACGATGAGGTCGTAGCCGCCATTGTCGATCAGGGCATTGGCAGTCGGCACAACCTTGTCTCCATCGGCAACGGCCAGATTGCCGCCCGGGCAGAAACCGTTCTGAATATCGATGAGCAGCAACGCCTTCATGATGGCCTCCCTTTTCCGGGCAGGATGCCAAGCTGCTCCTGGGGGATCAAGCCTTTTTCCGCCTGCCCGGCATGTGCTGTGGTGGGGAGCAGCGACCTTTCATGTCGCACTCCTGCCGCATTTCCAGCAAATTTCCGGCAAAGTCGGAAATTACCTGACAATACGGCGGAAATTTTTCAAGGCCAATGACGCCATTAGGGCGCTTCCCCGGGACCACGCGGTGCACAGGCACCCGGTATCCGCGTAAGTCATTGTTTTGCCTTAGCCCCACAATGCGCAGACCTTAACGAAATATTTTTGCAGGGACTCGTAAACACTTTGGTTACCATAATTCGTCATGCTTCGAACCAGTCAGTTCCGAAAGCGGCCCGGTGTTCGCCCGTTCTTCGGATGTCCCAAAATCCCTCCGGCGTCGGCCGGGTATGCGTGAACGGTTCGAGTAACGAGTATCATGGCGTTTTCTGCTGCGGCCTATAACGGCGCCGGTCTTGCCGGTTCGCATTCCCTCAAGAGAGGCAAATCCTTTTCGTTCGGGCGAATGTCGGCGCTTCTTGGTGGCGGTGCCTTTGCCGGCATTTTTGCTTTTGCCGCTTTCGCTTCGCTGCACGGTATGGCCGCCGCCTCGCATGGCGTCGGACAATTTGAAAAGACGCTTGTGGCAAGGCTGGATACCGCCGAGGCGGCGATTGCCCGCACGGCGGCGCGTGATATTCACGTCCGCAAGTTTTCCCGCCTGAGCGACCACAGTCACGGCCAGCAGAAGGCCGTCCGCCTTGCCGGCATCATGCCGGAGATCGGCGCGAAAGAATTCGGCGAACGATTTGGCGCGGCGGCGAACGCCAAAGGACAGGCGACCGTTAAGGAACTTGCCGCGCTTCAGCCTTCCGCGATCGTCGATTCGGCGCTTGGACGCACCTCCGAGGTTGCCTATCAGAGCGCCGTTCCGCAGCATCCGGCATTCGAAGTGGCGCTGGCCCGACCGCAGGTCGAGGAAGAGGCAAGCAGTCTGCTTCCCGACGACGTGCCGCTGCCAAGCTTCAGACCTGATGTCGCGACAGCTCAAACGGTCGAGCCGTCACCGCGTCCTGCGGCAACTGCCAAGGCGGATGAGCGCGTTCCCGCTGTCGCCTCTGCGCCTGCTTTCGATGCGCCGGTTCCGCTGCGGGCGCCGCAGGCGCCGAAACAGAGCACCGGCGCCATGCTGGCCTTCGCGAAACCGGATAATCCGATGCGTGAGCCAAGCAAGATGGATGCGGTTCCGTGGCCTGACCGTGGCAATGGCACGGCGATCTACGATATTTCTTCCGGCGTGGTGCACATGCCGAATGGCGAGAAACTGGAAGCGCATTCCGGTATCGGCAAGATGCGCGACAATCCCGATTATGTTCACGTCAAGATGCGCGGGTCCACACCGCCTTCAAGCTACAAGCTGACAATGCGCGAGGCGCGCTTCCACGGCGTTGAAGCCATTCGCCTGACGCCGGAAAACGGTGTCAATCCGCACGGCCGCGACGGGCTTCTTGCTCATACATACATGCTGGCGAAACGCGGCGAATCCAATGGCTGCGTTGTGTTCCGCGACTATTCCCGCTTCCTCGCGGCCTTCAAGCGCGGTGAGGTCAAGCGCATGGTGGTCGTGCCGAAGCTGAACGGCAACCGCCCGACGCTCGCGAGCAGTGGTGGTAAAAGCGGCGGCAAGACGCTGCTCGGCATGTTCTCGCGCGGCAGCGACTCGTGACTGCGCGAATATTTAACGGCTGCGCCGCTGCGTCAGCACCATGCCGGCCAGAATGAGCAGGATGCCGAGAGCGCTGGCCCAGATTTTCGGCGGATGATCGCTGAAAAGATCGAGCATCACACCTGAGACCATCTGGCCGCTTATGACCAGAAGCGCGGTGTTGACCGCGCCGATGCGGGGAATGAGCCAGCTTCCCGAAGCGATGAAGACGACGCCGATGGGGCCGCCGATAAAGGCAAGCCAGGGTGCATCGGCCGCACCCGGTGGAATGAGGCCGCCGACAACGAGTCCGATCACGGTCAGTACGGCAAAGCCGACGATGTGGTTCCAGAAAGACGCGATGAGCGGCGAGTTTGACAGGCTGAGCCGGCCGTTGATCTGGCGGCTCAGCGCCACGAAGACGCCGCCGGTAAAGGCCATGGCGATCCAGACGATCATGCCGTTCTCCCGACAAGGATGATGAGTGCGCTGCCGCATAGAATGAGCGCCACTGCCGCCATGTCCCGAAGGTCCGGCTTTCTTCTGGGCAGTCCGAACAGACCGAAAATATCAGCCAGAAGGCTGAAGATGACCTGTCCACCAAGTCCGAGCGCAATGGTTCCCGAAAGCGCCAGCGGTGAATTGACGGCGGTGGAGGTGAGGATGACGATCGCGGCACCCACAACGCCGCCGCAATAGGCCCAGAGCGGCGCTTTCGGTTTTGCCGGGGCCGAAAGGTCTTTCTTCGAACGCATGATAGCCAGATAGACCAGCGCCGCCACCGTGCCGGTGCCGTGCGCCGTCCAGGAAGAAAACAGCGCGTTGCCGTGATGGGCCAGCTGTCCGTTGAAATGCACCATCAGCGTCAAGAGACAACCGCTGGCGAAGGCGGCGGCGAGATGCAGCGGATTCAGGCGTGGATGCGTCGTGTCTGTCATGTCGGATCGGAAAAGCTGAAGATGGACACGAGCTTTAGCCCATCTGCGCCTGAATCGGAATCGAATTGCGAGAGTTGGCGGATTTGGACGAGATTATCCTGTGCGTTGCGGAACAAGCGATGTGGCCACGCATTATTGCAGCATGAAGAAAACGACACGCAAACCGTTGAACCGGATGACGATTTTCGTCGTCTCGATTTTTATTGTCGGAGCCGTTGTGGCGGCAATTTATCTCATCGGCTTCACGCCCGGCGAAGTGTAAGACGGAGCGATCAATGACCGGCTGGGGCGGCGTTGCCCTTGCCGCGTTCCATTGCAACGCGCGCCCTGGCGACCGCGAAGCGAATACCGCGCAGCAGGAACCGGCTGGTTTCCAGATAGGCCCGATAGGGCAGGACAGTGAAATACCGCCAGCGCGGCAGGCGGTAAATGCGCAGATTGTTCTGGATCTGGCTTTCACCATCCGCATCCTGTGTGGCGCAGAGCGGATAGATGAAGGCGGCCTTCAAGCCGGAGAGATATTCAAGATCGAAGGCGATATCGTAGGCGAGCCGCATCGGGATGAGCTTCGATATCCATTGCCCGGCGCGACGGTTGACGAGATAGGCGCCTGAGCCTTTTTCGCGTGTCAGCGCAATGGCGAGCGAGCGACCGTTCGAGAGCGGACGGAACGGAAATTTCCGGCCATTGCTGACCGTCGTGAGACGCAGCAAGTCCCAGTCTGAGCCATTCAGCGCCGCCTCATCAATCGCATTTAGAAAATCATCATCGAAGATCACGTCATCCTCGAGGATGAGCGAGATATCGGCATCGCCTTCCATGAATTTTCGGGCGCAGGCGACATGGCTGAGATAGCAACCGATTTCCGGAGGTGACGTGCGGCGGCCATGCATCAGCATATAGGAAATTTCGCTGAATTCCGGGATTGGATAATTCAGCTCCCTGCCATTGACGCCTGGGATGCGCTCCGCCTTGAGACCCATGGCATCAAGGCGCGCGGTCATATCCGCGAGGCGCTTGGTGGCGCCGTCCATGTTGATCAGGAAAACCGCAAGCTTGCGCTGGCTTTTCGGCAATATATGCAAAGCAGTCCTCACCCGGTTCTCACATCCCATTGCAACTCCTTTATTGCAATGGCGTGACGTGGGCTATGGGAAAAGCGGCCTTCAGGCACTCATAGTTGTTGAATCAAACCTTTTCCACAAATCCATCCAGCACGCGCTTCTGGCCGGCGCGGTCGAAGTCGATGGTGAGCTTGTTCCCCTCGATGGCAGCGATATTGCCGTTGCCGAACTTGATGTGGAAGACGCGGTCGCCGACGAAGAATCTTGACGGCGTGTCGGCGACAGATTTGGCCACCAGTTCCCCATCGATGGTGCGGGTGCGCGGGCCGCTTTCGCCGTAGCCAATACGTTCCACGGCATGGCCGGAGCGCGTGCCCCAGTTGTCGCGGGTGGCATCGCTACGGTTCTGCTGCGCACGTTTCCAGCCCGGGGTTGAATAGGTGTTCGCAAAGGGATCTGCCTTGTCGAAACGCGATTGTCCGTAGCCACCACGCCCGCCATACCCGCCGTAATTGCTGTCGGATGCTGCGACATCGACATGGGCGGGCGGCAGTTCATCCAGGAAGCGCGAGGGCAGGGTGGATTGCCACAGCCCGTGAATGCGCCGGTTCGAGACGAACCAGATATGGCAGAGTTTCTTGGCACGCGTAATGCCGACATAGGCAAGACGACGTTCTTCCTCCAGACCGGAGCGGCCGCCTTCATCCAGCGCCCGCTGGTGCGGAAACAGGCCTTCTTCCCAGCCGGGCAGGAAGACGGTGTCGAATTCCAGACCCTTGGCGGAATGCAGCGTCATGATGGAGACGGCATCGAGATTTTCGTTCTGCTCGGCATCCATGACAAGGGCGACATGCTCGAGGAAGCCGCGCATGCTTTCAAAGGCTTCCATCGAGCGGATGAGTTCCTTCAGGTTCTCAAGGCGTCCGGGCGCTTCGGCCGTCTTGTCGGCCTGCCACATGGCGGTGTAGCCGCTTTCGTCGAGAATCTGCTCGGCAAGCGTGGTGTGCTCGGTGTTTTCGAGCAGACCCTGCCAGCGGCGGAAATCCTGCACCACATCGAACAGCGCCTTGCGGGCCTTCGGCTTCAGCTCGTCGGTTTCGATGATGTCGGCCGCTGCCGCCAGCATCGGAATGTCGCGGGCACGCGCATAGTCGTGCAGGTTGCGGATCGTCGTATCCCCAAGGCCGCGCTTCGGCGTATTGACGATCCGCTCGAAGGCGAGATCGTCGGCCGGCTGGCAGACGAGGCGGAAATAGGCCATGGCATCGCGGATTTCGAGGCGCTCATAAAAGCGCGGGCCGCCGATGACGCGGTAATTGAGGCCGAGCGTGACAAAACGGTCTTCGAATTCGCGCATCTGGAAGGAAGCGCGAACGAGGATCGCCATGTCGTTCAGCAGGTGACCTTTGCGCTGAAGCTGCTCGATCTCTTCGCCGACGGCGCGGGCTTCCTCTTCGGAATCCCAGGCAGCATGCACTACGACCTTTTCGTCGTCAGGGCTGCTGCGTTCGGTAAACAGCGTCTTGCCGAGGCGTCCCTCATTATGCGCGATAAGGTGGCCGGCCGCGCCGAGAATATGCTCGGTGGAGCGGTAATTGCGTTCGAGCTTGATGACCTTGGCGCCGGGAAAATCCTTGTCGAAGCGCAGGATGTTGTCCACTTCCGCGCCGCGCCAGCCATAAATCGACTGGTCGTCGTCACCGACACAGCAGACGTTTTGCGGCTCGCCCTTGGCGCGCTGCGCAAGCAGCCGCAGCCACATATATTGCGCCGTGTTGGTGTCCTGATATTCGTCCACCAGAATGTAGCGGAACTTCTGGTGGTACTCCTTCAGAATATCCGTGTGGCGGCGAAAGATGCTGATCGGGTGCATCAGAAGATCGCCGAAGTCGCAGGCGTTCAGCGTCTTCAGGCGGTTCTGATAGGCGGTGTAGAGCTCGCGGCCCTTGCCGTTGGCGAAGGCGCGGCTGTCCCCCTCCGGAATATCCGGCGGCGTCAGGCCCTTGTTCTTCCAGCCGTCGATCATGCCGGCGAACTGTTTGGCCGGCCAGCGCTTGTCATCGAGACCTTCGGCCTGGATGAGCTGCTTGATCAGCCGCACCACATCGTCCGTATCGAGAATGGTAAAATCCGATTTCAGGCCGACGAGTTCGGCGTGACGGCGCAACAGCTTGACGCCGATGGAGTGGAAGGTGCCAAGCCAGGGCATGCCCTCGACAGCGCCGCCGACGAGAACGCCGATACGTTCCTTCATCTCACGTGCTGCCTTGTTGGTGAAGGTCACGGCGAGGATCTGGCTGGGATAGGCCCGGCCCGTTGCGAGAATATGGGCAATGCGGGTTGTCAGAACACGGGTCTTGCCGGTGCCGGCGCCGGCGAGGACGAGAACCGGCCCGTCCAGCGTTTCCACGGCATCGCGCTGTTCCGGGTTGAGGCCGGAAAGATAATCGGGTGCGGCACGCGTTTGATCGCGCGCAGCCATGGCGCGGGCGGCAATGCCAAGCCCGCCGCCGTTTTCCGAAGGGGCATTGTTCGTCGCCCTGCGCGGCGCCACGGGTTCCTCATCGAAGAACGGCATATCGTCAAAACTGTTGCTCATGCGGCCCAATGTAGTGATTCGGGATATAAAGGCCAGAACCGCGTTCTGCTTTTATTCCGGTATCGCCGCTCAAAACGCCTATTCCAAGGCATTATTTCGGGTTCATGCCCTCTGGTCGGCATCAAAAGCGGCATCGACAGGCACTTGAAGGGCCACCGCAAGCTGGTTGGTCTTGGCGGCGAGCGCGATAATCCGCATCAGATCGGCATGCTGTTCATTCGTCATGTCCTTGGCTTTCGCGGCCGCCGTATGGGAATGAGTACAATAGGAGCAGCCATTGGTGACGGACACTGCGATGTAAAGCATTTCCTTCACCAGAGGGTCGAGCGCCGAGGGTGTCGCCATCACCGCCTTGACCTCGGCCCATGTCTTTTCCAGAAGATCAGGATCAAAGGCGAGGTAAAGCCACATATTGTTGATGAAGTCCGATTTGCGGGTGGTGCGGATATCATCGAACACCGCTTTCACGCGCGGATCGGCTTCGGGATTTTGTGTTTTCGTGACGGTGCTCATGGCTTCCTCCGGCTCATTTCGTGCTGACAGACTACCGCGCTGAACAATATTTGCGATAATATAGCGTTTATGGTGTGCTCGACGAGAATCCATCACAAATTACAATTACGTAAGAAACGTATTTGTGCGTTGCCTCGTTTTAAACGACGGGGAATACTGCTGATGTCCCGAAGCCTGAGCTTCAGGGGCTTTCTTACGCTGCGATGATCAACCGGAGAACTATATGCGGGTCTGGAAACAGGTGGGTGTCAGTCTGGCCGTGGTGGGGGCAGGTCTCTGTCTCTGGGGCGTCTATTCGCCCGACGCCCGCAATATGCTCGCCAGCATCGGGCTGGTCAAAGCACCCGCTGCTTCGGTCGAAGTCGCCGCAGCCGGCGGATCGGCGGCGGGCGCGCCGACGGGACAGAATGCGGGTGGTGCACGCCGCAACAATAACGCCACACTGGTTGTGACCGCCCCTGTGAAGAAAGGCACGGTCAACGACCGGTTGAACGCCATCGGCAATGGCGAGGCGATCCAGTCCGTCGTCGTCATGCCGCAGGTTTCCGGCACGCTTTCTGAAATTCGTACATCGTCCGGTGCACGCGTCGTGAAGGGGCAGGTGCTGGCGCGGCTCGATGACGAGGAGCAGGTGATCGAACGCGACAAGGCGCAGGTGGCGCTGCGCAGCGCCGTCGAAAAATCCAATTCCTACAAGAACCTGAAATCCGTTTCCCGCCTCGACGTGCTGGATGCCCAGATTGCCGAAGAAGCCGCCAAGCTTGCGCTGAGTACCGCCGAACTCAATCTCAAGCGGCGTGATATCGTCGCGCCCATCGAAGGCGTGGCCGGTATCGTCGCCGCCAATATCGGTGACAATGTCACGACGCAGTCCACCATTGTCAGCATTGACGACCGGTCTGAAATTCTCGTCAATTTCTGGGCTCCCGAGCGTTTCGCGACTGCGATCAAGGTCGGCATGCCGGTGGAGGCCACGTCGATTTCGCGCCCGGGTGAGACTTTCAAGGGGGAGATCGAGGCCGTCGACAACCGTGTCGACGAGGCGAGCCGCACCATCCGCATCCGGGCAAAGTTCGGAAATGAGAAGGATGAGTTGAGGGCGGGCATGTCATTCGGCGTCACGATGCGCTTCGCCGGGGAAACTTATGCCTCGGTTGATCCGCTGGCCGTGCAGTGGGATGCGGAAGGCTCCTATGTCTGGCGTGTGGCTGACAATAAATCCAACAAGGTGCGGGTGCAGATCGTGCAGCGCAACCCGGATGCCGTTCTCGTCAAGGCTGAACTGGCGGAAGGCGAACCTGTCGTGATTGAGGGCCTGCAGCGCGTGCGCGAAGGCGGGGCGGTGCGGGTCGGCAACCAGCCCAAGCCCGAGGAGGTTGCCAGCCAATGACGACCCAGCCGCCTTCCGGTCAGGATTCCAAGCTCGCCTTTACCGCATTGTTCGTGCGTCGGCCAATTCTGGCAGCGGTCCTTAACACGCTGCTGGTCGTTGCCGGCCTCGCCGCTCTGGTCGGCGTCGAAGTGCGCGAATTGCCCGACGTCGACCGGCCGACGATCAGCGTCAGGACCACGTATGAAGGTGCCGCGCCTGAAACGATCGATCAGGAGGTAACACAGACCATCGAAGGTGCGGTGGCGCGTGTCAGCGGCATCAAATCCATCGCGTCCAACTCACAATTCGGCACCAGCCGCGTGACGATGGAATTCGGCGACAATGTCGACATGGCCGTTGCGGCCAATGATGTGCGCGATGCCATTGGCCGCGTCACCAACCAGTTGCCTGACGATGCTGACGAACCGCAGATCATCAAGGCGGATTCCGACAGCCAGCCGATCATGCGGCTTGCCGTTACCTCGTCCACGCTCAGTATGGAAGACCTGACAAAGCTGGTGGATGACGAAATCATCGACCGTCTGGCTGCCGTCGATGGTGTGGCCGATGTGGAGCTTTACGGCGACCAGGAAAAGGTCTTTCGCGTCGATCTCAATCAGGCAGCATTGGCGAGCCGCGGTTTGACGGTGACCGATGTTTCCAACGCGCTTGCAAGCGCTGCCCTCGATGTCCCGGCGGGTTCGCTGAAAAGCACGACGCAGGATATCGTCGTGCGCGCCACCGCGAGCCTGACAAAGCCCGAGGATTTTTCCAATCTTCTCATCAAGAACAATATCCGCCTCAGGGACGTGGCGACCGTCATGCTGGGGGCGGACGACGAATCCACGTCGCTGCGCTCGAACGGCGTTCAGGGCGTCGGTCTTGGCATCATCCGCCAGGCACAGTCAAACACGCTCAGTATCTCGACCGGTGTGAAAGCCGCCGTCGACGCCATGTCGGCCAATCTGCCGGAGGGCACGCGTGTCGTCGTGACCAGTGACGATGCCGTCTTCATCGAAGGCGCGCTGCACGAGGTCGAACTGGCGCTCGGGCTCTCGGCGATCATCGTCGTTGTGGTGCTTTATCTCTTCCTGCGCGACTGGCGCGCCACCCTCATTCCCGCGATCACCATGCCGGTGGCGCTAATCGGCACCATCGTCGCCATTTATATGGTCGGCTTCTCCGTCAATATCCTGACACTGCTCGCCATCGTTCTGGCGACTGGTCTGGTGGTCGATGACGCCATCGTGGTGCTGGAAAATATCGTGCGCCGCCGGGCGGAAGGCATGGGGCCCCGGGCCGCTGCCGTTCTCGGCACGCAGGAGGTGTTTTTCGCCGTCATCGCGACGACGGCGACGCTGGCTGCCGTGTTCATTCCGCTTTCTTTCCTGCCGGGTCAGCTTGGCGGCCTGTTCCGTGAATTCGGTTTTGTGCTGGCCTTCGCGGTGGGTTTGTCCTCCATCGTGGCACTGACGCTGTGCCCGATGCTTGCTTCGCGCATGCTGAAGGAGGGGCTGAAGGAGCCGACCGGCCCGCTCGCCTGGTTCGGTAATGTCTTTGCCTCCACATACAAGTCGACGCTGTCCGCCTGCCTCAACAACCCCCTCATCGTCATCGTCGTTGCGCTCATCTTTTCCGGCCTGTCATGGATCGCCTTCGGCATGATCCAGAGTGAATTGACGCCGCGCGAGGACCGCGCCTCTATCATGATGCGGGTCACCGCGCCGCAGGGCGTCAGCCTCGAATATACCCGCGACCAGTTGCAGCGGATCGAGGAAAACCTGCAGCCGCTTCGCGACAGCGGGGAAATCCGTAACATCTACTCCATCACTGGCATGAACGGCTCGTCCAATACCGGCTTCATGGTGCTGACGCTGGCGCCCTGGGCCGACCGAGATCGCACGCAGAACCAGATCGCTGCCGATGTCACCTCTGCCGCCAACAAGGTTCCGGCGTTGCGGGGCAACGCCATGCAGCCGAACAGCCTCCGCATTCGCGGCGCCGGCAACGGATTGCAGATGGCGATGGTCGGCAGCAATTATGCGGCGCTGACAGAGGCGACGCAGAAATTGCTGCTTTCCATGGAAGAAAGCGGCCTGTTTGATACGCCACGTTTCGACAACGAACCCAATCAGGCGCAGATTTCGGTCTCCATCGACCGTGAGCGCGCGTCTGATCTCGGCATCGACATCACCGGTCTCTCTCGCGCCATGCAGTCGCTGCTGGAAGGGCGCTCGATTGTCGACGTCTTCGTGGATGGCGATGCGATCCCGGTGCGGCTCCTGTCCTCCACCCGGCCGATCAATGATCCGACCGATCTTGAGAATGTCTTCCTGAAGACGGGCGACGGCAAGATCGTGCCGATGTCGGTCATCGCGTCGCTCAAGGAAAATGCGGTTGCGCCGCAGCTCAACCGCGAACAGCAGCTTCCCTCCGTCGGCTTTACCGCCAACCTCAAGGACGGCGTTTCGCTGGGCGAGGCGCTGCAAAAGGTGAACGAGCTCTCGCAATCCGTCCTGCCGCCCGGTGCACGCTTGCTGCCGCTGGGCGAGGCTGCGACACTGGAGGAGAATTCGAGCGGCATGCTGCTGACCTTCGGTTTCGCGATTGCCATCATCTTCCTCGTGCTTGCCGCGCAGTTCGAAAGCGTGCTGAGTTCGATCATCATCATGTCAACGGTGCCGCTCGGCCTTGCCTGTGCCGTCATCGCGCTGCTCGTCACCGGCTCCAGCCTCAATGTCTACAGCCAGATCGGCCTCGTGCTGCTCGTTGGCGTCATGGCGAAGAACGGTATCCTGATTGTTGAATTCGCCAACCATCTGCGCGATCAGGGTGCAACCGTGCGGGAAGCTATCGAAAAAGCCACCAGCATCCGTCTGCGTCCGGTCATGATGACGATGATCGCGACCATCCTTGGCGGCGTGCCGCTGGTTCTGGCGCAGGGAGCCGGCGCCGAGGCGCGCATCGCGCTCGGCTGGGTCATCGTCGGCGGACTGGGCTTCGCGACGCTGGTGACGCTTTACATCACACCGGTCTCCTACCTGCTGATCGCCCGCTTCGCCAAACCGCAAGCGGATGAGGAAATCCGCCTTCACCGCGAACTGGAACTTGCCGCCCGCCGCAAGGCGCTGGAGGAAGACAAGCCGCTGCTTGCTGCGGAATAAAAACGGTTGCCGCCTTACCGTCTGGCGCCATTGCGCGGCTGGACAAAGCGTTAACCTTATCCCATACCACCTGACGGAATTTCGTAACGGATCGAATCCTTTACGGGCTGATGTTGCGGTGGAGACGGACGATGGCGTTGAAAGATGTGGTGGCGGGAAAGCGTAACGAAGAGGGCATTGCGTCTGCGCTCGCCGTTCTGAAGCAGCAACTCGGCGACAGGCTCCAGACCGGACAGGCGTTTCGGGAGCAGCACGGCCACACCACCACCTATCTGACGCTCCAGGCGCCTGACGGCGTCGTTTTTGCCGAGAGTGCTGATGATGTGAAGGCCGTCGTGAAGGTCTGCTCGCAATATAAGGTGCCGGTGATTCCGTTTGGGACGGGGTCTTCGCTGGAAGGGCAGGTGAATGCGCCCAGCGGCGGAATCTGCATCGATTTCAGCCGGATGAATCGCATCATTGAGGTGAATGCCGAAGATCTTGATGTGACGGTGGAGCCGGGCGTGACGCGCGAGGACCTCAATGTCTATCTGCGCGATACCGGCCTGTTCTTCCCGATCGATCCCGGCGCCAATGCCTCGATCGGCGGCATGGCCTCGACACGCGCTTCCGGCACCAATGCCGTGCGTTACGGCACGATGAAGGACAATGTGCTCGCCGTTACCGCCGTCGTCGCCAACGGCGAGGAAATCCGCACCGCGCGCCGCGCTCGGAAGTCGTCTGCCGGCTATGACCTGACGCGGCTTTTCGTGGGGGCCGAGGGGACGCTCGGCGTCATCACTTCGGTGACGCTGCGGCTGCAGGGCATACCGGAAAAGATCGCCGGCGGCGTCTGCACATTCGACAGCATCAAGGCGGCCTGCGATGCCGTCATCATGACGATCCAGATGGGGGTTCCGGTTGCCCGTATCGAATTGCTCGATGAGGTCCAGGTCCGGGCCTGCAATGCCTATTCCGGCCTGAACTATGCGGAGAAGCCGACGCTTTTCGTGGAGTTCCACGGCACCGAGGAAACGGCGGCGCTACAGTCGCAGCAGTTCGCAGAAATCGCGGCTGAATGCGGAAGCATCGACTTCCGCTGGACAAGCGATGCCGCCGAACGCAACAAGCTCTGGAAGGCGCGGCACGACGCCTATTGGGCCTCGCGGGCGCTTGCGCCCCATCTCGACGGGCTTTCCACCGATGTCTGCGTGCCGATTTCGAGGCTGGCGGATTGCGTGGTTGAAACGCAGCTGGATATCCAGGAAAACGGCTTTCTCGCACCGATCGTCGGCCATGCCGGCGACGGGAACTTTCATGTGCTTATTCTGTTCGATGGAAAAGATGCGGAAAGCGTAGCGAAAACCGAAGCCTTCGTTGCCCGTCTCAACCGCCGCGCCATCGCCATGGACGGCACCTGCACCGGCGAACACGGCATAGGACAGGGCAAGATGAGTTTCCTCGCCGAAGAGGCCGGCAATGCATTGGATGTGATGCGCGCCATCAAAATGTCGCTCGACCCGGACAACATTTTCAATCCGGGCAAGTTGTTCCGTCTTGTCTGATCGTTCTCACATTTGATTGGTACAAAAGGCTGCTTGCCGTTAAGGCAAAAAAGAATAGGTTTGCAGCGTTCGTGAAGGGAGATGCAGGTCAGTGCTCGGGCGTATTCTGGTTTTTCTGGGCGGACTGCTGGCGGTGGTGCTGTTTTCGGCGCTGCTTATTCCCTATTTCGTCGACTGGACGGATTTCCGCCGTGATTTTGAGGACCAGGCGAGCCGTATTCTCGGCAAGAAGGTTGTCGTGCATGGCCGCGTCGAGGCCCGCATCCTGCCGTTCCCTTCGGTAACGTTGCATGATGTCCGGGCCGGGACGGATGCCGATGGATCGCCGCTCATCCAGGTCGCGCGTTTTTCCATGGACGCCGAGCTCGCGCCCTTCCTTTCCGGCGAGGCGCGCATCTTTGATATGCGCATCGAGGAACCCAAGGCGAAGATCAGGCTGCTGAAAGACGGCACGCTGGACTGGATGCGCGGCAGCCGCGCGGAAATTCCCGCCCGAACCGTGGTTCTGGAAAGCGTGCAGATTGAGGGCGGCCAGATCGAGTTCATCGACGAGCAATCGGGTCGCAACCGCCTGATCACCGGTCTTACCGCCGATATGTCCGCCAATTCGCTGGCCGGACCATGGAAGGCGGACGGGCGGGCTGCCGTCGACGGGCATCCCGGCTCTTTCTCCCTCTCAAGCAGCGAACCTGATTATGCCAATGGCCGCATGGGCCTTCGCGTCCGCGTCGTGCCGGATGAGCATCCCGTCGAGGTCGATCTGGATGGCGTCATCGCCGCAGCGGCGGGAAAGCCCGCCTATAGCGGTTCCTTTTCTTTCAGTTTCAGGGAAGACGAAAAGCCGAAACAGGCCGGGCAATCGCTCTTTTCCTCGCCGCGCACCCGCGGCAGTTTTGAACTGACCAATGAGAGCGTGCGTATACCGAGCTACCGCATGGAACTCGGCGGTAACGAAAATCCCTATGTCGTGACCGGAGAGGCGACGCTCGATACCGGCGCCAAGCCCGAATTCCTGCTGACGGCCGATGGCCAGCAGATCGATGTCGCACGTTTTGCGCCGCCTGTCGTGCAGACGGGCAAGACCTCGCGCCAGCCCACCGTTTCCGTGCGCCAGCGCATCGAGGCCTTTGCCGCCATGGTGGCGCGCATTCCCGTACCGCCGGTGCCGGGTAAGGCGAGCATCAGCCTTCCCGCTCTGGTTTCCGACGACACGACCATTCGTGACATCCGGCTGGATGTTCGGCCGCAGGGCAGCGGCTGGCAGGTGGTGAATGCGGTGGCGACGTTGCCAGGAAGAACCCAGCTGGAGGCCAAGGGATCGTTGACCCTGCTTGGTGGTCCGGCCTTCAACGGCAATATGCTCGTTGCGTCCAACCAGCCCTCGGGGCTGGCGAACTGGCTTTCCGGTTCCGTCGATCCGGCCATCCGGCAACTCAATGCCGCCGGCTTTTCTGCCGATGTCTCGTTGACGACGCTGAACCAGCGCTTCGACAATCTGGAGCTCGCCATCGGCGACGCGTCGCTGAAAGGCGAGCTGGAACGGCGCTCCGACGGCAAGACCTCCAACCTTTCGATCGATCTTGCGGGCAACGAAATCGACCTGGACGCGCTGAAGGCACTCGGCAGTCTAGCGCTCGGCGATCAGGTCGGAAGCTCGGTTCTCGACCACCGCATTACTGCGAAGTTCAAGGCCGACCGGTTCAACATAGCCGGGGTGACCGCCAATCACGTCGAGACCGCCTTCACGATGGCGGGCGGGGTTCTTTCGCTGGAAAATATGACGGCTGGCGATATCGCCGGTGCAGAGGTCAGGGCAAGAGGCGAATTGCAGGGGTCGTTGCTGAAATATGCGGGCAAAGGCACGGTGAACCTGCACGCAGCGGATATGCAGCCCTTCTTTACGATGCTGCAGCAGAAACTGCCTGCTCATCCCTTCCTCAGCCGCCTGGCGGCCAGCGCGCCATGGTACGCCAATTCCGACCTTGCAATGGATGTCTCGGTCAACAGCGAAAACGGCGGCGCCAATGTTGCCGTCTCCGGTACCGTTAACGGCAGCCGGCTGTCCGCCGTCGCCAAGATGCCGGATTTCCTGTCGATCACCGATGACACGGCCATGTCGCTGGAAGCTGTCTTGAAAAACCAGTCGACGGCCATCCTGTTCGGCCAGGCCGGGCTTGACCCGTTGCCCTTCGACGCTGACGGCGAGGGCCTCCTGTCCGTCAAGCTCAATGGCACGCTCGGCGCGCCGGCACAGACCGATATCCGCTTCTCGACGGAACGCACACATTTTTCGGCGAACGGCTCCTTTGCCGTTTCAGCCGCCAATTTCGGCGAGGGCAGTGCCGATGTCGTTCTCGAAAGCGCTGATATCGAGCCCTATCTCATCATGAATGCCGTTGGGCTGCCGCAGCTCGGCGGGGGCATGGCGGTGAAGGCCAATGCGAAAGTTGCGGTGGATGGACAAAAAATTGCGCTTTCTTCTGTCGGCGGACAGGCAGGCGGTAATCCCTTCTCCGGCAATCTGACGTTCGAACGCGCCGCGCCCCATTCCGTCAGCGGCGATCTCTCAGTCCGGACCGCCGATCTCGCCTGGCTTGGCGACGCAATCTATGGTCCGGTGATCGATCCGGAAACCGGGGGCCTCAATGCCAAGCCGCTGGCCATGCCGGCCTTCCCGCAGCTCAAGGCGTCTCTGTCGCTCAAGGCGGAAAGCTTCGAGGCTGGACCTTTCGGCACTGTCACGGGTTTGACGGGCAAGGTAACGCATGATTCGGGCAGTCTCGCACTCGACGACATCACCGGCGGCTTCATGGGCGGCAAGATTGCAGGACGGTTTGCGATGTCCACGGGCGAGGGGGCGGGCATTTTCCGCACCAAGATCGCGGTAACCGACGCCAATCCGGAGCCGATCCTTTGGGCGAATGCGAACGGTCCGGTTGCGACCGGCCGCGTGGCCATTGATCTCACGGCAGAATCGACCGGCAAAAGCGTTGGTGAAATGCTGAAATCAGCGGGTGGCTCGGGTGAAATCCGGGCCAGCGGGCTGGTGCTTAAGGGGCTCAATCCCGGTGCCCTGTCGCCAATCCTGCAGGCGGCGGATGGCTTGCAGCAGCCGATCGATGCTCCGAAAGTTCGGCCGCTGGTGGACCAGAGCCTGTGGCAGGGCGAGATCGGGCTCGGCGATGTATCCCTGCCGTTCTCGGTAAATGGTGGTGCGCTGCATTTCCAGAATTTGCGGGCGGCGATCGATCCATTGACGCTGACAGCCGATGCGACGGTTGATCTTGCTGCTTTCACGGTGAATGGCGACTTCGATCTCCTGTTCAATCCCGGCACCGAAACGGTTGCCGGCGCCGAACCGTCTTTGCGCCTGAATTACAACGGTCCGCTTGCTGCGCCAGCCCTGACGACCGACGTTTCGGCGCTCACCAACTACCTGTCCCTGCGGGCCTTCGAAAAGGAGCGGCGCAGGGTGGAGGCAATGCAGGCAAGCGTTCTTGAAAAGCAACGCCTGCGTCGCGAAGTGGCGCTTTATCGTTTCCAGGCGGCTGAGCGGCAGGCGGAAAAGGAACGGGCGGAGGCGGAAGCCAAGGCGAAGGCAGAGGAAGAAGCGCGGCTGAAGGCTGCTGCCGAAGAACGTCTGCGGCAGGAAAAAGAACAGCAGGAACGTTTGCAGCAGCAACAGCAGCAGCCCGTGCCGCAGCCGCAGTCAGCGCCGGTTCTGGTGGTGCCACCGACGGAAAATGCAATCCGGGAACTCGCCCCGGAAAATGCTCCCGCCAATCCGTAATTTTCCGAAAAGGGCTCGGCGTCGCTTTTCATTTCTTCTTCGGTTCCATGTCCGCGGTCTGGACCGGCTCCGGTCGCTACCCCGCAATCCGGACTTTCAGGTCCGAAACGGTTGAAGAGGCAGTGAATGAAGGTGAGAAAGCTTGGCTGTTCCCGGAGAAACCATGGGTATCCCCATCGGGGGATGTCTGGACAGCGAGGTTTCGGACAAGGGCTGGAAACAAGGCTACGCAATACGGGAATGCCTTGCAGCGCAGATTAGTCCGCCAATGTTTAATGAATACTTTCGCAGCGTTACCAGTTTTCGGCGGGAATGTTTTGTAGTCGGCGAACATAAATTGCGGGGCTGGCGTCGCCGGGTGACGCCGTCGCGAATTTACCGGGTCTTGAGCCAGTTCAGCACATAAACGCGTAGCGACGAAGACAGATTGCTGTCGGAGGGGCGGTTGTCATCGATTTCGGCCAGCAGGGCCGCGAAACTGATCTTGCGTCTCTCCGCGATGATTTTCAGCTCGTCCCAAAAGGCGTCCTCAAGCGAAATACTGGTCCGGTGACCGTGCAATGTCGTGGAATGCTTGCGGATCATCAGATCTGTCTTTGGCTGGAAATCTGAATCATGTTTTGCCGGCAAGCCCCTGTTTTACGATTCTTTTTCGATTTGCTGGCCCTGTCTGTCCCTCGGCAGCTCGGTCTCAGTCCTTCCGGGGGCCGTGAGCGTCGTTTTCGAGCCGGCCCTGGTCAAGTGCCTTTTCGGCCTTTTCATTCAGGGCTGATGTGAGGTTCTTTTCCGCTTTGGTGCGTCCGAAGGACAGGCGGTTCTGCTCCGCCTGTTTTTCTTTTTCGCTGCGGGCTTTCTGCTTCCGGAACTGGCGCAGATTGACGATATCGGCGGCCATGCGGATACGTCTCCTCGGGTTTCGCGCTCAGGCAGGCGTTATTGCTTCTTGCGGAAAGCATCCAGCGAGACGACGGAGCCTTCCTTCTTTTCCTCGCCGGCCTTGGGCGTTTCGGAAGCGGAAGCCGGCTTCGCCTCGTGCGACACCGGATATGCGGTGATTTCCGCGTCTTCCGCTTCTTCCTCGTCCGCCAGGGGGACATCGAACTCAAGTTCGAAATTCACGGAAGGATCGTAGAAACCGCGGATGGCATTATAGGGAATGACGAGCTTTTCCGGTGTATCGGAGAAGGAGAGACCGATTTCGAAGCCGGTTTCGGTGACCTTCAGGTCCCAGAATTGATGCTGGATGACAATGGTCATCTGCTCGGCATATTTCGCCTTGAGGTGCTGCGAAATCCGCACACCGGGTGCACCGGTCAAGAAGGTAATGAAGAAATGGTGGTCGCCGGGCAGACGGCCGGTGGCGGCCACTTCGCCCAATACCTTACGAATAACGCCGCGAAGGGCATCCTGTGCGAGAATGTCGTAACGGATATGATCCTGCCCCATGCGGTCCTGTCTTTCCCTTATTCGAACGTCTTTTTCATGCACGGCGCGCCTTGGGTACCAAGGACGCTGTAACACTTTGAATCTCTGCGTAATCCTTGAGCCGGGATCAATTCCGATCCGGATGGTTACGCTTTGCTCAAGTATACGCAATGTCCCGAACGGCAGCAATGGAAAAGCCGATGCTGTCCGCAAATCAGCTATCATATAACCAATTCAGGCAAAATGGAGAAGGTGGAGGTTTCTGTTGCCAGGTACCTCCGAACCCCGCCTCACGGGGCTAACCGTGAGGGCTTTAGAGCGGAATTCCCGCACCGCCATTAGGCAGCGAGAGCGTATTCCTTAGCGTTGTTGTCGTTTGCAACTACACTTGTGACCCGATAACGGCGGTATCATGCCGAGCAAAAGTTCGATCTTTACACCCTTGTCGATCCTATTTCGCCCCCATCAAAAGCCGGCCTTTCATCTTAAAGCCGCCGGTTTTTGGTGGAGGCGCCGGGTACCGCCCCCGGGTCCAATAGGTTTATTACACCGACCGTTTATCGCCATAGCCGGGTTGCCCCGGCAAGGCTCATATAGGCGTTTCGACCGGCTGAGAAAAGGGGGGAGATGACAATTCGATGAAAAGGTTTCGTGACGCCGGCAATTTAGACAATTCTTGACGACGAGGGATTGCTGTCTCATTCTCCCTGCAACCGGTCATTAGAAGCAACACCGGGCCGGGGACACACGAAGGAGTGGACATGACTGACTATCTCGCAGATGTGAAGAAATACGATGCAGCAGCCGACGAAGCCGTTGTCGGCAAGATCGTCAAACATCTCGGCATTGCCCTGCGCAACCGGGATTCCTCGCTGGTGTCCGCGTCCGATCCGGAAGAGCTTGCACGTGTGAAGGCTAGCTGGTGCGGCAAGAAGCTTGGTGTCACCGATGACAGCGCCGACAAGGCAATCGATGCCGTTGCGAAAGCCATGGCCGCCGACCGCTCAAAATCGCGCGTGACCTTTTATTACCTGGTCGCCAAGGAACTCGGAAAGCTTCAGTCGCTCTGATTTTCCCGGAAAAACGGGGATAAGCGTTTCCCCGGTGATTGGTTCTGCCGCCCTGTGCTATTATATTTGCCTGATATCAGGGAATCGGCGGCAGAACGCATGAAACAATATCTCGATCTTCTCCGGCATGTGATGGAAACTGGCTCCGACCGCGGAGACCGCACCGGCACCGGCACGCGCTCGGTGTTCGGTTACCAGATGCGTTTCGACCTTGCAGAGGGGTTTCCGGTCCTCACCACCAAGAAGCTGCATCTGCGGTCCATTATCCATGAACTCCTGTGGTTCCTGAACGGCGATACCAATATCGCCTATCTCAAGGAAAACGGCGTTTCCATCTGGGATGAATGGGCCGATGAGAACGGCGATCTAGGCCCGGTCTATGGCGCACAGTGGCGGTCCTGGCCCGCGCCGGACGGACGCCACATCGACCAGATCGCGCTTCTGATCGAGGGCCTGAAAACCAACCCGAACTCGCGCCGTCATATTGTCTCCGCCTGGAACCCGGCGCTGGTGGACGAGATGGCGCTGCCGCCCTGCCACTGCCTGTTCCAGTTCTATGTTGCTGACGGAAAGCTCTCCTGCCAGCTTTACCAGCGTTCCGCCGATATTTTCCTCGGCGTGCCGTTCAACATCGCGTCCTATGCTCTTTTAACTCTGATGGTCGCGCAGGTGGTTGGTCTGAAACCGGGCGATTTCGTCCATACGCTCGGCGATGCGCATATCTATGCCAATCATTTCGAACAGGCACGGCTGCAGATGACGCGCACGCCGAAGGCCTTGCCGACGATGCGCCTCAATCCTGATGTTAAGGACCTTTTCGGCTTTAAGTTCGAAGACTTTACGCTGGAAAACTACGAGGCCGATTCAAGCATCAAGGCACCGATCGCGGTATGACCGAGCCGCGTATCATCATCATCGTCGCAGTGTCCGAGAACGGCGTCATCGGCCGCGACCTCGACATGCCGTGGAAGCTTTCCACCGACCTCAAGCGCTTCAAGGCGATGACGATGGGCAAGCCGCTCATCATGGGCCGCAAGACGTTTTTATCCGTCGGCGAGCGTCCGTTGCCCGGCCGCCCGCATATCATCGTCAGTCGTAATGCCGATTACCGGCCGCAGGGTGTCGATGTCGTCTCCTCACTGGAGGAGGCCTTGAAGCTCGCCAAAAGCAAGGCTGCGGAACTCCGCGTGGATGAGGTCTTCGTGGCCGGTGGTGGAGAGATCTACCGTCAGGCCATGCCCTTCGCCGATCAACTTTCCGTCACCCACGTCGCGGTAAAGCTCGATGGCGACACTTTTTTCCCGGAGATCGATCCCGTCGTTTTTGAGAAAACCGAGGAAATCCCTGCTCCCGCTGGGGAAAAGGACAATTATCCCGTTCTGTTTACCACGTATATGCGGAGAGCCGCGGCAAAGTGAACTATTTACCCAGATTGGGTATTTAGTTACCACCTCTGCGTTGAAACGAACGCTTCTCCTTCCTATAACGGGTCGATATTCCCGCCGCACGCGAGCAATCGCTTTCGAACGGAACCGGGAGAGGCTTTTATAAAGAGGTATTGATGCCCTGGAGCAATCAGAATGGCGGCGGCGGCCCATGGGGCGGCGGCGGTGGAGGAAACAACCAGGGCGGCGGTGGCGGCCCGTGGGGGCAGGGGCCTAACCGGCCTCGCGGCGGTGGCGGCGGCAATGGCGGTCCGCCCGATCTGGAAGAGATCATCCGGCGCAGCCAGGACCGTTTCAAAAATGTGCTGCCTGGCGGTTTCAATGGCGGCGCAGTTGCCATCGTGGTTCTCGTCGTGCTGGTTTTCCTCGGCATCCAGTCCATCTACACCGTCCAGCCGGACGAGCGCGGCGTTGAGCTGCGTTTCGGCCGTCCGAAGGACGAAATCTCGATGCCCGGTCTGCATTTCCATCTGTGGCCGATCGAGACGGTTGAAATCGTCAAGGTCACCGAGCAGCAGCAGAATATCGGTTCGCGGGCCTCGTCGTCTTCGTCGAGCGGCGTGATGCTCACCGGCGACCAGAACATCGTCAACGTTCAGTTCTCGGTGCTCTATACGGTTTCCGATCCGAAATCCTATCTCTTCAACGTCGACAGCCCGGCCGAGACGCTGCAGCAGGTTTCCGAAAGCGCCATGCGCGAAGTCGTCGGCCGTCGTCCGGCGCAGGATATCTTCCGCGATAACCGTCAGGCAATTGCGGCGGATGTGCGCACCATCATCCAGTCCACCATGGACGGTTATGGCGCCGGCATTTCCATCAATGCCGTGGCCATCGAAGATGCGGCGCCGCCGCGTGAAGTGGCCGACGCGTTTGACGAAGTGCAGCGTGCCGAGCAGGACGAAGACCGCTTCGTTCAGGAAGCCAATCAATACGCCAACCAGAAGCTCGGCGCCGCTCGCGGTCAGGCCGCGCAGATCCTCGAAGAGGCGAACGCCTACAAGTCGCGCGTCGTCAACGAGGCGCAGGGTGAGGCGCAGCGCTTTGTCTCCATCTATGACCAGTATCGCACGGCGCCTGACGTGACCCGTCAGCGCATGTTCCTGGAAACGATGGAACAGGTCCTGAAGGGATCCAACAAGATCATCATCGATGAAAAACAGGGCGTGGTGCCTTATCTGCCTCTGAACGAGATCATGCGCAACAATCCGGGCGCAGCACCGCAGGGAGGCAACTGATATGGGTAACCGTCTTACAGCCGTTCTCGTCGGTCTCGCCGTCCTGCTTTTTCTCGGTTATTCGTCGATCTTCGTGGTCAACGAGCGCCAGCAGGCCATCGTCGTCCGCTTCGGTGAAATCCAGGACGTGAAAACAGCGCCGGGCCTCTATTTCAAGCTGCCCTTCGCCTTCATGGATGCTGACCGCGTGCAATATATCGAGAACCGCGCCTTGCGTTTTGACCACGATAATATCCGTGTTCAGGTTTCCGGCGGCAAGTTCTACGAGGTCGATGCCTTCGTGGTCTACCGTATTACGGATGCGCGCCGCTTCCGGCAGACGGTCTCCGGTGACCAGATGTCGGCTGAATCGCGCCTGCGCACCCGTCTCGACGCATCGCTGCGCCGGGTTTACGGTCTGCGCGGCTTCGAATCGGCGCTGTCCGACGCACGTGCGTCGATGATGCAGGAAGTGCGTGACGATCTGCGTCCCGATGCGGAATCGCTCGGCATCAGCATCGTCGATGTCCGCATCCGCCGTACCGACCTGACGCAGGAAGTCTCCCAGCAGACCTTCGAACGCATGAAGTCGGAGCGTCTGGCGGAAGCCGAACTGATCCGCGCCCGTGGTAACGAAGAAGCGCAGCGCCGCCGCGCTATCGCCGACCGTCAGGTTGTGGAACTGGAATCCGACGCTCGCCGCCAGTCCGAAGTTCTGCGCGGTGAAGGCGATGCGGAGCGTAACAAGGTGTTCGGCGAGGCTTTCCAGCGCGATCCGAACTTCTTCGAGTTCTATCGTTCCATGTCGGCCTATGCCAACGCACTGAACGGCAATGGCACGACGCTGGTTCTGTCGCCGGACTCGACCTTCTTCCGTTATTTCAACAATATCGACGGTGCGGCACCTGCCTCTCCGGCCGCGCCCGCACCGGCGCCGGCGAACTGATGGCGGATAAAATGAATTTGGAGGGGCCGGTTTTTACCGGCCCTTTCTTTTTGAGGTGTTGCGCTCTGAAATTCATAAAATTGTGGGTCAGCGGCAATAATCTTCTGTCTTTCATCATATGGAAACCGGAAGATGTCGCCTACGCCTGGCCACGACAGAGACAATTACAAAGCTGCTTTTACTTTCGCCATAGTAGGATTTGCATCATTTTCATTGATGGACGCTGTTTCAAAAATTCTCAGCGGCTTGCACTCTCTTCCTCAAGTCCTCTTTTTCTCCGGAATTTTCGCGATCTTTTTCGGTTTGTTGCTTGCCAAGCCGTTGGGTGGATTCAAAATTAATTCGGTTAAGGGATGGGCGGTGGTCTCTGCTCGGGGACTCATGTCCGTCGCCATGATATGGCTGACGTTGTATGCGATCTCTCGTATGCCAATCGCCAATGTTTATTCGATTCGCTTCACGAGCCCGATCATCACGATATTTTTGGCTCTGGTGTTTTTGAACGAACGTCCTGTCGGGCTTCAGTGGCTGTCCGCCCTTCTAGGCCTTGCCGGCGTATTGGTCGTTCTGCAGCCGAGCGGCATAATAGACAGCCTAGCCGTTGCCCTCGCCTTTGCTGCCGCTTTTGCGCAGTCGGCATCGACCATCATGGTGAGACGATGGAGGGCCCAATCGACTCCATTGGCGGATACCATGCTGCCCGTCATTATTCTGGTTCTCATCACCGGTGTCCTTCTCCCGGAAAGCTATACTCCGCCAACGCCGATTGAGTGGCTCTTTTACATTGGGGCAGGTGCATTGCTGGCAATCGGGAGATTGTGCCTCACGCTTTCGATCCGCATGGCTCAATCGTCCATCGTCGCGCCACTTCAATATACCCAACTTCTGTGGAGTTTGTTGTTCGGCTACCTATTTTTCTCGGAACAGCCCGTTTTGCTTTTGTGGTCGGGCTACTGCCTTGTTTTCGTCAGCGGAGTTATTGGGCTAATGTTCAGCCGGACGACGCGGCCCGCTCGATGACCGCCGTGTGCCCTCTGCGTTTTTTTTCTGGAAACCATTACTATTGACAATAGGTGTTTGCCTCGTCCTCGCTTTTCTGTACGGCTTTGAGACGCGATGAGGTGGCGGAATCGATTGCCTGTTCACGAAAAGGTATTTTTACACTTCATCATTCCGCCTTATGCTTTGACGATATATGCAGGGCAAGACGATTTGAAACGCGAGGACGCATATGGCCGTGACCCTTCTTTCGCCTTTTCGCAGCAGCATTTCCGCAGTCGCGGTAATAGCGCTTGTTGCGGGCAGCTTTGCGGCGCCGCTTCCGGCGGGCGCGCAAAGCCACGGGCCGGAATCTGTTGCCGATCTTGCCGAGCCGCTGCTGGATGCGGTGGTGAATATTTCCACGTCGCAGAACGTCAAGACAGATGGCAAGGGGCCGGTTCCGCCACGTCTGCCGGAAGGTTCGCCCTTCCAGGAGTTCTTCAAGGATTATTTCGACAGCCAGAAGCCGGAAGGCGGTGAAAAGGTCAATTCCCTCGGGTCCGGTTTTGTGATCGATCCCGCCGGTTATGTCGTCACCAACAACCACGTCATCGAGGGTGCCGATGCCATCGAGGTGATTTTCCCGAATGGCTCGAAGCTCAAGGCGACGCTTGTCGGCACCGATACCAAGACCGATCTTTCCGTTCTGAAGGTGGAGCCAAAAACGCCGCTGAAGGCGGTCAAATTTGGCGATTCGCGCAGCATGCGCATTGGCGACTGGGTAATGGCGGTCGGTAACCCCTTCGGGCTTGGCGGATCGCTGACCGTTGGCGTCATTTCAGCGCGCGGCCGCAATATCAATGCCGGCCCTTATGACAATTTCATCCAGACGGATGCGGCCATCAACAAGGGTAACTCCGGTGGACCGCTCTTCAACATGAAGGGCGAGGTGATTGGCATCAATACGGCGATCATTTCGCCGAGCGGCGGTTCGATCGGTATCGGTTTCGCCGTTCCGACGGAGCTTGCACAGAACATCGTTCAGCAACTGATCGAATTCGGAGAGACCCGCCGCGGCTGGCTGGGTGTTCGCGTCCAGCCGGTCACGGACGATGTGGCCGCGAGCCTCGGCATGGACAGCGCCAAGGGCGCGCTGATTTCCGGGGTCGCCAAGGGCGGCCCGGTGGAAAACGGTCCGATCCAGGCTGGCGACGTCGTGCTGAAATTCGATGGCAAGGATATTCACGAGATGCGCGACCTTCTGCGGATCGTGGCGGAAAGCCCGGTCGGCAAGGAAGTCGATGTCGTCATCCTGCGAGACGGAAAGGAAGAGACCGTCAAGGTCAAGCTGGGCCAGCTGCAGGATACCAAGGATGAGAAAGCTTCGACTGACGACCAGCAGACTGACGACGGCGACAGCGGTGTGATCGCGCCGGAAGACAATGATGGCGGCGACGATCAGGCCCAGGATCAGACTCCGGAGGTGCGTGAAGCGCCGCAGAGCGTGCTTGGCATGAATCTCGTTGTGCTCAGCAATGAGTTGCGGACGGAAAAGGGCATTGCCGAGAGCGTTGAAGGCGTGCTGGTCGCAAGTGTCGATCCGGGTTCGCCCGCAGAACAGAAGGGTATGAAGGCAGGCGATGTGATTGTGGAAGTCGGACAGGACTTCATGGAGGTTCCCGGCGACGTGCTTGTGCGGGTGAATGGTCTGAAATCGGAAGGCCGCAAGAACGCCCACATGATGGTGGCCGATGCGCAGGGCAATCTGCGCGTGGTGGCGCTGCCGCTGGAATAACGCTTTCCGCACGATCGGGCAGGAATCGGGTGGTTCCGATGCTGCCGGCTCTTTAAGCCTTGGCCTCCACCGAACGGAGGCCAAGGCTATGAAATTACTTGAAAACAAAGTCGCCATCATCATCGGCGCGTCATCCGGCATCGGCCGCGCGACGGCGCGCCTGTTTGCCGCTCATGGCGCCGCCGTCGTCATTAATGCGCGCGGCGAAAAGGCGCTGGACGAGGTTGCCGCCGAGATTCGTGAGGCGGGCGGACCTGTGCACACGGTTGCCGGCGACGCTGGCGTTGCGGAAACCCATTCCCGTTTGGCCGAGGCGGCCACCGACGTTTTTGGTGGTCTCGATATCGCCGTCAACAATGCGGGCGGCGTGGGTGCCGCCAAGCCGCTGGCGGAAATTTCGCCTGACGAATGGGATTACGTGCTTGACGTCAACCTGACTTCCGCCTTTCTTGGCGCGCGCCATCAGATTCCGCTGATGCTGAGGCGCGGCGGCGGTTCCATCGTCTTTACCTCAAGTTTCGTCGGCACCAGTGTCGGCATACCGGGCATGTCGGCTTATGGCGCTGCGAAGGCCGCGCTGATGGGGCTGGTGAAGGGTATTACCGCCGATTATGCCGCCCGCGGCGTTCGCGCCAATGCGTTGTTGCCCGGGGGTGTGGACACGCCGATGGCAGGGGATCAGGCACAAAAGGACTGGGCCGCCGGCCTGCATGCGATGAAACGCATCGCCCAGCCCGAGGAAATAGCGCAGGCAGCGCTTTTCCTCGCCAGCCCGATGGCGAGTTTTGTCGCTGGCGCGGCGCTTTTTGCCGATGGTGGCAACGCCGCGGTGAAATAATTCCGGACCGGCGGGTCACGACGTCAACGCGCCCGCCATTGCTCCAGCGTCAGCGCATAGGTGACGTGCGGACGCAGATGGGGATGCGTCTCCGCGGGCACGCGGGGATGGTCGAAATCCCGCAAGGGATCACGTTTCAGCCCGATTCGCTCCATCACGGCGGTCGAACGGTGGTTGTTCCAGACAGCGAAGGAGACGATTTCCGGCGTCTCCTTTTCGTCAAAGGCCATCACGAGCAGCGACTGCGCCGCTTCGGTGACATAGCCATGTCCCCAGAAACGGGTGGCGAGCCGCCAGCCGATCTCCATGGTGCCGACCGGGAAGGGCGGGTCGAGATTAAGGACGGGCGAAATACCGCAAAATCCCATGGATTCGCCTGTTTCCCGCTGCTCCATCGCATAGAAGCCATAACCACTGCCGCGGATCATGCCATTGATGGTTTCGAGAACCGCGTCCGCTTCCTGATGGCTGCGGCGGAAGGGGAAAAATTCCATGACCTTCTCGTCGGCATTGATTTCACGGAAAAGGTCTCGGTCGCTCTCCTTCCACTCCCGCAGAATAAGTCTTGGAGTCTCGCGAATGATCATGGGGTGACAAAGTCCGTCTTTCGATAACCCTGAATATAAAGAAGCGCCGTCAGGTCGCCATGGTCGATGCGCATCTGCGCTTCGGCCGCCACGGCCGGCTTGGCGTGCAGGGCCACGCCCGCGCCCGCCACATGCAGCATGCCCAGATCATTGGCTCCATCGCCAACCGCCATCGCCTCATCTGGAGAAATGCCGAGTTTGGCAGCAATATCATTCAACGCATCCACCTTGGCCTGTTTTCCGAGGATGGGTTCGGCAACGGTGCCATCAAGCTCGCCATTTGCCTCACCAAGCAGATTGGCGCGGTTCTCGTCAAAACCGAGCACCGCGGCGACACGGCTGGTGAAGACGGTGAAACCGCCTGACACGAGGGCCGTGTAATAGCCTTTCGCCTTCATGGTGGCGATGAGTTCCTTGCCACCCGGGGTCAGCGTGATGCGCTTTTCGATGACGTCATCGATGACAGCAACCGGCAGTCCTTTCAGCAACGCGACGCGCTCCCGCAGTGCCGGTTCAAAGGCGATTTCGCCGTTCATGGCGCGTGCGGTGATGGCGGAGACCTTGTCCTTCAGCCCGACTTCAGCTGCCAGCTCATCGATGCATTCCTGACCGATCATGGTCGAATCCATGTCTGCGATCAGGAGTTTCTTGCGACGCTGGTCCTGCTCCTGGATTACGATATCGATCGGCTGGCCGGCGAGGGTGTCAGCGATAGCCCTGTGTGCCTGCTCTATTGCGGTGCCGGAGGGCAGTGCGATATCGCAGGCAATCCCGTCCGCCAGCCAGTAGAGGCCCGATGCGTTCACGGCCTTCGCGGCCGCTTCGCCGAGGGCCGGTGTCAGAACAGGATTTGACGGATTGGCGATAAGCGTGGCAACCAGAGCCATGATGAAAAACCTTGATGAGAATTTTGATGCGATCCTGATAACCGGCCCGACGGCTAGCGGCAAGTCCGCGCTTGCGCTTCGTCTGGCTGCGGAGCGGGACGGTGTCGTCATCAATGCCGACAGCATGCAGGTTTACGACACGCTGCGCGTGTTGACCGCCCGACCGTCCGAAGACGAGATGGAGGGGGTGCCGCATCTCCTCTACGGTCACGTGCCGGCGAGCAGCCTCTACTCCACGGGCGAATGGCTGCGGGACATCTCCACTGTGCTTGCCGATCTGCGCGGGCAGGGGCGTTTCCCCGTCATCGTCGGCGGCACGGGGCTTTATTTCAAGGCGCTGACAGGCGGGCTTTCCGACATGCCTGCCATTCCGGACACGATCCGTGAGCCGATGCGGGCCCGGTTGATCGAAGAAGGCGCAGCCATCCTTTACGCCGAGCTTGCCCGGCGCGATCCCGTCATGGCCGACATGCTCCAGCCGGGAGACGGCCAGCGTATTGTCCGCGCGCTGGAGGTGCTTGAAGCGACCGGGAAGTCCATCAGGGATTTTCAGCTTGCCCGTGGCCAGATGATCGTTGATCCGGACCGGGCGCAAAAACTCGTGGTCCTGCCGGAGAGGCCGGTATTGCATGCGCGTATCAACCGGCGTTTCGAAGCCATGATGCATAGCGGTGCGGTGGAGGAGGTGCAGGCGCTTCTCGCCCTCGATCTTCCGGCCGATGCCACCGTCATGAAGGCGATTGGCGTTGCCCAGATTGCTGAAATGCTGGCCGGGCGCATGAGCACGGCGGATGTAGTTGAAAGATCGGCCGCTGCAACCCGACAATATGCCAAACGGCAGATGACATGGTTCCGCAACCAGATGGATGAAGACTGGATGCGTATTCAGCCGTGAAGGAACTCAATCTTTCCTGTAGAGACTGCCGAGCGGTTTCTTGAGCAGGCTTTCACGCAGCGACGGGCGTGTATCACCCTGGGGACCATTCTGCGCCTGCATCTGGAAACCGGCTTTGCGCAACTCGTTGACGGCGCTGGAGGCGGTGTCGGTGCCTACCGGATTTTGTGATGCAGGCAGGGCGCGCCCAGGTAGCATGTCCGGGCGGTAGGGTTCGTATTCCTCGCTTACGGCCGCCCCCAGCTCCCGCTTCCAGGGATCGATATCGGCCGCGTCGAGAGGCCGCGCGGTCGGTTCCGCCGGATCGGAAAAGGCCGCTTCCACGCTCTGCTGAAAGCCTGTGATAACCGGCCTGCTTGCGGCGCGCATGCGGGTGACGATGGCGTTCAGGTCAACGGTATCGGGCGTTTCCTGGCTGGCGTGGCTGATCGTGCCGCTCGCCTTGGGCAATTTGATGGTGGGCACCCGGTCGAAACGCATGCGCATTGGCACCCCGACTGCCTCGCCGAAGGCGATGGCTTCGCCATTGCCGATGGAGGAAAGAAAGCTTGTGGTTGAGGCCGATGCGTTCGGCACAGCCGAGAGAATGATCTTCTGGTCGATCTCGTTCGACAGCCGCATGGCGAAAACAGTCGAACATTGCGACAGGATTGTCTGATCCAGCTCACTGGGTCTCTGGGTGATGATCCCCAGCGAAATGCCGTATTTCCGGCCTTCCTTGGCAATCTGGGCGATGGATTGCCGGGTGGGGAAAAAGCCGCGCTCGGGGTCGGCGGGAACATAACGGTGCGCTTCCTCGCACACCACGAGCATATGCAGCGAACCGCGCGCCAGCACCGCCAGTTCGAAGGACATACGGCAAAGAACGGAAACCACCGAGTTTACCACTTCGGACGGGATGCCCGACAGTTGGAATACCGAAATCGGTTTGCCTTCCCCGGGAATGCGGAAAATATGCGCCACCGTTTCCAGAATCGTGTCGCTGATCGTATTGCTGGAGAACATGAAATTATAACGCGTGTCGTTGATGGCCGAAAGAATGCGGCCTTTCAGCGTGCGCAGCGCCGGTTTTTCGCCACGCCCCTCCAGCCGCCCGATGCGCTCGTCGATGAGGGCGAGAAGATCGGCGATGCGGTAGGGAACCGGCGTGTCCGGTGTGATCGCGCTCTTGTCGGAGGTGCGGCGAACGGCCGAACCTTCGGTTCCGCGAAACGCTTTTTTCGCCTCGGGAATCAGATCCCGCAGAACATCCATTTCCTCCGGCACGGGTTTGCGGCCGCGGAACACAACCTCCGCGAACTCCTCAAGGCGCATCAACCAGAAGGGAAGGTCCAGCGTATCGGTGTCGATGACGACGGAATGATCTGGGAAGGCGGCGGCGAATTCGTTGTGCGGATCAAGAATGAGGACACGCAGTTTCGGGTCGGTCTCGATTGCCTTGTTCAAAAGCAGGGAGACCGCAGTGGTCTTGCCCACACCGGTCGAACCGACAACGGCGAAATGTTTGGCCAGCATCTGCGGAATATTGATGGCGGCATTGATCGTATCGTCCTGCGTCAGCTTGCCGATGACGCAGGCGTCGCGCTTGCCGCCGTCGTAAATCCTGGAGAGGTCGCTCGCACGGATACGATGCGCGACCGCGCCGAGATAGGGATAACGGGAGATGCCGGTGGAAAAGCGTTCGCTGCCATCTTCGGTGCGATAAACCTCGCCCACGAGTTCAACGTCGATCAGCAGCCTGTTCGGCTTGTCTGGCGCCCAGTATTCTTCGCCGGTCCGCATGGCAAAGACAAGCGCGGCGACGCGGCTCGTGCCCATTTCAATGGAGATCAGGCGTCCGACGGACCAGAGCTGCGATACGTCTGTGGTGCCCGGTTCGGTTTCCGCAACAATGGTGGCGCGGGCGCCGTCGCAGGCGATGACACGGCCGAGCATGCGGTTGGCCGGCTGCTCGCCGGATCGCCGTTCGTTTTCGCCCATGCGGGACGCGTTATGAAACGTGTCGTTACTCACATTTTTTCCCGGTACATGCGGATGATCGCGGTGGTTCCGGCAGCATCTGCCTTCCCGGTATAAAAGATTATGCTTAACAACAGGTGTATCACTTGCGTTCGAAAATTTCGTGCAGACGCGCTTTCCGGTAATAAAAGAAGGCGAAGGTGATTTTTTCATGCAATATGCGTTGACGGCTGGGGCTTTTGTGGCTAACACTCCGGCCCATGAAAAATCTTAACGTACTTATCGTGGTGGGACGGCGCATGGGCAGGATGGTGTAACCATCCGGCGAAAGCACCCATGCGCTGAACGAGGCTCCTCTAGGGGCCTTTTTTTATGTCTTCAAACAGGCCCTAGGGCTCCTCGATATCCAAAGCCAAAGCGGGATGGAAACAGGCAATGACGGATAAGGACAATACGGAAAACAGCAATCGCATGACAGGTGCGGAGATCGTTCTGCAGGCGCTGAAGGACAACGGCGTCGAGCACATCTTCGGTTATCCCGGCGGCGCCGTACTTCCGATCTATGACGAGATTTTCCAGCAGGAAGACATCCAGCATATTCTCGTGCGCCATGAGCAGGGCGCTGGCCATGCGGCTGAAGGTTATGCCCGCTCCACCGGCAAGGTCGGTGTCATGCTCGTCACCTCAGGTCCCGGCGCGACCAATGCGGTCACCCCGCTGCAGGATGCGCTGATGGATTCCATTCCGCTCGTCTGCCTGTCCGGCCAAGTTCCCACCACGCTGATCGGCTCGGACGCGTTCCAGGAATGCGATACTGTTGGCATCACGCGCCCCTGCACCAAGCACAACTGGCTGGTGAAGGACGTCAACGAACTGGCTGGTATCATCCATGAGGCTTTCCGCATTGCGCAGACCGGACGTCCGGGTCCTGTCGTTGTCGATATCCCGAAGGACATCCAGTTCGCCACCGGCACCTACACGCCGCCTTCGGCTGCCGTCCAGCAGAAGAGCTACAAGCCGAAGGTTCAGGGCGACCTCAACGCCATCCATGCCGCCATCGAACTGATGTCGAAGGCGAAAAAGCCGGTTTTCTACACCGGCGGCGGCGTCATCAATTCCGGCCCGGAAGCAACCCGGTTGCTGCGTGAACTGGTCGAGCTGACCGGCTTCCCGATCACGTCGACATTGATGGGTCTCGGTGCCTATCCGGCGTCCGGCAAGAACTGGCTCGGCATGCTGGGCATGCACGGTTCCTACGAAGCCAACATGACGATGCATGATTGCGACGTTCTCGTCTGCGTCGGCGCGCGTTTCGACGACCGTATTACCGGCCGCATCAACGCTTTCTCGCCGAATTCGAAGAAGATCCATATCGATATCGATCCCTCCTCGATCAACAAGACGGTTCGCGTCGACGTTCCGATCATTGGTGATGTCAGCCATGTCCTGGAAGACATGGTTCGCCTGTGGCGCGCTTTGCCGAAGAAGCCGGAGAAGGCGCAGACCGCAGAGTGGTGGTCCCAGATCGAGCGCTGGCGTGCCCGCAACTCCTTCGCCTACAAGAATTCCAACGATGTCATCATGCCGCAATATGCGCTGCAGCGGCTTTATGAGGCATCGAAGGGGCGTGACACCTACATCACGACGGAAGTCGGCCAGCACCAGATGTGGGCGGCGCAGTTTTTTGGCTTCGAGGAGCCGAACCACTGGATGACCTCGGGCGGTCTCGGCACCATGGGCTACGGCCTGCCGGCCGCCATCGGCGTTCAGGTCGCGCATCCCGAAGCGCTGGTTATCGACATTGCCGGTGACGCCTCGATCCAGATGTGCATTCAGGAGATGTCCTGCGCCATCCAGTACGGCCTGCCGGTGAAGATCTTCATCCTCAACAACCAGTATATGGGCATGGTGCGCCAGTGGCAGCAGCTGCTGCACGGCAACCGCCTGTCCAACTCCTATACGGAAGCCATGCCCGATTTCGTCAAGCTCGCGGAAGCCTATGGCGCGGTTGGCATGTATTGCGACGACCCGAAGGAACTGGATGACAAGATTGCCGAGATGATCGCGGTCAAGAAGCCGGTCATTTTCGATTGCCGTGTTGCCAATCTCGCCAATTGCTTCCCGATGATTCCGTCTGGTAAGGCTCATAACGAGATGTTGTTGCCGGATGAGGCGACGGATGAAGCAGTTGCCAACGCCATTGACGCCAAGGGCCGTCAGCTAGTCTGAGCCGGGAGAGGAAAAGGACATGAACGCACACCTACAACCCACCGGCTCCGCCTACTTCATCCAGAAGGAAACGGCCGCCGTCGAAAACCACACGCTGTCGGTTCTCGTCAACAACGAGCCCGGCGTGCTGGCTCGGGTCATCGGGCTCTTTTCCGGCCGTGGCTACAACATTGAAAGCCTGACGGTTTCGGAAACCGAACATGAGGCGCATCTCTCGCGCATCACCATCGTCACGCGCGGCACGCCCATCGTGCTGGAGCAGATCAAGGCGCAGCTGGAACGGATCGTGCCGGTGCACCGGGTTCTCGACCTGACCGTTCGCGCCCGCGAACTGGGGCAGGAGCGGCCGATCGAGCGGGAAGTGGCGCTGATCAAGGTTGCCGGCACCGGTGAAGTCCGTGCCGAGGCGTTGCGGCTTGCCGATGCGTTTCAGGCCAAGGTCGTGGATGCGACGGTGGAGCATTTCGTCTTCGAAATCACCGGCAAGTCGTCGAAGATCGACCAGTTCGTGGCCATCATCAAGCCGCTCGGCCTGATCGAAATCTGCCGCACCGGGATCGCGGCGATGAACCGCGGTTCGCAGGGGATGTAATCTCCGTCTTCAGAGCAGATGTTGGAATACAAGCCCGCGGTTCGCCGCGGGTTTTTTTATGGCCTGCTCTTGGCTGATATATATTCAACCATATGGTTGACTTTCTTGGGCGGGAGTCTATATTCAACAACATGGTTGAATTATCCGCTTCACATCTAGACACTGTCTTTCATGCCTTGGGCGACGCCACGCGACGCACGATGCTGCGGGATCTTTCCCGCGGTGAGCGAACGGTGACACAGTTGGCTCAGCCGTTCGACATCTCGCTCGCTGCGGCTTCAAAGCACATCAAGGCGCTGGAAAATGCGGGGCTCATCCGCCGCGAGGTGAGGGGGCGTATCCATGTCTGCCGCCTTGCGCCGGAACGGCTGGAAGAAGCGCATGAATGGCTGGATTTCTACCGGCAGTTCTGGGGCAGCCGCCTCGATATTCTTGAGCAGATGCTCAGGGAGGAAGATCAGGGAAAAACCCCTGCAGATGGAGGAAATGACAATGGCTGATATTGCAATGCCTGACACCTATGGTCGCCTCGTTGAACCGACGACCCTGAAAATCGAGCGGCTGCTGCCGGGGCCGGTCGAACGGGTATGGGCCTATCTGACGGAAAGCGACCTTCGCCGCCGCTGGCTGGCTTCCGGCGAGATGCGGCTTGCCGCCGGCGCACCATTCGAGCTGGTGTGGCGGAATGATGAACTTTCCAATCCACCCGGACGCCGCCCTGAGGGCTTTTCCGAAGAGCACAGGATGGCTTCCCGCATCATTACGGTTGTTCCGCCGCACCGCCTTGTTTTCACATGGGGCGAGGGTGCCGAGGTTTCCATCGAACTCCAGGCTCTTGGTAAGGACGTGCTCCTGACGCTGATCCATCGCCGGCTGGCGGATCGCACCACGAGGCTCAATGTCAGCGCCGGTTGGCACGTGCACCTTGATGTTCTCGCTGCCCGCCTTCAGGAGGAGGAGCCGGGACCCTTCTGGGAAACATGGCTGGGTCTGAAAGAGGAATATGAGCACCGGATACCGCAATAGGCACGGTGCGTTCTCGTGATGCAACGGCGCGGCTTGCCGCGCCGTTTCGATTGGTCCGCCTGATCTTCCCTAGGCGACAGGGCTGACTATGGACTTGGCGTTCACATTCCGATTCAACCGCTTGAGCGATTGATTCCGAAGTGTCTCCTAACCGTTTGTTACGTCAAAGCATTTCCAGCGCCGTCTTGCGTGTTGGCGGGGGGAAGACGGCATCCAGGGCGGCCCAGTCCTCCTCGGTTATATCAAGATCGGTCGCGCCGCGATTTTCTGCGACGCGCGCGGGATTCGAGGATTTCGGGATCGCGATGACGCCTTCCCTTTCCAGCAGAAAGGCCAGAGCCAGTTGCGCCGGGGTCGCCTGATAGGCCTTGGCGATGCGTATGAGTTCATGGTTCTTGAGAATACGGCCCTGTTCTATGGGAGAATAGGCCATCAGTGGCACGCCGTGTTGCTGGCACCAGGGCAACAGCGAAAACTCCGGCCCGCGTCGGGACAGATTGTAAAGTACCTGATTGGCGGCGCAGTTCCTGCCGCCAGGAACGGCGAAAAGCTCTTCCATGTCGTCCGTGTCGAAATTGGAGACGCCCCAGTCGCCGATCTTGCCGTCCCTCTTCAGTCTTTCGAAAGCCGCCACGGTTTCTTCGAGTGGGTGCTCTCCGCGCCAGTGCAGCAGATAGAGATCGATGTGGTCGGTGCCGAGCCGGGCGAGGCTGCGCTCGCAGGCGTCAGCAGTGCCGGTGGCACTGGCATTCCAAGGATAGACCTTGCTTACCAGAAACACGTCTTCGCGATGATTGACGATAGCCCTGCCGACTATCTCTTCCGATCGGCCGTCCGCGTACATTTCCGCAGTGTCAATCAACGTCATGCCAAGGTCGATGGCCCGTCGGATACTTTCAACCTCCTGCTCGGCGGATGATCTCGTCTCCCCCATGTTCCACGTCCCGAGGCCGAGGGCTGGGACCTCTTTTCCGGATGGGAGGGCAACGTAGGGAATGTCATCATACATCGTTTCGCTCCAGGGTTTTCGCGGAAAGAATAAGCCTTTGTTCCGACTTCTCAACCCGGCACGGGCGGGATCGATCCATCAAAAAAATTGACCTCGTCGATCGGTTTGCCGGGCTGGTCTGATGGCGGTCCCGTGGGTAGGGTTGCCTTCACAGGAGAGATCATGACTGCCGAGACATTTATCGCGCTGGTGCTGTTTGCCTTCACCACCTCCATCACGCCCGGTCCGAACAATATGATGCTGTTTGCTTCCGGCGTGAATTTTGGTTTCCGTCGCACCGTCCCGCATATGCTCGGCATCGGTGCGGGCTTTCTTTCGCTGCTGATCGGGGTCGGATTTGGCCTCGGGGCACTGTTGCATTCGGTACCGGCACTTTACACCGGGCTGAAATTTGCGGGTGGGCTTTATCTCGTCTGGATCGCGTGGAAAATCGGAACGTCCCGCAGCCTCCATGAAGGCACGGCGACTTCGCAGCCGATGAGTTTTCTTGCGGCAGCGGCGTTCCAGTGGGTCAATCCCAAGGCGTGGGTGATGGCGGTCACGGCAATGGCGACATATACGGACGAAACGCAGTATTTCCTTACCGTAATGCTTGTGGGGGTGGTCTTCGCTGCCGTCAATCTTCCCAGTGTTTCCACCTGGGCCGGTTTCGGCTCGGCGCTTCGCGACTGGCTCTCCGTTCCAGTCCGGCTCAAATGGTTCAACATCAGCATGGCCGTGCTTCTCGTCATCAGTCTCTGGCCGATGCTGAAATAACGGCTCCACTCGGCGACCCTATGTCGGGAACTGCCGGTAACATTCCTCGGCGATCGCCTGTACCTCGGCTCGCGTCAGTTCCGCGGAGACGGCGTAACCCAGCTCGTTGTCGATCCAGTAGAAGGTCTCGATTCCATCGGCGCTGGCCATGCGGAAACTGGTGGTGCGGTTTTCCTCGTTGTGGCCTATCAGCACCGTCACCCGCCTGCCGGTCCTGTCCTGGTACATCAACATCGCACCCGGCTTGCCGCTGACGGGGATAAGACGCCCACCGACGAGGTCATATCCAATCTTCGAAAGATCGGGAATCGCGAAGGGGTAGCCGAGCCGCTTGCCAAGCCAGGTTGCCAGATGCTGCTGTTCCCCGGCCCCCACCTCTACGGGGTGACGCACTTCGCTCGCGTAGATGAGATAAGCGGATTTCGCCTGTGCAGGAATGTCCGTCGTCAGCGATGCCAGCACCACATCCTGCGGTGTGGAAACGGACCACGGCAGAAGCCTGCCGGCTGCCGCGCCCGCCGTGAAGATCAGGAAGGCTGCCGCGGTTCGCAGGAGAAGAGGTTTAAGCCGCCAGGCGCGTGCGACCTTTTCGCGAGTCAGCATCGATGCGTCACGCGGATGTGCGGCGGCATAGGAGGCGAAGGCATTTCTCAGGCTGTTGGCCTGTCTCTTCCAGTCTTCCACCCGACTCTGCTCTTCCGGTCTTTCCGCGAGCCATGCCTCGACAGCCGCGCGGTCATCGTCGGAGAGAAGCCCGTCGACATAGGCGTGCAGGTCGTCTTCGGTTATGGCATCAGCCCGTTTCATCGTGGTCTCCGCAGGGGAATGATATTATCCGCCGCCAGATGCTGGCGAAGGGTTTCGCGGGCGCGGGACAGTCTGGACATGACGGTGCCGACCGGGATCGACAATGTCTCCGCCGCCTCCTGATAACTGTAGCCCTCCACCGTCACCAGCATCAGTACGGCGCGCATCTCAGGCGAAAGCAGCGCAAGCGCGCCGTGCAGGCGGTCGTTCTCCAGCGTATCGCCCAGCGTTTCGGCAGCGGCGATCGTTTCATCGAGACTGTCCGAAGGATGCCGTTTCTCTGTCCGGTGGCGGTTGCGATAAAGATTCGTCATTATCGTGTAGGCCCATGATTTCAAACCGGTTCCGCGCCATGTTGCTTTATTGGCCAGCGCCTTTTCGACGCAGTCCTGCAACAGGTCCTCTCCATCGGTATCTGAGCGCGAAAGGCTGCGGGAATAACGGCGCAGCATCGGTATCAGGGCCAGCATCTCCGCTTCGAAGCTGCCGGCCGCGGGGGATTGTCTCCCCCGCGTCGCAGCTTCCATCTCGTCAGGGTTTTGCTGCATCCCACACACCGTTCACGCCGTCGCCGGTGGCATCGCCCTTCTTGGTGTCCTTGATCCAGTAATAGAGCGGCATGCCGTCCTTCGCCCATTGCTTCTTGCCGTCCTTGCGCGTCACGATGGAGTAAGCCCCTTCGGCTTTCGCATTCTCCGCAGCGAAGAAGGGCGGCCAGTTCGTGGCGCATTTGTCATAACAATTGGATACGCCCTTCTTGTCGTTCTTGAAAGTGTAGAGCGTCATGCCTTTTTCACCTGCGAGCACATTGCCTTTTGCGGTCTTGACCGTTTCGACCGCCGGGGCGGCATAGGCTGTTCCGGCAAAGGCCAGAACGAGGGCGGGGACGATGAAGCGGATTTTCATGGACATATCCTCCTTGGTTCGGGCGGGCTCGAGCCGCCGGCACAACAAGAGACACCGTTGGTCCGTGATTTATTCCCTTCGCAAAATATTTTTTTCAGCAGCCTGATGACGAACGGGAAAACCGGGCGTAAACCTGCGCTTCAGCGCTCACGATATTCATCTTTCGTTCTTTTTCTGTTGCGTACCGGGCTCGAATCCTGCGATGAGGGCGCATGTTATTTTCACCGCAACAGGACGAAGCGCTCAAGGCTGTTTCCCGCTGGCTCAAGGAAGGCCGGTCGCCGGTTTTCCGGCTGTTCGGTTATGCCGGAACCGGCAAGACCACGCTTGCCAAGCATTTTGCGGAAAACGTCGATGGAGAGGTGCTGTTTGCGGCCTTCACCGGCAAGGCGGCGCAGGTGCTGCGTTCGCGCGGCGCGACCAATGCCCGCACCATCCACTCCCTGATCTACCGCCCGCGCGGAGAGGAGACGGTGGAAGACGAAGAAACCGGCAAGACCTCGATTGCGCCGATGTTCTCCATCAACCGCCAGAGTCCGCTCGCCAAGGCGGCGCTCATCATCATAGATGAATGTTCGATGGTAGACGAGCAGCTTGGCAAGGATCTGATGAGTTTCGGCACGCCGATCCTCGTGCTCGGCGATCCAGGCCAGCTGCCGCCGGTTTCGGGCGGAGGCTTCTTTACCGAGCAGGAGCCGGATTATCTGCTGTCGGAAATCCATCGCCAGGCGAAGGACAATCCCATCATCCATCTTGCCATGGATGTGCGGGAAGGCCGGGAGATCATGCGCGGCGATTATGGTTCCGCGCAGGTGATCTCCAAATCCGAGGTGACGCAGTCGCTAGTGCTCGATGCCGATCAGGTGCTGGTTGGCACCAACCGCACCCGCCGCCGCTACAATCAACGTCTTCGCGAGCTGAAGGGTTTTACCGCCGATTATCCGCAATCGGGCGACAAGCTGGTCTGCCTTCGCAACGATCCGGCCAAGGGCCTACTCAACGGCTCGCTGTGGCAGGTGATGAGTTCGTCGCGCGAGACGGTGAAGCCTGGTATCAACCTGATGATCCGGCCTGAAGACGACGATATGGATCGCGGTGCGGCCAAGATCAAACTGCTGAAGGCGGCCTTCGAGGACGTGGAGGCCGAAATTCCGTGGTCCACGCGCAAGCGTTATGACGAATTCGATTTCGGCTATGCGTTGACGGTGCACAAGGCCCAGGGTTCGCAATGGAATAACGTGGTTCTCTTCGATGAGAGTTATGCGTTCCGGGACTCGCGCGAGAGGTGGCTTTACACCGCCATTACCCGCGCGGCTGAGACCCTGACCATCGTTCGCTGATCCTGATCAGGCGCGGATGACGCCGAGCAGAACCGCCTTGGCCACCGCCTGAAAACGGTTGCTGGCGCTGAACTTGCCGATAATCTTCGCTTCGAGGATGTTAAGCTCGTTTGCCGAAAGGCCAAGGGCGCGGGCGAGCCTGACAGGGGCGTATCCTTCCGCCATGAGTTCGAGACATTTTCGTTCAGGATCGGTTAGCGCGATGTCGTTTGCCTGTCCCCGCTCGGCCGCGTCCGCGCCATCTTCGTCGCTATCGGTGACGAGCAGTTCCTCGATCTGCTGGGCCTGGCGCTGGAGCGTGGAAAGCTCCGCCGTCAACTCTCGCTTTCGCTGCCTTAGTGCGTCGCGAAATATATCGTCTGCCTCTTCCTGTGAGAGAGAACGGACAAGTTTTTCCATGATCTCCGTAATCGAAGCCACGGAAATACCGACTTCGCGGCAAACGTTGATAACGGCCATGCGCTGGACGTTGCGGTGAGAATAGACCCGCATCTGTCCGATGCGTTTAGATGTCAGCAGTGCCTTTTCTTCGTAAAAATGCAGGGTACGGTGGGTCACTCCGAAGATATTGGCCATGTCGGCGATCGGAACCGGTTCCGCGGGCAGCGATGAGGGCAGGCTTATATCCGGTAGAAAGCTGTTGACCCTTAGATTGGGTTTGTCCTCGTCGCCGTGACTTTCGAACGGCATCCGGCCATCCTGCATTGTCTCCCCCTTCGCGCTCTCCGGCAGCGTGTCTGCCTTTTTAAAGGCGTCTGTTGCTTATTCCCCCGCAACAGACCGTTTTTCGATAAAAACATAATGCCAAACGCTACATCAAAACCGGAACGTGTCATGCGCACTTTCGTTCCCGGTGTGATAAAAAATTTATCAGCCTCCTTGCGGTCGGCGTCAACCTGCGTGAAACAGGATGTCAATTCCGAACCGGAGCCCGATGCCATGCCCGCAAAACTCTCTGTCAATCTGAACGCAATTGCCATGTTACGCAACCGCCGCGATCTTCCATGGCCGGATGTCGCGCATTTAGGGCATATTGCGCTGGAGGCGGGGGCAAGCGGGCTGACTGTACACCCGCGGCCTGACCAGCGCCATATCCGCTTCTCGGATCTACCGGCCCTGCGCGCGCTGATCGATGACAGGTTTCCCTCCGCGGAGTTCAACATTGAAGGATATCCGAGCGAGGATTTTCTCCTTTTGTGCGAAAAGACCCAGCCCGAACAGGTCACACTCGTACCTGACGATCCGTCGCAGGCAACCTCCGATCATGGCTGGGATTTCCGCGAGCATGCGAAATTTCTGAAGCAGGTCGTCGGACGGCTGAAATCGGGCGGCATGCGGGTGTCGCTTTTCGCAGATGGCGACGGCGAACGCGAGCCGGTGGAACTGGCGGCTGAGACGGGCGCTGCGCGTATCGAACTTTATACCGGGCCCTATGGCGGCTGTTATGACGATCCGCACAAGGCCGATGTGCTCGTCGAGACGCTTGGGCGGACGGCGGACCATGCTGCGGCGCTCGGACTTGCCGTCAATGCGGGCCATGATCTCACCGTCGCGAACCTGCCAAAGCTGATGAAACGTATCCCTTATCTGGCCGAGGTTTCAATCGGCCACGGGTTGACGGCGGATGCCCTGGAATATGGCATGGCGGAAACAGTCCGGCGTTTTCGGCAGGCCTGCGGTCAGGCTATTTCATAACCAAAGCCAATTTTTTCGCCTATGTTCTGCCTTGCGCATGCTCCGTGCGCGAGGGCGGCGGGAGATATGTCGGAACCGGTCCCGCCGAACTAGGTTCTGGGTTGAGTATCGGCGTTTCCGATAGTCGGAATTCACTTTCCGGACCGATGCTCGGGCTTTTGAAGGCAGAGACATATGCAAGAACATCATGTTGTCGTCGTGGGTGGAGGCTTCGGCGGTTTGCAGCTGGTACACGGGCTGGAGGGGGCCCCTGTCCGCATCACATTGATCGATCGTCGCAATCATCACCTTTTCCAGCCATTGCTTTATCAGGTTGCGACGACTGCGCTGGCGACATCCGAGATCGCGTGGCCGATCCGTCATCTCTACCGCGATCGCAAGGAGGTCACGACGCTGCTTGCCGAGGTGACCGGCGTGGATCGGGCGGCCCGGACCGTGCATCTCAACACCGGTGAAACGATCCGCTTCGACACTTTGGTGCTGGCTACAGGCGCACGCCACGCCTATTTCGGTCACGATGAGTGGGAGCGTTCCGCGCCGGGTCTCAAGACGCTGGAGGATGCGACAACGATCCGCCGCCGCCTGCTTCTGGCTTTCGAACGGGCCGAACTCGCGACCAGCGAAGAGGAACGACAGGCACTGCTAACCTTTGTCATCATAGGGGCAGGCCCGACCGGCGTGGAAATGGCAGGCATGATTGCAGAGCTTGCCCATAAGGCGCTGCCGGCGGAATTCCGCAACGTTGACACCCGAAAGACCCGCGTGCTGCTCGTCGAGGCTGGTCCCCGCGTGCTGCCGGTCTTTACGGAGGATCTTTCGGCCTATGCCAAGGAGGCGCTTGAGAAACTTGGCGTCGAGGTTCTGCTCGGAACGCCGGTGACGGCCTGCAGCGACGATGGCGTGACGGTGGGCGAGACCCATTATCCATGCCGTACGGTCGTCTGGGCCGCCGGCGTGCAGGCTTCTCCCGCGGCCAAATGGCTCAATGCCGCCGCCGACAGGGCAGGGCGGGCCATTGTGGGGCCACAGCTTAATCTGGAAGACGATCCCGATATCTTCGTCATCGGCGATACCGCCGCCGTCAATCAGGAAAACGGCAAGCCGGTGCCGGGTATTGCGCCTGCGGCAAAGCAGCAGGGCGCTTACGTCGCGAAGGTCATCAAGGCGCGGCTTGACGGCAAGCCGTTTCCTTCACCCTTCCGCTACAGCCATCAGGGCAATCTTGCCACGATCGGCAAACGCGCGGCGGTGATCGATTTTGGCCGGTTCAAGCTCAAGGGCGTGCTGGCATGGTGGATATGGGGACTTGCCCATATCTATTTCCTGATCGGAACGCGTTCGCGGCTGGCCGTGGCGTGGAGCTGGCTTTGGATTTACTTGAGTGGCCAGCACAGCGCGCGGCTGATCACCCAGAAAGAAACGCTGAAGGACGAGGCGTGAGGCAAGTGACAAAGAAACGGCGGGAAGCATGGCTTCCCGCCGTTTCCTGTTTCGCCGTTTCCTGACGCATCAGGCGTCGAGCGACGCCATGTCGATGACGAAGCGGTAACGTACGTCGCTCTTCAGCACGCGCTCATAAGCCTCGTTGACGTCCTTGATGTCGATCTTTTCGATTTCGGACACGATGTCGTGCTTGCCGCAGAAATCCAGCATCTCCTGGGTTTCCTTGATGGAGCCGATCATAGAGCCAGCCAGAGAACGGCGGCCGGGGATGACCGAGAAAGCGTGCACGGGGATCGCATGTTCAGGCACACCGAGAAGCACCATGGTGCCATTGACCTTCAGCAGGCCGAGATAGGCATTCCAGTCGATTTCCGCCGAAACGGTGCACAGGATCAGGTCGAAGGTACCGGCGAGCTTTTCGAAGGTCGAGGCATCGCTGGTGGCATAATATTCCTTCGCGCCAAGCTTAAGGCCGTCTTCCTTCTTGGAGAGTGTCTGCGAAAGCACGGTGATATCCGCGCCCATGGCTGAACCGATCTTCACGCCCATGTGGCCAAGACCGCCCATGCCGACGATAGCCACCTTCTTGCCCGGGCCGGCATTCCAGTGCTGAAGCGGCGAATAAAGCGTGATACCAGCGCAGAGCAGGGGAGCGGAGGCATCTAGCGGCAGGTTTTCCGGAATGGAGAGGACGTAATCTTCCCGCACGACGATATGGTCGGAGTAACCGCCCTGCGTGGCGGTCTTGCCGTCGCGTTCGACGGAGTTATAGGTCTGCACGAGACCCGGCATGTACTGTTCATTGTCGAGATCGCGGGTGGCGCAACCGACGCAGGAATCGACAAAACAGCCCACGCCGACATGATCACCGACCTTGAATCTGGTGACCTTGGAGCCAACGGCACGGACGACACCGGCGATTTCGTGGCCCGGAACGATCGGGTAGACGGCGTTCTTCCATTCGTTGCGGACGGTATGAATGTCGGAATGGCAGATACCGGCATATTTGATATCGATGACGACGTCGTCATCATTCGGCTCGCGGCGTTCGAAGGTGAACGGGGTAAGCGGCTTCGACGCATCTGTCGCAGCGTAACCTCTTGCAATAGCCATCTGAATATCCTTTCGGGAGTTGGGGACGGCGGAATATGCAATGGAAGAACGAACGGGCGTTAGAGCGATCCTCCTAGCTTTTTGCACGATCCTGCAAAAATATGATGGTGCGCTCTTTGCGCGGGCCGAGAGGCTTTCTAGATAGATGACATCAAACACACCTCTTCCGTCAGTCAAGGGATTTCCCCTATGTCCTTGTCGTTCAATGTCTATCAGGAAATTGCTTCCATCGCCGCGCGGCATGCCACCAGCGACGGCGAGGTGCAGACGGCAATCGGCTCCCTTGGCATCAGCCGGCGTACGACTCCGAGCGCTCCCTGCCACGGCAGTTATCGCCCTTGTCTCGCCATGGTTATCCAGGGATCGAAAAGCGTCCAATTGGGGACGGACACCATCAACTACGGTGCCGGCGATTATCTCCTGACATCGCTTGATCTGCCGGTTGCGTGGCGGGTGGTGGAGGCGAGCAGGGAAGTGCCGCATTTCTGCATCTCGCTTGCCATCGACAGTGAAAAGCTGCTCGATCTCATGCGGCGTGTTCCTATCGATCCACCGGTGGAGCCGACGAATGCGCAGCGCGGCATCGTGGTCAACACAGCCACGCCGGAACTTCTCGATGCAGCCATCCGCCTGCTGCGCCTGCTCGATCGTCCCGCAGACATTGCCGCCGTGGCGCCGCTGATCGAACAGGAAATCCTCTATCGCATTTTGACCGGACCGGCCGGCGGGCAGCTGATGAACATCATTGCCGCTGGAAGTCACGGCAACCGCATCGCCCGCGCCATCGCATGGCTGCGCGAGAATTTCGCACGCCAGCTGCGCGTCGAAGACCTTGCAGATCACATCGGCATGAGCGTGTCGTCCTTCCATCATCATTTCAAGACGATCACGGCCATGACGCCGGTCCAGTACCAGAAGCAGCTTCGCCTGCATGAGGCGCGGCGGCTCATGCTGCTGGAGCGACTGGATGCCGGCACCGCGGGCCATCGCGTCGGTTATCAGAGCCCTTCGCAGTTTAGCCGCGAATATAGCCGCTTTTACGGGCTGTCGCCGTCACGGGACGTCGATGCATCGCGCGAGATTGCGGCGGGGTAGATTGGGGCTGTGCATTCGTAGCGGGTCGTCGGTGGGTGTGGCTTACCCCCTCTGCCCTGCCGGGCATCTCCCCCACAGGTGGGGAGATAGATATGCGGCAAGGTTTTGCCCATCTCGACGTTAGAGAATGAAGTGGCGATAGTGCATCTTGTCGATCTCCCCCTTGAGGGGAGATGCCCGGCAAGGCAGAGGGGGGTAAGCCACACCCACCGACGACCCGCTACCACACACAACCGCCTGAAGACGTACCCCGCGTGCTATTCATCCCACGCCGCACCGCGTCAATTCTCATCCCCCTCTAAAGAATCCGCTTGACCGCAACGCCGCCTCCGCTTAAATGGCGCTCGAACCGTACCGTACGGTACATCAATCGAGCCCCTTGGAGTGGAAAGACTTGGCTTCCGACCCGATCACAGCGCAGGAATTTTCGCCGCGCCAGAACGCCGTTCTGGACCAGGCATTGCGTCTATTGGTCGAAGGCGGCGAGAAAGCGCTGACCACATCGGGACTGGCGCGCGCCGCCAACTGTTCCAAGGAAAGCCTTTACAAGTGGTTCGGTGATCGCGATGGCCTGCTGGCGGCGATGATCACCTTTCAGCAGAGCAAGGTCCGCACCTTCGAAAAGGCGGGTGACCGCGTTTCCGCACCGCAGCTTGCCGATCACCTCGAGGTTTTCGCCCATGATCTGCTGGATGTGCTGGCAGGCGACGTGTCATTGGCGCTTAACCGTTTGGCGATAGGGCAGGCGAGCCGGGATGGATCGAAGCTCGGTGATCTGCTGCTGGAACGTGGTCGTCGCCAGATCGACCGCCGCGCCCGTGGGCTGATCGAGGCAGGTCGCCGTTCCGGTTACCTGCGTTTCGATGATGCCGAAGAGGCATATCGCAGTTTTTACGGCCTTATCGTCTCGGATCTGCATGTGCGCATGCTGCTGGGCGAGGCGCCGGACAAGGATTTTTCTGCCCGGGCGAAGAAGGCGGTCATTGCCTTCCTGACCCTCTACGGCACGGAAAAGGTACATTCGGAACTGGGCGGCAAGGTCGCTTAAGCTTCCGGTTCAGACAACTGAGAGACAAGCATTAGGGAAGGACCATAAAATGCGCGTTTATTATGATCGTGATGCCGATCTCAATCTCATCAAGTCCAAGAATGTCGTCGTCGTCGGTTACGGCTCCCAGGGCCGCGCCCATGCGCTGAACCTCAAGGATTCCGGTGCCAAGAACGTCGTCATCGCTCTCAAGGCCGGTTCTCCGACCGTCAAGAAGGCCGAAGCCGATGGCTTCAAGGTCATGACCGTTGCCGAAGCCGCCAAGTGGGGCGACCTGCTGATGATGGCAACGCCTGACGAACTGCAGGCCGACATCTACAAGGCCGACATTGCCGGCAACATCCGTGATGGCGCAGCGATTGCTTTCGCACACGGCCTCAATGTTCACTTCGGCCTCATCGAGCCGAAGGCATCGCTCGACGTCGTCATGATCGCACCGAAGGGCCCTGGCCATACGGTTCGCGGCGAATACCAGAAGGGCGGCGGCGTTCCCTGCCTCGTTGCCGTTCACCAGAACGCTTCGGGCAACGCCCTTGAACTCGCTCTCTCCTACGCCTGCGGCGTTGGCGGCGGCCGTTCGGGCATCATCGAGACCAATTTCAAGGAAGAGTGCGAAACCGACCTCTTCGGCGAACAGGTCGTTCTCTGCGGCGGTCTCGTCGAACTGATCCGCGCTGGTTTCGAAACTCTGGTCGAAGCCGGTTACGCTCCGGAAATGGCCTATTTCGAGTGCCTGCACGAAGTGAAGCTGATCGTTGACCTGATCTATGAAGGCGGCATCGCCAACATGAACTACTCGATCTCCAACACCGCAGAATGGGGCGAATACGTCACCGGTCCGCGCATCATCACTGCCGACACCAAGGCTGAAATGAAGCGCGTCCTGCACGACATCCAGACCGGCAAGTTCACCTCCGAGTGGATGCAGGAATGGAAAGCCGGCGGCGCTCGCTTCAAGGGTATCCGTCGCAACAACGACAGCCACCAGATTGAAGAAGTCGGCGCCAAGCTCCGCGGCATGATGCCCTGGATCGGCAAGAACAAGCTGGTCGACAAGGCCGTCAACTAAGCTTCATTGCTTGATGAAAATTTTGGAGGCCGGGGCGAAAGCTCCGGCCTTTCGTTTTCGATGTGCCCTCACATGATGGCGTCGTCTTCCTCGACGATAACGGAAACGGGAAAGTGATCGGAAAAACCGCCGAGATTGACATTTTTGACCGCGTCGCCCTTCGACAGGCCGAAGCGGATAGGCCCCTCGTTCTTGCTGTGACTGACCATGGCGGCGATGGCTTCGACTTTTGCGGTTTCTTCCCGCACCTTGAAACCGTTGCTGCCGACAAGAAGTGATCTGGAGACGAGAATCTGGTCGAAGATATTGGCATCGCCGTTAAAGTAGAGCGTGCCATAAATCGTTCGCGCTGAACCGACGGAATCCATCACCGGCTGGCGCAGGTAGTTCCAGGCAAGATTGTAGAACATGGCCGATTGCGAGTTTTCGACATCGTCGCGCTCGCGGGTGGAATTGGCGTGGTAGCGTAGCGAAGCATCGGAAGGATCGTCATTGAAGTCGCCGAAAGCGATGACGGCGATGTTGTTTCCTTTTTCTTCCCTGATGCGCTGGTGCCAATAACCCAGCGTCTCACCGGCGGTCATGCGAAAACCGGCGCTTTCCACTGCGCCGCCGGATCGCGACGGCCAGTGATTGGAAAGCGCGATAAGCTGGCGGCCTCCCTTGGTGATGAAGGTGCACTGGGTAATGTCGCGCGTGCCGGTGCGGCGCATGACGAAATGGCTGAAAATCTCGTTCTCGTTGATCAGTAGTTTTTTGCTGTCGTAGATGAAGGCGGTGTCGATGCCGCGCTGGTCCTTGCTGGAATCGGCGTGCACGACGCGATAGGCTCGCGTGGGCATGAGATCGTTCAGATGTTCCGCCAGCGTCTCCAGCACAAAACGGTTCTCGACTTCGCAGACACCCAGCAGATCCGGTCCCGCGCCGCCGATCTGACTTATGATCAGGCCGAGCTGTTTGATCTTGGTTTTGAACAGGTCTTCGGTCCAGCCTTTCAGATCGTTCTTCAGCCGCTCGGCAATCCACGGCTCACGCGCCGGATAACCCTCCGGCGCAAACAGGTTTTCGACATTCCAGAATGCCAGGACATATCGTGTCATGATACCTCACCCATCCGGTTGGTTTTGCGAACCCAGGGGAAGTTTTTGCCACAACAACTTGAAATTGTCATGACGGGTGAGATACCCGACCCATCTTGTCGTGCGATCTTACTTGCCCGGCGGGATGACGCCCTTCGTCAGCAGAAAGCAGCCGTAAAACCGCGTCTCGCCCGTCGTGATGACGCAATAGGCCTGCTTGGCTTTTTCGTAGAAGGCAAAGCGTTCAATGCCGTACATGGGGGCGGACTTTCCTTCAGCCGCGTCGATTTCCCTCTGCACTTCGGCCTGCACCGGTTCCAGTTGATCGGGCGCGCCCATCACTTCCATGCGGCCGACCGAGGGCTGCAGCGGGGTATCGAGCGGCAGGACGGACAGGATCGCTTTCATTGCGCGGGCAGCGGAGACGTTGTCGATGTGAAGAACCTTGCCGACTGTGGTGTGGCGGGCAACAGAGTCGGAGGGGAAATTGGTGTCCGAGATCACCAGCGTGTCGCCGTGACCCATGGCGCGCAGCGCGTGCAGAACGTCGGCATTCAGCGCCGGGTCGATATTCTTCAGCATGTCCTCAAACTCCCATGATGCTTTCGCCGTGTCGTGGCTCGCGTGCAATCCAGCCGGAAAACCCCGTGGCGTCAATCGCAAAGGTGTGATTGTGAAGCTTTGCGCAAGGGTGTATTTGGCTTTGTCCGCGAAATCGGCCTGGATTGAGACCAGTTAAGGGCAATGTGCAGGGAGGCAGAAATAATTCGAAAAACTGATAAGTCAGTATTGCTGACGTATCGACATTTCTGTAAAGATGCACGCATAAAAACGACACAAGAGGAAACGTACCCATGCTCAATTGGGAACAAATTTTCGCCACGCGCTCTTCGCGCATGAAAGCGTCTGAAATCCGCGAGCTGCTGAAGCTGCTCGAGCAGCCCGACATCATTTCCTTTGCCGGCGGTATTCCGGACCCCGCTCTTTTTCCAGCAGAGGAGTTTCAGCAGGCTTACGCGGAGATTTTTTCCGGCGCGCAGGTCAACGCCGCGCTGCAATATTCCGTCAGCGAAGGTTACAAGCCGCTGCGCGAATGGCTGGCGGGAGAAATGGACAAGATCGGCATCGAATGCACCGCCGACAACGTCTTCATCGTTTCCGGTTCGCAGCAGGGTCTCGATTATCTCGGCAAGCTGTTCCTGTCGCCAAAGGATACGGCGCTGGTCACCTGGCCGACCTATCTCGGCGCGCTCTCGGCATTCAATGCCTATGAGCCCAACTATGACCAGCTGAACCCCGGCGGTAACCGCACGCCCGAGGCTTACCGCGAAACCGCGGCCAAGCTCGGTGGTTCGGTGAAGTTCGCTTATCTATCGGCCGATTTTTCCAATCCGACCGGCGAAACCGTCGATCTGGCCGGACGGCAAAAGCTCCTGGAGCTTGCTGACGAGCTTGATATCGCCGTCATAGAAGACGCGGCCTATCAGTCGCTGCGTTATGATGGCGAAGCCGTTCCGCCGATCATGGCGCTCGACATTGCCCGTTCGGGCGGCATTGAAAACACCCGCACCATCTATTGCGGCAGCTTCTCGAAGACGCTCGCTCCGGGTCTGCGCGTCGGTTACATCGTCGCTTCCGCCCCTGTCATCCGCAAGCTGGTGCTGATGAAGCAGGCCGCCGACCTGCATTCCTCGACGATCAACCAGATCGCCATCGAACGCGTCGCCTCGCGCGGCTTCGACAAGCAGGTGGCCAAGATCAAGGCAGCCTATAGCGCACGCCGCGATGCGATGCTGGCGGCGCTTGAGAAGTACATGCCGAAGACGACCAGCTGGACGAAGCCGGAAGGCGGCATGTTCATCTGGGTGACGCTGCCTGAGGGCATGGATGGGGCGGCGCTGCTTGCCAAATCCATCGCCACGGAAAAGGTCGCTTTCGTTCCCGGCCGTGCTTTCTTTGCGGATGGTTCGGGCACGAACACGCTGCGCATCAGCTTCTCCTGCGCCAACGAGGCGATGATCGAGGAAGGCATGAAGCGCCTCGGGCGGTTGATTGCGACGGCTCAGGCGGAAACGGCTGAGGTAGTTCCGGCGATTTGAGGGTTGCGAGGTTTTTCGGCGGCGACGGGGGTTGTGGCTTCACCCCCCTCTGTCCTGCCGGACATCTCCCCCTCAAGGGGGGAGATCGACTCGCGGTTAAGATATCGCCTATCGCAACAGTTGAAAATGAAGTGCTGTCAACGCCTCTTGCCGATCTCCCCCTTGAGGGGGAGATGCCCGGCAGGGCAGAGGGGGGTGAGCCGCAAACACCAAGAGGCACTGTTCCCCTCAATCCCGCTGGCCCCAACAGATCACACCACTAAAATCCTGCCTGTCACATACATGTTATGCAATCATGTTTTAGCGGTCCCACCGAACAACAGGGACTGGATCCATGAAAACGCTGCTCTCCGCTTTCACCGCCGTCGTATCGCTTGGCTTCATCGCCACTGCTGCCAATGCCGCCGATCTGGTGCTTTATACCAGCCAGCCGAATGAGGACGCGCAGGCGACCGTTGACGGGTTCAAGGCTGCCAATCCCGGTCTCGACGTCGAATGGGTGCGTGACGGAACGCCGAAAATCATGGCCAAGCTGATGGCGGAAATCAGCGCCGGCAATCCGGTTGCCGACGTGCTTCTGATCGCCGATACCGTGACGCTGGAGCGCATGAAGCAGGCCGGTCAGCTGCTCGCCCACAAGTCTCCCGAAGCCAAGAATATCGATGCCACGCTCTATGATGCAGACGGCTTCTATTACTCCACGAAGCTCATCACGACAGGCATAATGTACAATACGGCCGCCGCGATGAAGCCGACGAGCTGGAAAGATCTGGCGAAGGCGGAAGCCAAGGGTCTCGTGACCATGCCGAGCCCGCTGACGTCGGGTGCCGCACTGATCCACGCGCAGACGCTTGCCGCCGCAAATGGCCTCGGCTGGGATTACTACAAGCAGCTGAAGGCCAATGAAGCCATTGCCGGCGGTGGCAACGGCGCGGTGCTGAAGTCCGTCGCTTCGGGCGAAAAGGCTTACGGCGTGGTGGTCGATTACATGCCGATCCGTGAAAAGGCCAAGGGCGCACCGGTCGAATTCGTCTTTCCGGAAGAGGGCGTTTCTGCTGTCACCGAGCCGGTCGCGATCATCAAGGGCACCAAGCACGAGGAAGCGGCCAAGAAGTTTGTCGATTACGTGCTTTCGGAAAAGGGCCAGCAGGGCTTCGTCAAGCTCGGTTACATCCCTGTCCGTGCCGATGCCGGCATGCCGGAAGGTTTCCCGGCCCGCGACAAGATCAAGGTTCTGCCGCTCAGCGCTGCCGATGCACTGAAGAATTCCGAACAGGATCTCAAGACCTTCTCCGATATTTTCGGTTCCAAGGGCTGATAAGTCGGAATGACCCGTTCCAAGGCTTATGGAAACAGCCAGCCGCGCTGGCTGTTTCCTTTTGTGGTGAGTGTTGTTTTTGCGCTGAGCGCGCTGCCGCTCGGACGCCTCGCCTATACCGGCGTCGTTTCGTCACTGAATGGTGATATATGGCGACTTCTGGCCGATCCGGCGCTCTGGGATGCGGCGCTGAACACGCTCTCCACCTCGTTTTCAGGCATGCTGATTTCACTCGGAATCGGCGGCGCTTTCGCGCTTGCCCTGACGCTCTGCGACATCCGCGGCAAGTCGATCTTAAGCTTCCTGTTCATGCTGCCGATGATGATCCCGCCGCAGGTGACGGCGCTGTCGTGGATCGGCATGACCGGCCCGTCGAGTACGCTGCTGAAGGCCACCGGCCTTGCGCCGGCGATGGGTTCGCCGCAGCCGCTTTATTCCATCGCTGGCATCGCACTCTTGCTCGGTGTGCAGCACGCGCCGCTCGTCTATCTGTCGCTGCGCGCCGGGCTACTCGCCTTACCGCAGGACGGCATTGAGGCCGCCAAGCTTTCGGGGGCTTCACCACGGCGCGTTTTGTGCGATATCATCCTGCCGCTTTCCACGCCTGGACTGATCGCCGGTGCGGCGATCTCCTTCGTCTCCAACGTCGGCAATTTCGGCATTCCGGCGATCCTCGGCATACCCGCTTCGATCTTTACCCTGCCGACGCTCATCTACAGCCGTTTTGCCAGTTTCGGCACAAGCACATTCGGCGATATCGCCATTCTCTCGACCATGATCGCCATCATTTCCGTCGCCGGGCTTGCGCTGCAGGAACGGGCGATGAAGGGGAGGGACTATCGCATCATCGGCCTTTCAGGCAAGGCGGCGACCTTCCGGCTTGGGCTGTGGCGGGTGGCGGCGGAGCTTGCCCTATGGCTCGTGCTGTTCTTCATGCTGGTGGCGCCGCTGACGGCGCTGGTGGCAAGCTCGCTCGCGCCTGCCTATGGGGTGCCGCTCAGCCTCAAGACCGCGACGCTGCATGCCTATGAAGAGTTGCTCTATCGGCAGAGCGTAACCCGCACGGCGTTCCGCAATTCGCTGTTTCTGGCGACGGCGACATCCTTGTGTCTCCTGGCGGTGACAGTGCTGACGGCTTATTTCCTCGTGCGTGGCAAAAGCCGGTTCATGTTCCTGCTTTCGGCGCTGGTGGATATTCCCTATGCGCTGCCGGGGGTGGTGATTTCCGTCTCTTTCGTGCTGCTTTTCGCCGCTCCCATTCCATTGCTCGGCATTACGCTTTACGGCACGATCTGGATCATTCTGCTTGCCTATTTCTCCTCTTTCTTCGCGGTCAGCCTGAAACCAATGGTCAGCGCTTTCCTGCAATTCGATCCATCGCTGGAAGAGGCAGCAAGGCTGTCGGGCGCGGGTTTCTGGCGACGGCTCAAGGATATTATCCTGCCGCTGGTCGGGCCCGCGGCAGGGGCTTCCGTCATCCTCGTGTTTCTGATCGCCTGCAACGAGCTGACGGTTTCGGCGCTCCTTTGGTCTGCCGGCACACAGACGCTCGGCGTGCTCATCTACAACCTCGATGACAGCGGCAGCTTCGATCTCGCCTCGGCGCTATCGGTGCTTGTCGTCATCATGGTGATTTTCCTCATGCTGCTGCTCGAAATTCTGGGGCGCTATCTGCCAAAAGGAGTTGTGCCTTGGCGAAACTGATCCTTAACCGCCTGTCGAAGAGCTTCGGTGCCGGTTCGAAACCGGCCGTGGACGATGTTTCTCTCACTGTGCGGGAAGGCGGCTTTCTGGCGCTGCTCGGACCCTCCGGCTGCGGCAAGACCACAGTGCTGCGCATGGTTGCCGGGTTCGAACAGCCGACGGATGGTTCCATCCTGCTCGGCGAGCGGGTGCTGGCCGATGCCGGCAGCATGGTGGCGCCGGAGCGGCGCAACATGGCAATGGTGTTCCAGTCCTATGCGCTGTGGCCGCACATGTCGGTTGCCGACAATGCCGGCTACCCTTTGAAGGTGCGCGGTATTACGGGCGAAAAATACCGCGAGAGGGTGCGTCAGGCGCTTGCCGCCGTCCGACTTGAGAGCTTCGCGGATCGCCGTCCCGCCGAACTTTCCGGTGGCCAGCGGCAGCGTGTTGCGCTCGCCCGCTGCCTCGTCACCGAGCCTGACGTCGTATTGCTCGATGAACCGCTCGCCAACCTCGACCGGCATCTGCGGCAGGAAATGGAAGAGACATTTCGGGATTTCCATGCCCGTTCCGGCGCGACGATGATTTATGTCACTCACGATCAGGCGGAAGCCATGGCGCTGGCAACCGATGTCGCCGTCATGTCGCACGGCAAGCTGCTTCAGGTCGCGGCGCCTGCGGAGCTTTACGCGCGGCCGGAGGGCAGGCTGGTCGGGTCGCTGGTCGGGCAGGGGACGATCCTCAGCCTCCCACTGCCGGAAGGGGCATCGCGCGATCTCGACTGGTCCGCACTTCGGGCGGCGATGGAGAGAGGCGCGGGAGCATCGCGGGCCGACGTGCTTGTGAGGCCGCAAGATGTGGTGCGGGATGCGGAAGGCATTGCCTGCACCGTCACCTCGGTTCTGTACGAGGGCGAGCGTTATGCCCTTCGTCTTGACCTGCCGGATGGGCAGGCGGTCAGGGCCTATTCGCGTGAAGCCGCAGCTGTAGGTGACAGGCTTCCGGTTGCCATTCGCAGCGGGTGGCGGCTTTAGAGCGCACGCACTGCCGAACGCTGGAAAGGCGAAGCGACACCGGCTAAGCTGGGATCGCAGCAATAGGAATGATTCATGTCGCTTCGGCTTGCCACCTTCAATATCGAAAATCTTCTCACCCGTTTCGATTTCACCGGCTTTCGCAACCAGACGCGACGCGACAGGGCGATCCAGCTTTTTGATATCAGGGACGAGGCGACCTATCAGGCCCTTGAAAGTGCGCGGATGGTCTCATCCACCGACGATACGCGCCAGCTTTCGGCGCTCGCCATCGCCGACGCGGATGCCGATATTCTCTGCCTGCAGGAAGTCGACAACATGGCGGCCCTGCAGGCCTTCGAATACGGCTATCTCTATCGCATGGTCGGCAATGGCTATCTGCAGAAATATCTGGTCGAGGGCAATGACAGCCGCGGTATCGATGTCGCGGTCGTCATGCGCGAGGAGACGCGGGATGGCGAGAAAATCGAGGTGGTCGACATCAAGAGCCATGCGGCGCTGACCTATCGTAATCTCGATCTCTTCAATCCGGCACTTGCCGCGACCAACCAGATCGATGACAAGATATTCAAACGGGATTGCCTTGAAATCGATCTGAGGATCGGCGGCAAGCCGCTGACGCTTTACGTCACGCATTTCAAGTCCATGACCAATGCCCGCGAAGCATTGGACGCCCGGCTCGGCACCATGCCGATCCGCGAGGCGGAAGCCATGGCTGTGCGCCGCATCATCGAAAATCGCTGGGGTGCGGGCAATACGCGCAACAAGAATTTCGCGATCTGCGGCGACATGAACGACTATCAGGAACGCGTCGCGATTGCCGGTGACAGGCGCAATGGCTACAGCTTCACGCCCGTCGAAGAGGCAAGAAGTGCGCTCGATGTCTTCACTGCCGACGATTTCGTCATCAATCCGATGCTGCGTCGCGATGTCATGGACCGCTGGACGCTCTATCATTCGCGGGGCCCACAGGAGCAGCATTTGTGCCAGCTTGATTACATCTGGCTTTCTCCGCGCCTGGCCGAAAGCAACGCGACGCGGGTTCCCGAAATCGTCCGCGCCGGCCAGCCTTATCGCACCATCTTTCCGCCGGGGCAGGAGGTGGAGCGTTATCCGCGCACTGGCTGGGACCGCCCCAAGGCTTCCGATCATTGCCCTGTCGTGATGACGCTGGACCTGATCTGACGTCGCCGGCGGTCGGAAACCGGTGGCTTCTAACCGTTGGCGGCTTTCGGGAAATAGGTGGCCCAGACCCGGTTGCGACCTGCGCGCTTGGCTTCATAAAGCCGGTCATCGGCAATCGCGATCAACTCGTCCCAGCTGTTGACCGCGCGCGCTTCCTGCCAGACGACGCCAAAGCTCGCCGTCAGCGACAATCCACTTTGTTCATCCACGATCTGAGCTTCGATCAGGCGGCGGAGGCGGTCGGCCGTTGCCGTTGCCGTGGCATGGCTGACATCCTGCAGCACCACGACGAATTCTTCGCCGCCATAGCGGGCAAGAATGTCGTTCTTGCGCAATGCGCCCCGCAACAAAGCCGCGGTCTTTTGAAGTGCAATGTCACCCATGGCATGGCCATAACGGTCATTGATCGATTTGAAATGGTCGATGTCGACGATCATCACGCCGAGCGACTGACACTGGTCCTCGCCCGTCAACAGGGAACGAACGGCCTTTTCGAGCGCCCGTCGGTTGAACACGCCCGTCAGCGCATCCGTCTCGGAAAGTGCGCGTAACTGTTCGGCCAGCGCGCGCTGCTGGTTCTCCATTTCGCCCTTCTGGCGAAGCTGCTCCCGCAGGAAGTCGAGTTCCTGGAACATCTTCTTCACCTCCGGGGCAACCCTGTCCTCATGCTGCGCCTCTGAAAGATCGCCCGCGGCGATGGCCGCAATCTGTGCCTGAACGGATTGCATGGGCCGGAACAGCGCTGTTTTGTAGACAGATGTGAGCCGCAGCAGGACCAGAACCGCAATACCTGCGAGAAAAAGCGATGTGGCGCCGTAGATCAGGGCTTCCTGCTGCTTCTTTTCGAGTCGCGCGCGTGTCTCGGCCAGAATGAGATCGCGCAACGTATCGGATGAACGCATCCCCGAAATATAGTTCCTGGAAAATTCAAGCACGCTCGGCTGGGCGGACGGCATGGCGATCACGATCGTATTCTGCGCGTAGCGCAGCGCCTGTCCGAAATAATAGGTTTCGAGATCGCGGAATGCCCTGTCCAGTCGCGGCGTGGAAAGATAGGCGGCGGTGTAGTTGGTCAACGATGCCTTCAGTGATAGCAGGCTCTGCATCTCCGCATCGAACTTGGCGCGATAACCCAGCTTTTCCTGTCTGTTTGCCCGCAAACCCATGATCACATAGGAGCCGAGGCGGCCGATCCTGTCCCGCATGACACCGGCGGTGCCCGTCATCGCGATGTCTATCGCCACATCGGGCGTCACCTTGATGATGGCACGCGCTGCCTTGCCACGCAGCAGATTGACACTGTCGGCGGCCTTGAACATCGATGATATGGCGCCCGACATGGCCGTGTGGCTGCGTGCCGACAACGGCAGGGCGGCTACCTGATCCACCGCGTTGCGGGACTGCGCGAGTTTCTCGCGGGTCTCGGCCAGCGATTTCGCCAGCTCCGGCTGGGTCCTGATGTCGTCGGCGAAGGAAGCTTCCAGTTCCGACAGCTTGTCGTCCGTTGCCTTGCGCGCGGCAGCGAGAGCTGCGACCAAATCCTGTTCAGCGGTGGATGCGCCCATCACATTGTTCGCGGGACCGCGCTCCGCCGAAACCAGCCATGCAGACTGGAGAGCGGTTTCGAAGCGGGTGAGCTGCGCCGCGTTGGTACGGTAACGCAGATAGTTGGAAACGCTTGGCAGCGCGGCAAGTGTGGCCAGCAGGATGGAGCTCGCGGCGATGACGATCGTGCCCGTTAGCTGAATTTTCTGTATGCTTGCGCGCATTTGATGCGTTGTTCTCACTCAATCGGGTATAATTCATCACCATTTTAGCCGCGCCGCGTAAATACTTCGCTTATATTGCTGCGCTTTTGCCGTCTTGACGATCCTGCCGCCCGGCCTGCGGGCATGGTGTGGAAAAGCGCGCCGCCCGTGCTGCGTGATCAGTTTTCGCTTTACACCCGGTCAGAATCTGATAGTTGGCAAGGCACTGGATTGCCCTTGTAGCTCAGTTGGTAGAGCACCTGATTTGTAATCAGGGGGTCGCGGGTTCGAACCCTGCCGGGGGCACCAGTTTTTCGCTTTGAAATCAACTATTTACGCGAAATTTCAACAGCATCCATTTTACAGCCTGTCACGCGTTTTACAATTTGTTGCTAACGCGTTCCCTTGCTGATGGCGTCAATGACCTCCTGTCCAGCAAGATAATGACGCCGAATAATTCCTTCAGCTTCCTCCCGAGAATGGCCAGAGATCTCCGCAATTAGCTGGACCTTGTCCTCATGCGAGCGATTCAGGTGCGCGTATGCGTAGGTAATAGCCGTACCTCGCAAGTCGTGGAACGTAACGCCCTTGATCTTCAGTCGCGCCATCTCTTTGCGCCAGGATGACTTGAAGCCACTGGCCGTCCAGTTCTGGCCGAAGGAGTTCACCAGGACGCGCTGGCGGCCGCTGTCTTTGGCGTCCTGCAATATCGGCAGGATTGCAGGGGCGGCTGTAATGCGCACGCGCGCACCAGTCTTTCCCTGCTTAATCGAGACGCGCTGTCCATCGAACGCGATCATGGGCATCGTAAGGATGTCAGTCTGCCGCTGCATGGTCCAGAGGGCAATGCAGGCCACGTTTCTGATGTGCGGCGCAGCTTTAGTCAGCACGGTATTGATCTGGTCCATAGTCCAGACGCAATCGCGCCTGGTGCCCTCGTGAAGATGCTCGACGCGCTCTAGAGGGTTGCGGAGGATGATTTCGTTATCCTTTGCCCACGCGAACACGCGCGCCAGCAGCCCCAGATGCATGTCAGCGGAGCGAGGAGCGTCCTTCATGGTGTCTCGCCACTCGATAAAGCGTTTCCGGCTTCCACGGGCCTCTACGGCCTCAAGCCGCAGATCCCGGAACTTGTTTTCGATCACGCCAAACATGCGCTCGTAGTCTTTCCGGGTAGTGACCGCGAGCTTCTTGTATTTCGCAGTGGCTCGGAAGTCGGCGATCAAAGATCCGACCGTTCCCTGATAGGTGAACTTTTCTCGGTCCTTTGTCAGCCGGATAAACTCGGCAGTGAAAGCTTTAGTGCCGGGCTTCGAAGTCATGCGCGGCGCCCCTTTACCGCGCCATGCATAGTAGTACGTGACCGTCGAGCCATCAGCGAGTTTGGCTTTAACCTCGTGCACGCCCACCAGCTTTCCTTCCATTTTCCCAGTCCCTCCAAGCCTTCTCGCCGGCATCATCTTCACGATCGACAACAGCGAAACTCTTGGGGGCGAATTCAATCTCGCCTGACGGGTGCATGATGACCCGGACGTTGTGTGCTGCTGCAGCTGATGCAGCATCCGCAATTTCGGATTTTGTGTAAGTGCGGGCTCTGCTCATGGAGTGTTGTCCACATTGTTTCCACAGGGCGGAGACAGAAGCTTATTTGCTTCTCGGTAGGTTCCCTTGGCTTCACTGAGATTCATCGGTTTCCCTCCGCCCTCTTTTGCGGGGATGGGGTTTTATAGATGGGCACAGCGGTAGACCCTTGCGCCAACGGAGACTGCTTGCAATCCCGACGCCCATCTGCAACTTTGTGCTGAAGCCGGGGGTGCAAATGGAACTGAAAGACTTCATCAAAGCGACGTTCATTGAAATTATCGATGGAGTGAAAGAAGCGCGCGACACTGGCGACGATGCGAGTGGTATCGCGAGCAACATGCGGAATCGGATCGACAAGCTCGGGCCTGGCCTCATGCAAGACAACAACGGCGCACTCTACTCGGTCGTTGAGTTCGATGTCGCCGTTACAGCATCGACAAAAGTTGATGGATCCGGGGGCGTCAACGTGATGGCCTTCAAATTGACAGGCGGCGGCACAGCTGAAGACCAGACAGTGTCCCGAGTGAAGTTTTCGATCCCTATGCGTTTCAATGTTTACTAATCGCATCGGGTTTTCCTGACTGCGAATACCCGGCGGAAGTGGTGAGCGTATGCGCCGACCGCCTTCCAGTAAGCCGCCATCGGGCCTTTGTTCTTGATCCATGATTGCTGAGCGCGCGCACGGGCGTCTTTGACCAGGTCGCCGAGAATGTCGGCTACTAATTGCCGGGTCTCTGGCGGAAGCTCGTCCAATCGTTTCACAGCTGGCAGCGAAAGTACTGGGTTGCGCACCTCACGGCGGTTGCTACGATTGCTCATTGGAGTACCGTTGCGAGGTAGGGGCTATGGCTACAAGATACGTTGACTTGCGGGGAAGGCCGAATTTGGTCGATGAGAGGTCGAGGTTGATCGCGCTTGCGATGCTTCATGGCGTCGAGACGAATCCGAACGTGAGTCAAGCAGGCGTGATGCTCTACGGAGATGAGGGGCAGATAAATCTTCTCCTTCATCACTACGACGGTAGAGATGTTCCGGCGCGACCATATGATCCTGACCAGATTGGCGATGTCGGTGAGGAGACATGATTTCATTCGGAGCATCCCCTCGCATTCGTCTGCGGCGATGGGTTGGTGCAGTTGCCGCAGATCGTTGATAGTCCGCCGGGGAAGAACGGACCTATGCGGCCGGTACCGCCACAGCCAGGGCAGGTATCGCTGTCGTCTGGTTCGGCGTTCACTCCCAAATCGGCAGCTGTTACGTCGGGTTCTATTTCCGTCTGGCCAGTAACTGCAGGGGAAAGCGCGCCTGCGATGGTAGCTTCAAGCGCCTGTGCTTCTTCTGGGGTGGCGACCTCGAAGTAGGGGTGTGACTTGCCTTCGTTGTCGATCACTTCCAGCTCATGTAACTGGAGAAAGCCACCTAGCGTCCAGTTGCACGGCCTCCCGTCCGGCTGCTCGCGCGGGCTCTCTCCGCCCATTACGCGGCCAACGCATGAAAAACCGACATACCTTTCTGCCATTTCCGCGTCGATACCTGCCCGCGTGAAGCTGGTGATGGATTGCACTGTTTTGCACATGGGGCATTTAAAGGCCGCGTGTTTGCGGTCCGATGCGCCTTGGGCCTTGAGCCGGCGGCGAAATTCGTCGAGTTTGATTGTTTCCATTAGAGGTGCGCCTCCAGGGCTACCGTGACATGGCGGTGCACGACTGCTTCCAAATCTTTCATTGTGATTGAGATCGTATCTTCGGCGCCCGGATCGGCTGGACCGTCGATCTCGCAGGCGGCGGTCACAATCCGCGCAGCCAGGTGATCAACGTTTAGGCTCTCTCGCTTGGAGATGAATTGCTTCAGCTCGGCCTCTGCCGCCTCTGCGCGTGCACGCTGTGTGCGAATTTCTGCGTAAGGGTCGGTCTCCATCTTGTTGATGTCGCCCTTTGGCAGCATCGCGTCGAAAGACCAGCGATCCATATGATCGAGCATGTCGCGCAGCCAGTCACGATGGTTCGTGTTACCGAGATAGACGCGGTCACCCTCGTCATCAAGGTGATCAAAGATCTCTTGGATGCGACTGCGGGCGGCGTCGAGAAGCGCGACAATCGACTGGTACTTACCTTTCAGGTTGTTCCGCTCGGCCTCTCCTGCGGCCAGCCCTTCATCGTAACCTGTTTGGCGCGCAGCTCTCCTGCGATGCAAATGAGATTTCGTCATTCGCCCGCCCTCCGCAGTGCATAGTAAGTCTCAAGGAAGGCTTCGGCGGCGCCGTGCGGATCCTGCCACGGGAAGATCTCCGGTTCGAACGGCTGGATTCCGCTTAGCATGCCCCACTTTTCGCCACGGGTTGGCATCAGGTCGCGCTGTTCTGTGGCCAGCATCCGTAGGTCAAGATGCTTGATGTAAGCCGGATCGCGAACAAAAATACCGAAGTGCGAGAGGCCAGCACTTTCACACCGCTTCTCGATCCGCTTGTAATCGTGGCATTGCGATTTGAGCGGCGCATTCATATCGCCGCATGTCGCTTCACCGACCTCGTGCAGCAAGGCGGCAAGCTTGTGACCTGGGTCGGCATGGCCAGCCATGATGACGCAATGCTGCGAGATCGGGTAATAGACGCGCTTGCCTGTGCGACGGCTTACGCAATGACCGGTGAAGCGGGACTGGAAGGATAGGCTGTAAGCCACATCCTCAATCGTCAGCTCTGCGGCTTCCGGATTGTCGAAGTCAAAATACGTGCCAGATCCGAGAAGGATAGTCGGACCGATGATGCGGTGGACAGGTGCTGCAAGCTCAGTCATCAGGAAACCCTCATAGGCATGACGATGTAATCTTCGTCGGCGTCGCCATCCGGCGTGAAATGTCCCGGCGCGGCGGGGTCCGTGCCGTGGAGGCAAAAGGATGTGGTGGAGATACTGGACAGGGTTTCGTTGACAAACGTCGGATTGAAACCCCGAAGATGGCTGTCGCCATCGTATTCGATGTCAACCGGCTCCGATGCGTTTTGCCCGTCACGCGCCACCAGCTCGATCTGCATGAGGCCGCTCTGGATATCGAGACGGACGGAAGACTTGCTGATGTCTCCGGCAATGACGCTCACGCGAGTGATCGCCTTGCTGACGGCAGCACGGTCAGCGCGCAGAAAGACGTCGCTGCGCGCGGGAATGATGCGGCGATAGTCGGGAAACTGGCCGTCGACCAGTTTTGAAACGAGAATGATGTCCTCGCACTCGACGACGATCTTGCGGTCGTTGATGAAGAACGAGCAAGCGGCCTTGCTGTGGCCGAACAGCTTGCGGATTGCCTGAACCGTCTTGATCGGGACGATAGGCGGATCGAAGGCGTTCAACTCGTTCGGTGAGATACGCGAAACCGCCATCTTCAAGCCATCCGTGGCGCAGATCGCAAGCTTCCCGCTTTCCAGTCCCTCGACGAAGGTTCCTGATAGATACGGTCTATCTTTCATCGTCGTGTTCATCGCATAGGCAACTCGACCGAACGCGTCTGTCAGAACGCTGGCCTGCACCGCAAACGCCAAAGGCGGCCGATCCGAGCCGATGGACGGAAAGTCGGAAGCGGGCAGGGTATGCATGTTGAAACGCGACCGGCCGCCGCTCACTGTGACCTGGCCGGGAAACTGCCCCGGCTTGACCGTAATCTCTGCCGACTCCGGCATGTTCTTCACGATCCGGTAAAACTCGTCGGCTGCAATGGTGAGGCCTTCGCCGGCAGATGCTTCCAGCAACTCGCATCGCGTCTCGATTTCAAGATCAAGGTTGGTGCCGCGCAACAGGAGACGTTCGCCGTCTGGCTGCAGCAGCACGTTTTCGAGGATCGGAATGTTATCCTTGGCTGGAACGGCTTCGGTGACAGCCGACAAGGCCGCCAGAAGCTCGGATCGATGGGCACGGAAATGGATGGGGTCTTTGCTCATGTCGCCCTCAGTTCCGTTTTCCGGTGATGAGGTCGGCAATGGCGCGCTCGTGGTGGGGGGGGGCGAGATCGAAATGGCGCGACAGGATCTCCATCGCCTCATCAACGTTGCCTTCTGCCATGCGCCGATAGGCCTGCCCGACGTGATACAGATCGCTGTTGTCGAGTTTGTTCAGCTTGTCGTAGGCGTCAACGATGTCGTCTTCGTCCAAGTCGCCGATTTCGACCTGGACTTTTGTATTGAAAGTCAGATCCGACAGGCTGTTGGCGTCCAGACGATGCTCTTTCAGCCACGCAAGCACACGATCATCGTTGTTGTCGTTGGCGAAATCGAGTGTGACTTCCTGATTTACATACATTGGCGACTCTCCACTATTTTCGCGTAGATGCTGGGGCAAGGCAGCGTAATGCTGCTGCCGAAGCGGCGGACGACGACGGTCTTGAAATCGAACTTGGCTTCATTCCAGGTCTTGCCGTAGAGCGGCGCCGTGATGCCAAGCTCCCTGCATCGCGTCGTGACGCGGCCAACGCTGGCGCCGTAATGGTCGGCAATCTGGGTGCGCCCCATACCGCGCTGGGCACAGCGCGCAAGCATGATGGGCGATGGCAACTTGCTGGGACCGCGCTTGTCGGTGTGCCGCATGTCAAAAGCCTCCGACTGCGAGGCCAATCGCCATCGCGACGGCGAAGGCGAGGCCGACGAGGGTTTGAAGGGTGCGCGCTTCGCGCTCGATAGCGGATTTAGTCATGGTCTAGGCTCCCGTTGACCTGGAGCCATTGGCGAACGGTGCGCGAAAGATCGCGGTCGCGGTTGCTGGCTCCGGAAAGATTGAGAAGGGGAATGACGGCGCGCAGAACCGATTCCAGCGTGTCGCCAGTCATTGTCGCGTCATGCTCTGGCAGCGTTCTGCCGTTGGTCACGACCTTAAAGGCGTGCGCGATGTCGGACTGCGCGCCGATCAGGTGTGAGTTTGCCTCCGCGAGCTGACGCTCGACGAATACGTCGCTTTCCGTCTTGCGCTGGCCGCCGGCGGAAAAGACGAGGCGCACAGGCGGCTTGCGAACGGGCAGGGTAAAAATCTCGGCGCTCATTGCCAGATGCCCTCCTGCTTGCGGAGGTCGATCTGCTTTGCACGGAATGCTCCGAGCGTGATGACGATCACATCGATCTTGCAAAGCTCGACCATGTCATCGCGCATGGTGTCGGCGGCTTCGTCCAATCGGATCCTGAGAAGAACGAGGCGGATCATATGCGCGCCGCCCGTTCAAGCTGACGCTCAACCTCGACGACGCGGGCTCCGCAAAGAGATGCAGCCATGAGCAGCGCCAGGAAGGCGGCGCCTGTCATGCTCACGATGGCGATGCGGCAATAGGGCGCTGGCTTGACCTTGTGAAAGGTGCCGAGGTTCTTGCAGGCTAAGGGGTATGAGGGGGATATCTGAGTCACGTTGGCCTCCATCCGTTCGGGAAACCGCCTCGCGTGAGGCGGAAACCGGAGCGGACGTGTCAGGCAGGCAATGGCGTCAGCCGCCGCCCGTTGTGCAGATCCTTCCGCGCATGGAGGAGGGTGATGTAGGAGAGACGCAACGCATCGTTCGCTCTCATTCGGCCGGCGACATAACCCTTTCGGATCTCCGAGGCCGCTCTCAGTCGACTGAAGGCGGAAATGATGTAGGGCGCGCCAGCCCTCCAGCCGTCATCGATATACGATTGTCTGAATGCGGGTCCGCATGTTGCCTTTCGGCGCTGTGCTGGTGATGGCTTTGCCATATCTGTCTCCATCCGTTCGGGAAACCGCCTCGTATGAGGCGGAAACCGGAACGGACGTGTCAGGCGGCTTCAAGAAGCGCGTCGTCGTTCGCCTTCATGCGCGCCTGTTCGTGCAAGCGGTCGATATCGACGTTTGGGAAATAGAGGTTCAGCTGCTCGCGGGTGCAGCCTTCACCGAAGCGGCGCATCGAGGCGGCCATGGCTTCGATCTTTTCATTGTCATTCATCGCACTGACGTTCATGTCGGTCTCCATCCGTTGAAGGGGAGACCGGACGGCATCGAGGCGAGGGGGGAAAGGGTGCCGTCCGGTCTTTGTCCGGGCCATGTGGTTTGCTCGGATGGCCAGATGTTAAGCACGGCTTTAAAGCTAATGCAAGCGATACTTTAAAAAGAAAGCGCCCTAAAAATGATTCGACAAGCGAATTAAAAGAATCAAATATAAGAACGTAAGAAGAACAAACAGGAGAAAGCAGGGATGAGTGGGGTAGCCGAGCCGACGTTAATGCAGGTGGTTTCGCTGTCGATTGAATGCGCCGATTGTGGTCGTTTGCGCTGGAGAAAGCCCCAGGAGCTGTATCGCTTTCGCGGTGTTAACGCTTCTACGCCGCTCTCCAAAATCGGAGAGAGGCTGTCTTGCTCAAGTTGCGTTGATGCTGGAGCTCAAGGTAAAAACATCGTTGTGCAGGCAGCGTTCTCGTTTGAACTAGATCGCGAAAGGGCTGCTGCTTGGAGGCTCAAAAGCCAAGAAGTTCGCGCAGCGGGATGATGCGCCACATGTTTTTGATCGCATAACGGTCAAATTCAAGGTCTTTCGGAGGGTTGTATTGCTCGCAAACGATCGTGCTTTTCGCCCGGCTCTTTAGTTTTTTAACGTACGCTTTTCCAGCTGGCTCGCCGTCCGTAGGGAACAGCTCTATTACCACATGATCGCCAGGTACTGCGTCTCGCCCGCCGCAGTATATGAGTTCTCCTGGATCATATCGAGGTACCATACTGTCGCTAAGGATGTGTAGCGCAAAGACTTTGCGCAAATTTGCGATGCCAGGCGGGCGCCTGACGTACCCCGCCACCTCGCCATTAAGCGTGAAATCGCCATCATCGCCACCGACGGCTACGCCAAGAACCTCAACGTCCATTGGACCCTGAGGGGCGGGGCCGGCGTCACTGACAATTTCAGCGTCGCCCAAATCATCGCTATCGAGATATCGCAGCTCTCCTCGCGATAGCGCGAGCGGATCGATTTTCAGATACTCGGCAATGGCCTGAAGGTTTTCCATCGAGAGCACGTTTGCGCCGCGCTCCCAGTTCCCAACCGCACCGGTTGAGACTTTTGCTGCGGCGGCGAGTTGGCGCATGACAAGGCCTCTCCGCTTTCGCGCAGTCTGTATGGCTCGGCCAATTTTTTTGGGAAGTGCATCTTGTTCCATGTCTCGGATGAAAGGCAAACTTTCATCCGGCGTCCATTTAAGTATCGCTTGCATAGAATTTAAAGCTGTGCTTTTAATCTCGTCCATGGAACAGAACCCTAACTCACTCGGATTGGAAGCCGTGAAGCAGCACGCTGGTGGCGCTAGCGCGGTGTCCCGGATTGTAGGTGTGACACCTCAGGCCGTGGCGCAATGGAAGGCGATTCCACCCGAATACGTGCTCCGACTTGAGAAGGCGTTCGGGGTTTCCAGACATATCCAGAGGCCGGATGTGTTCGGGCCTGCCGATGTGGAGGCCGCAGAATGACGGTGCTCCTGCTTTTCCGCTGCCTAGGTAAGTGTTTATCCCTCGCGGCTCAGAATTACGGTGTCGCAGGTTCGAATCCTGACGCCGCAACCAATCCCGGCGCTTTCCTGGCAGAGCGCGCACGGGATACCGGACGGAAGAGGCTTTGCACGCCTGCGGACCCTTCCGTCCGGATCGCCTTTCCTGTTGCGCGAGAGTTCTTCCTTTCTTCTCCGCGCACCCGCCGTGACGCTTTTCCTCCGAGCTCCGGCGGCCCTTTTCGTTCGTTGTCATCATTGTTGTCACTCCAGCTTGCGTCGCCGCTGATGTGGCGCGGCTGTGGTTGATCTGATGAGCAACGAATAGGCCGCGCCCGCGCGGGCTTCACCGAATCCTTTTCCGATTTTCTTTCCTTGACGCGTTTTCAGGGGTGTTTTTGTGCGCACTATTTCCGAAGAAGAAATCCGCAGCCTGAAGGGTGCAACCGAGGCCAGCTACAAGCTGGGCGGTGGCGTGACCGATTTCCCACTGTTAACCCGCGTGAACGTCTCGACGCTCTCGAAGTATGCGAGCTTCAACGAGGAAAACAGCGAAGCTCTTATCCCGATTGATGTTGCAGTCGAGGCGGACCGCCGCGCGAAAAGCCCTGTCATCGTTGGCGCCATGGCGCGCAAGCTCGGTTTCAAGCTAGTCGTCGATGACGAGCTGCAGCCAGAGGCGCGACCCATCAACGAAGAAGACATGATGGACCTGATGTCGGAATTTGCTGACGTCATCAAGGTTGTTCAGGAGGCGAAGCAGACCGGCACGCTCGGCACTGCCGCCGTGACCAAGCGCATCACCAAGGAAGTCCACGAGCTTATCCGTGAACTGAAAGAGTTGATGGTGAACGCACCGCAGAGGCCTGACCGATGAGCCTCTGCATGGCCGAAACAAGCCGTTCCAAACTCGTCAAGGAAGCCCGCGCCGCGCGGGTTTTGGAGTTTTGGCGCGCCGGCCGATCCACCCACGAAATCGCAACGGAGCTTGGCCTCGACGAGAACGAGGTCTGCCGCATTGTCGAGGAGGCAGGACATTGAAAACCAGTGAAAGCGCACTGACCCTGAAGCCGATATCTGACGCCGCGCGCGCGATGCTGCGCGACGTTCGCGCGGCTGGAAACAAGTACACCATTCGCGCCTCGTTTCAGGCTCGCGCACTGGCGGCCGAACTCAAGAAGGCCGGATACGTCCAGATCGACCAGAGTGGCTATGATCTTCGCCTAACCGGAATGGGGCAGGCGTACCTCGATCGACTGATGAGGGCGCACTGATGGAATTGTTCGACGCGCTTCCGCCCCAGATCCGGACCGCAATCAATGACGCCGGTTTCGAATTCGCGCCGCGCTTCGCCGTTCGCCTCCTCGGGCGTGGCGTCTCGGTTGAGCGCGCCGCCGAGATTATCCGCGAAACCGACGTGCGCCTGATGCGCAAAGGCGGTGCGGCATGAATGCGCAGCGTCTCCAGATGCCGGGCGATGTCGGCCTCAAAATCGTATCTGTCGCGTTGCGCAACGGCGAGTTTCGGTGCCAGACGACGCAGGAAGTGCGCGCGGCATGTGCAGCGATGGCCCATCGTTATCTGACGCGCGATCCCAAAGACGGCAATCTCTTTCGCCCTGGTGATCGCGCCGCCGCTGTCATCGAGCGGGCGCGGACAGAGGGCAGGCTACCAGAGGAAAACCTGAGCCGCGTTGTCGTTACGGGGCCATACCAGCTCCTGCCGCCGCTCTCGGATGACGACTTCAAGGCGCTCTATGACGATATCGCAGCGCACGGCGTCAAGGTGCCGGTCGAGTATGACGAGGCTGGCGAAATCCTCGACGGTCACCACCGCGTTGCCATCTGCAAGATGCTCGGGATTACCGACTGGCCACGGTTCGTGCGCAAGCAGCTGTCCGAGGAAGGCAAGCGTTCGTTCGCACGGTCGCTCAATTTCGCGCGGCGTCATCTTTCGGGTGCGCAGCGGCAGGCGATCATTCAGGAGCATTTGAAGGATGCACCGACCGCTTCGAACCGCGCCATCGCCGCTCAGCTCGGCGTCGATCATAAAACTGTATCTGCTGCGCGTCGCCGCCTGGTTGATGGTGGGGAAATTCCCCACCAGACAACAATTGTTGGTCGCGATGGCGTTGCTCAGCCGGCGGTTAAACCGATCCGCACGATGTTCCTGCCGGAGCCATCGAATTTCTCGGAGCTAAAGAAGGTCGCCAAAGCTAAGCGCGCCGAGGATCAGAAGATCCGGCACGCCGTCCGCACTGATCTCGCCGTCCAGATCGCAGCGCGTCAGAACGTTGCGCCGTGGTGGCAGGGTGTTGGGCAGGACGAGGGCAGGGCGTTTCCGATCATCTATGCGGATCCGCCGTGGCGTTTCAAAACCTATTCCGAGGTGACCGGCGGCGAGAAGAGCGCCGAAAACCATTACCCCACCATGTCGCTCGACGACATCCTGTCTATGGGGTGCCCTGGCGCTCATTGCTCGGCGCTGTTCATGTGGGTTACGGACCTCGCCAACGGTGTGAAAGCGCTGGAACGCTGGGGTTACGCCTACAAGAGCTTCTGGGGGTGGAGGAAAGTCTATCCCGGCGAACAGACCGGGACCGGCTATTGGAGCTTCGACAACCTCGAACTTCTTCTGATCGGCACGCGCGGCGACTTCCCTGCGCCAATTCCCGGCACACAGCCAATCAAGTGCACCGACCATCCTGTCGGACGCCACAGCGAAAAGCCGGTCTGGTTCGCTGAACAGATCGACCGGCTTTATCCGACCATGCCCAAACTCGAAATGTTCCAGCGCCGCGAAAGCCTCGCGGATGGCGACGTTCGCCTGAATGGAAAGTGGGAGTTCTGGGGAAATCAGGCCGGTGCGCCAAACGGAGGTGCGGAATGATGATCACTCGGACACCTGAAATAGATGCCCTTATCGTCGAGGATGCTCCGGTTGCGATTGGTGTTTCCGGCGGCAAAGATAGCCAAGCCGCTGCGCTGGCCACGTCCGCCTATCTCGATTCGGTCGCTCACAAGGGGCCGCGCATCCTCATTCACGCCGACCTCGGGTCGGTGGAGTGGAACGACAGCCTTCCAGTCTGCGAGAAGCTGGCGGACCACCTCGAATGCGATCTTGTTGTGGTTCGCCGCAAGGCTGGCGGTCTCATGGAGCGTTGGGAAAGTCGCTGGCTGTCGAGCAAAACGCGCTACGAAACACTCAGCACCGTTACGCTTGTGCCGTGCTGGTCAACTCCAGCGATGCGGTTCTGCACCTCGGAGCAAAAAACGCACGTCATCATGGCGGAGCTCAAGCGGCGTTTCAAAGGTCAGAAGATCATCAATGTGACTGGTGTTCGACGCGAGGAAAGCGCGACTCGTGCGCGCATGTCGATAGCCGATAGCGACGCGGCCGGTCAGGTGTGGACCTGGCGCCCGATCATCGACCTCACAATCGATCAGGTGTTCGCCATGATACACGCCTCCGGCCTGCACCCGCACCCCGCCTATCGGATCTTCGGCATGGGCCGGGTGTCGTGCCGCTTCTGCATTATGTCGAACATTACCGACCTGATCGCCGCTAGTGCCCAGCCGGAAAGCCACGATCTTTACCGGCAGATGGTGCAGCTTGAAATTGACAGCAGCTTCGCCTTTCAGGGCGCCCGCTGGCTCGGCGACGTCGCGCCCCATCTGCTTTCCTCGGAGATGGCCAAGGGTCTCGTCTTTGCCAAAAACCGCGCTGCCCTACGCAAGCAGATCGAGGCCCAGATCACTAAACCTATGCTCTACGTCAAGGGCTGGCCCACCCGCATGTTGACAGACGCTGAGGCCAATCTGATGGCCTCCGTCAGGCGACAGGTGAGCGACCTATACGGCTTCGAAGCGGATTGCCTCGACGTTAGCTCGATCCATGAACGCTACGCATTCTTGCTGGACGAAAAATCCAGAAAGGCGGCGGCATGACGATGCGCGAGCAGGAAGTGCGCGACCGCGAAAAGGCCCGTGTGGCGCGTCTGGAGGGTATCGTCGGACGCTGCAAGGGTGACAAGTGGCGTTTCGACGTGGATGGAGACCAGACGCATATCATCGCGCGGCGGTCTACGGGCGAAAGCGTCATCCTCGGTACGCTGTACGCGGACGCCCTGCCAGATGAAGTCGAGCTTCTGACCGGGGCATTGGAGAACACCGCCCTTTTCCTGAAGCTGCGCCAACGCGCAATCCTTGCCTTCAGGAGCGACCAAAGCACGCCGCCGGATCAACAGCCGACAACGCGCCTTCGTGATGGCGACTTCGCCGCGAACGCGGCCATCCTCTGCACGGACCAGTGGTTTCACCGCTTTCTTGAGCGGCGGCAGCACCCCGCAGAGGCGCGGGCCATCCACAACAAGGAACATGCCGACAAGGTGCTGAAAAGCCTGCTCGGCATCAGCAGCAAGACACAACTCAATCGTGAGGAACGGGCGCAGGCGGCGTTTATCGACCTGCGCACGGACTTCGAACTATGGAAAGGGGGCCGGTCATGACGGGGATGTCGCCGGTTATCGAACAGCTACAGGATTGCAGGACGGATGCGGAGCGGGCGCGGTGGCTGCTTAACATCCCGACATTCATCTTCTACCGCGACCAGACGGCCATTTACCGCGTCCTGCGCCAAGCTGGTTTCGTTCGCGGCACGCAGCTCGTTGATCTGGAGATCTCGGCACTAGTGACGGTGCGGGACCGCTTCGGGCGACTGCCGACCGACGTTCAGGACATGCTGAACGGCGCCAGGACCTTCATGGAGACGCTGGCGCGGAAAGGCGGTGTGAAATGAGCAACGCACGGTTCTCAATCATACCCGCATGGATCGTCACGGACCCTCGCCTTAAGGGCATTGACCTGAAGGTGCTGTGCCTCTTGGGCAGCTTCACCAACGCGGAAGGCTGGTGCCGTCGCAGTCAGGTGAAGATGGCAGATGAGCTCAACTGTGGCCGTTCCACGGTGCAGGGCTCGCTCAATCGGCTTTATGAAATCGGCGTGGTGGAAAAGCGGATCGTGGAAAGCCGCGATGGTCGCGACTCCGCACACTACTATCGCGTCATCCATGACAGGGACGTTTCGAGCGATGCGATTGCTGCATGGCAAGCCGCTGCGATCGAGGAAAATGATCCTAACTCAGACGCCAATGCAGACGCACCCCCTGCCACTATATCGGCAGGGGGTGCCACCTCTGGGATGGCACCCCCTGCCATCTCTGGACCGGCACCTATTAACGATACATCTCTAACGAACAATCTCAACGATCGAGAGAGAGCGCCTGCGCGCGGCAGTATGGGGGATGAGGAAGAAAATCCGAAAGCCGTGGAAGCTGCGTTCAAACGGTTCTTCATCGGCTGGAAAACGGCGATCAGCGACAGCGAGCCGGAAGCTCGGAAGGAATGGATGGCGCTTTCGCCTGATGAGCGTGGGTTGGCGCTGGAGCATTCCGAGGCGTATCAGGCTGCAGCGCTCTCAATCGGCCGGAAACACCTTTGCTCGGCGGCAAAGTACCTGAAGGAACAACGCTGGACGAAGCTCTCCCAGCCTAAGCCGGTATCTCCTCAGGCCGAAAGCTCGGAAACCTTCACCGTGTTCTCGCGAGCTGGGCGCGCCATGCTGATGTCAAAGCTGCTCCAGCCTATTCGGGCGTTGTCGCTCACTCCGCTTGAGCAGAATATAGTCGATCATAAGCCCGAAAAAAGCGACCTAATCTGGCGTGACAAGAAGGAAAAGCAGGGTTGGCCGGAGGCCGTGCAGCTCATAGAGCGCAGGCGCTTCACTGTGATGAACAGGATCATCGAGATCAGCAAGGATTTCGAGAAAGTCGCTGTTGGCGGTGATGTTTGGGAAGCATGGAAACGCGCCTATGCGGAGCGGTGCTGGCCGTGGCCGGCTGCTCCTGAACGCTTGGAGTTCGCTCAGTTCCCGTCATTGCCTGCCGATGTAGACGACCTTGATGAGGCGGTTTTCATCGCAATCGAAAACTTCAAATCGAGACTGAACGAGGGACGGAACGATGATGCAGCATAAGTTTGAAGGCATTTCCGGCGTGTCCCTGAAAGGGCTTATGAAGCTGGACAGGATAGCTCAGGAGGCGGCAAGGGTCGCTCATGAGCGCGAATCGGCATCGAAACAGAGGGCGCTTACCGTGTCTGATTCGGCTTGGGTGATTGCGCGCGTCGAATATGGGCGCGAAAAGGCTGTTGAAAATGCCATGATCGAGGCTGGCATTGAGGCATGTGTGATCATGCGTATGGGGCCGGAAAGAAAGCGCCACGGAAGGCGACTGCCTGCATCCAGACTGCCCGTCTTCAACGGAATTGTGTTCGTCTACTGCCTCCCAGACAACCACGCTTTGCGTGGCATCCTGTCGTTCGACGGCGTCAAAAGCATCGTGATGGGTGGAGAGAAGGCGGTCAAGGTCACTGTCGAAACGATCAATGAGTTCAAAGAATTGGCCGCAGATGGAGCATATGATTACGGGCGTCGCTCCGACGCGATCAAGAAGGGCGACAAGGTCAGGATCACAAGTGGTCCGTTCGTCGGTTACGAGGTATCGGTTGATGCGTTTGGCGAGGGTGGGCACGGAGACGCAGTCGTAACCATCGTGATCTTCGGAAAACCATCCGTGTTTAACATGCCGCTTGCAATGCTTGAGAAAGTGTGAGTACAAATCTGCCCACGGTCGATGCGGTTCTTAGTGGCGATTACGTTTCACGCCCGCACCCAGTCCTGACAGTCTCACAAGCGAGACACCGATTCAGGGCCAGTGCTACAGCTATGCGACGATGAATGACAGGGCGGCCAGACGGTCGCCTTTTTGCATTGTGGGTATGGGCAGACTTACCACTCTCAAATCACGGATCGGCAATCTGCCACCTCGTCTGGGGCCAGCTCCTGGTGATGAGAAGGCTCGATTGAAAGAGCGAGACAGCAACGTTTCGTGGCGAGCATGGTATGGCTTAGAGCGATGGAAGCGACTTCGTAAGAGGGTTTGGCTACGCGATCTATACATATGCCAGAAGACAGGTGTGTTGTGCATTGGCGCTTATCCTGCTCCCAATAGCCCCGTGGCTGACCACAAGATACCGCATCGTGGCGATCCCGTTCTTTTCTGGGATGAGAACAATCTCGAAACAGTGAGCAAGGCTTATCACGATAGCCAGAAGCAAAAAGAGGAGCGGTCTCAGGGCCGCAGGCTTTGATGACTGATCAACCTAATGCTGAGGTAGAAATCGAACTAATCGATGACGTTGTCGCTTCGCTTGATAGGTTGGCGATGGCAGCCGAACGCGCTTCTGCAGCGGTACAGAAGCTCTCAACGTTCACCGACACGGTCGTGACGGTTTCGGTTGACACCGATGGTCGATCGCTAGCACACAAGATTTCGACCGTCTTGCGAAGGTGGCGTTGATTATCACCACCTCAACGATTGCTGAATGGCATCAGTCCGACAAGTTCGGTTAGATCATCATCCCTCAAATCATCTTTTACCGCCTCCCAAATATGATCAGGGATTTCGAATGGCGTTTCATCGCTGTGGTGGCTACCTGGTGGGATTTGTAGATACCCCTTAGCTGTCAAAGCTTTCGTTACTGGGTGAAAGTAGGGTGCGGAAAAGACTTTGGTCCTGTTTGCGTAAGCCCATGCCAGGATGCCCTTCTCAGGGTCCGACAAGTCTTCCAGTCCATCAATATGCGCCTTTCGCCACTGGGCTGATCTACGTTGCCTCACTGGTCTTGCGGCCACTTCAACAACAGCTTGAGCAAGCGCGGCGAACAAGATCGCGCCGCCTATAGCCACGGCAACAAACGCCGCTCCGGGTGTCCATTCAGGCAAAGACCGCAGATACTTCGCTGTGAGTTCGAACTCGTATCCACACAAGATCGCTAAGCCTGCCAACAGTAACGCTAACGCGACGGGCCACGATGCACTTAGTAAATCGAGCAAATCTTTAAATGAAGCCATCGTCCCCGCCTCAAATCCCTGTCCAAGACAGAGAGCGACATCGCTTGGAGATGTCAAGTCACGTCTCAAACGGCGATGGGGGGGCGTTAAAAGTCTGGAAGGCCACCCACTTCTCCACCCGCGCCCCCCACATTCGGAGATTTTTTTTACCGTGGCAGACGATTTTTCCGGCAAGGATGTCGAATACGATCTGTTCGGCAAACCGATCATGCCCATTAAGGATCGGCGCGGGCGACCATCGTTTGCGAAAAACAATGAAAATCAAGAGCTTGTGTGCCTTCTTCGGGCGGCAGGTTGGACACAGGCAAGAATTGCCGGGTATCTTGGGTGCGACGAGAAGACTTTGCGGAAGAATTTTTCCCGAGAGCTTCAGGACGGCGCAGACCGGATCGAGGGCATGGCGCTTGAGGTCACGCTCAAGAAAATGAAGTCCGGCAACTCGGTCGCGATATCGCGGATATTCGACATCATCGAAAAACAGGGCGCTCCCGCCGTGCCGATACCGAGAACTCCGGAGAAAACGCCGGATGAAAAACTCGGCAAGAAGGAGGCCGCCGACAGGGACGCCCACACGGCGCATGAAGGCACTCCATGGGCTTCGCTTCTGCAATAAAGGCGGACTGGAATTTCTCTTGCCCAGACTGGGCGGAAAGGCTGCGCGACGGACGCCCTATTGTCCCGGATCTGCCGCTCGATCTCGATGAAGGCAATCGGGCTGTCGGCATCTTCGATAACCTTCGCCTTCCTGACGTGCCTGATCAGCCGTACATGAAGGACGCGGCAGGCGACTGGTTCCGCGACATCGTCCGCGCGATCTTCGGCTCGATCGACGAACACGGCGAGCGCCATGTCCGCAACGTCTTCGGCCTGGTGCCCAAGAAGAACTCAAAGACGACGGGCGGCGCCGGTATTATGGTCACGGCGTTGCTGATGAATAAGCGTCCGCGCGCTGAGTTTTTGTTGATCGGTCCGACGCAGGACGTGGCGGACACCGCATACCAGCAAGCTGCCGGCATGATCGAAGCTGACGCTTATCTGGCGAAGCGGTTTCACGCTATCGAGCACAAGAAAATGATCGTGGATCGCCTTAACAAGGCGAAGCTTCGCATCAAGACCTTCGACATGAAGGTGCTGACAGGCTCAAAGCCTGCTGGCGTTTTGCTCGATGAGTTGCACGTCATGTCGTCGTATTCATACGCTTCGCGTGTCTTGGGGCAAATTAGCGGCGGCTTGATACCGAACAAAGAGTCATTCCTGATCATCATCACGACGCAAAGTGATGAGCCCCCATCGGGTGTATTTAAGTCTGAATTGCAATATGCGCGCGGCGTCCGCGATGGCACGATCACAGATAGCAACACCCTCCCGGTTCTTTACGAGTTTCCGGAGGCAATGCAGACCAGTGACAAGAAGCCTTGGAAGGACCCGAAAAACTGGCACATGGTTCTGCCGAATTTGGGTCTTTCGATCACCCTCGACCGTTTGATTACGGAATGGCGGACAGCCCAGAAAAAGGGCGAAGAGGAAGAACGGCGTTGGGCCAGTCAGCACCTTAATGTTGAAATCGGCCTCGCCCTGCATTCGGATCGATGGATCGGTGCTGACTACTGGGAGGCTGCTGCCGACAGGCGCATCACGCTTCAATATCTAATTGATGTGTGCGATGTCATTGCTGTAGGCGGCGACGTGGGCGGACTGCTCGATCTGTGGGGGCTGGCAGCGATCGGGCGCCATAAAGTTACACGCCACTGGTTGTTATGGGCGAAAGCGTGGGCGCAGCCTTCTGTTCTGACGCGCCACCCAGAGATCGTCGAGAAGCTAAACGACTTCGAGCGGGATGGCGATCTGGTCATCTGCAAACGGGTGACGCAGGATGTCGAGGAAGCGGCTGCGATCATCGCCAGCTTGAGGGACGCTGGCAAGCTTCCCGAAACCGGCGCTGTCGGCCTCGATCCAAACGGCGTGACGGCGTTGCTCGAAGAGCTGGCCGGGTACGGGATCGTTGATCCGATGGTGAAGGCCGTTTCTCAGGGCTACAAGCTCTCTGCCTCCATCTTTGGCATCGAGCGAAAGCTCGCTGACGGAACCCTGAAGCACTGCGGCTCCGGCTTGCTGACCTGGTGCGTTCAAAATGCCCGCGCAGAGCAGCGCGGCAGTAACATCTACATTGAGAAGAAAACGGCCAGCTCCAAGATTGATCCCTTGGTGGCGGCCTTCAACGCTGGCGAACTCATGAGCAGAAACCCGGAAGCAAACGGGCCGTCAGTCTATGAAACTCGCGGCATAAGGATGGTTTGACGTGGGTTTATTCAGCAAACTGTTTGGTGCGCGTGCTTCTGAAGCCGAAGTTTCTCAGCCTCGTGCTGACTCTGGCGGGCAGGGTTACGTCACGTACTCGCTCGATGATCCTCGCCTCCTGGAGTTTCTCCGCACGGGACACGAATCCGGGTCTGGAGCGACTGTTACGGTCGAGACTGCAATGCGCAATACGTCGCTGTTTCGCGCTTTCAGCCTGATATCGAACGCGATCGGGATGTTGCCTTTTCAGCTGATCGACGAAGCCACGAAGGAGAAGGCAACCGATCATCCTCTATACCGCGTGCTTCATCGCCAGCCCAACAATTGGCAGACAGCTTTTGATTTTCGGGTGCTGATGCAGCTTCGTGCGCTGGCTCATGGAAATGCCTATGCTCTGATCATCAGGAGCCAGAGCATTAAGACAGGGCGGCGCGCCGTTTCTCGCTTGATCCCACTTGATCCGGAGAGAATTACACCCATCCAGAATACGGACTGGTCAGTCAGCTACCGCTATCAGCCAAAGGCTGGCGGCCAGAAACTGTATGCGGGCGATGAGATTTTCCACCTCCGTGGAATTTCCATCGACGGCATCAATGGTATCTCGCTAGTCAAACAGGCCAGAGATGCAATCGGTATTGCTCTTTCCGCTGAGCTTGCTGCTGCGCGGATATTCAAGAACGGCTCCATGGTGGGCGGAGCGCTCGAACATCCCGGCAAGCTCTCGGATGAGGCTTTCGAGCGCCTGAAAGCCTCTCTTGCCGAAAAAGAGGGCGCGGAAAACGCCGGTAAAAACATGATCCTTGAGGAGGGTCTGAAGTACAGCAAGCGCGATACCAACGCCAAAGATTCGCAGCTTATCGAAGCCCGTAAGATGCAGGTCGAGGAAATCGCTCGTGTTACCGGCGTCCCTCGGCCTCTCTTGATGGTCGATGAGACGAGCTGGGGCTCTGGTATCGAGGCGCTCGGCCGCTTCTTTGTTCAATATGCGCTTGGGCCATGGTTCGAGAGCTGGCAGCAGGCAGCGGAGCGCAGCCTCCTCGAAGAGAGTGAGCGGGACCGTTACTCCGCAAAATTCAATCCAGGTGCGCTGCTTCGCGGCTCAATGAAAGATCAGGCCGACTTCTTTGCCAAAGCGCTTGGTTCTGGCGGTGCGCCTGGCTGGCTCTCGCAGAATGAAGTGCGCGACCTTTCTGATTATCCGGAAACGCCAGATGGAGACACGGTCAGCAAAGGCACGGCGAGTGCCGCTGTCCCAAAGGAGAAAAGCGAAAATGAAGCGTAGTTCTTCCCCTCGCGTCTTTGCCAAGGCCAGACCAGGCGCGTTGCCGATCCCGGCAAATCGTGACGTGTCGGCTCTGACGAAACCGAGCGTCTTTGATAAGTGGGCCGCAGAGTCAGCCGGCGTTCGCGCGGTTGATCAAGGCGACAATGTCATCACCATGTTCGAAGCGATTGGTGAGGACTATTGGTCGGGTGGTGGCGTGACGGCGAAAAAGATCGCCGCGCAGCTCAGAGCGATTGGTCCTCGCCCTGTTGAGGTCCAGATCAATAGCCCTGGCGGCGACATGTTCGAGGGCATTGCGATTTACAATGTTCTTCGGGAGCACTCCCAGCCTATCACCGTCAAGATCATGGGTATGGCCGCTTCTGCAGCGTCCATCATCGCCATGGCCGGAGATACTATTGAAATCGGGGCGGCCTCCTTTGTCATGATCCACAATTGCTGGGTCGTTGCTGTCGGTAATCGACATGATATGCGCGAAACGAGTGAGTGGCTTGAACCATTTGATCAGGCCATGGTCGATCTCTACGCGGCGCGATCAGGCCGAGATCCTAAGGAAATCGCCAAGTGGATGGATTCGGAAACTTACATGTCCGGATCTCAGGCGATCGAACGAGGATTCGCCGACAACCTTCTGGCCTCGGACGCAATGACTGTCGATGAAGACGCCAAAGCGACCGACCAGTCTATCAATGAGTTGCGGGCGACGGAGATTTCGCTCGTTTCTGCGGGAATGACGCGCTCGGATGCGCGCGCTCGCATCAACAAGATCAAGGGCACGCCAGGCGCTGCCACTGAAGCCACGCCGGGCGCTGGCGACGAATGGGCCGGCGTAGCCGCGCTCGCTGCTTTACTCAAATCATAAGGAGCTTCGAGATGAAGCGATTTTTCATGCTCGTGGCGATCGTCGCCACGGCCTGCCTGACTGCTGCCAACGTTTATGCCATGGGCGAACTCGTCCAGGCTGCCGCTTCCGTTCCCGCAATTCTGCCTGCCGCTCTCGTGGCCGGCGCGTTTGCTCTTGCTGATCCCCTGATGGCTCGCCCTCGTGCGGTGTCCGCAGCGCCACGAGCCGATGCGTCGGACCCGAAAAAGATGCTGGCGGATCTCACTAAAGCCTTTGAGGACTTCAAGGCGGCAAACGATGAGAAGCTCAAGGCTAAGACTGACGATGTTGTCGTCAACGAAAAGGTTGAGCGGATCAACTCTGCTGTGGGTGACCTTCAGACCAATTTCCAGAAGGCAATTGACGATCTGAACGCCAAACTGGCGGCCGCTGACATCGGGTCGGGCGTCATCGGCGACATCCCCGCAGATCCGGAATATGTCGATGCCTTCAAGGCCCATATGCGAAAGGGCGACGTCAAGTCCGCAATGACGAAGGGTGTTGCTGAGGACGGCGGCTATCTTGCTCCCGTCGAGTGGGACCGGACAATCACGGGCAAGCTCAAACTCGTGTCACCGATCCGTGCAAACGCCCGCGTGATTTCGATCACTGGCGCCGGGTTCAAGAAGCTTTTCACGGATCGTGCGGTCGGCTCTGGTTGGGTCGGTGAAACGGCGGCCCGTCCTGCGACCTCCACGCCGCAGATCGGACAGCTGGATTTCCCCCTTGGCGAAATCTACGCCAATCCTGCGATCTCCCAGCAGCTGCTCGACGACTCCGCGATCAATCTGGAGGAATGGCTGGGTGCGGAAGTCGATACCGAGTTCGCCCGACAGGAAGGTATCGCCTTTCTCTCCGGCGACGGTGTCAACAAGCCGCATGGCATCCTGACCTACGTCACTGGTGCGGCAAATGCGGCCCGTCACCCGTGGGGCGCCATTCAGGTGATCAACAGCGGCTCAGCTGCGGCGCTCACCTCTGATGGGTTTATCGACCTGTTCTATTCAATTCCGGCCGTCTACCGGCAGAACGCCAAGCTCTATACGGGTCGGCTTGCGCAGGCGTCGATGAGAAAGCTGAAGGATGGCCAGGGTAACTACCTGTGGCAGCCTTCGTTCGCAGCCGGCCAGCCTGCCACGCTCGCCGGGGAATCGATCGTTGAGATCCCTGACATGCCGAACGTTGCGGCGGACGCGATCGCAGCGCTCTACGGCGACATGGAGGCTACGTACCTGGTCGTTGACCGTGTCGGCATCCGTGTGTTGCGTGATCCTTTCACCAACAAGCCATTCGTTCACTTCTACACCACGAAGCGCGTTGGTGGTGGTGTGTACAACCCCGAGCCCATGCGCGCACTGAAGATCGCAGCGAACCCGTAATTGCGGCACTGGCGGCAGCGAAATCTGCCGCCTTCCATTCTGGCTTCAACAGAGGATAGCGAGATGACTACCAAAAAGACATCGACGGGCAAGGCTACCACGGTCAAAACCGTGGCAAAGGCGCCCACCGCCAAGACGGATAAAAACGCCCCGGCGAACATCAGTCCAGCAACGGAGTTTTCGCCCTCCGGCGCACCAAACCAGACGGTTCCCGATGTGGATCCTGCGCATGTCGCTGTGGACGCAGACCCGCGCAAGGGTACATCGGAAACGCAGAACCGCATCGACTTCAACGACCCGACGATTTCGGGTCAGGAAGCTGTTTCGAAAAACCTGAAGTAACGCGACCGAGGATAAAGACATGGGCAACGTCGTCATCGCCACGTTAGAGCCGCTGTTCACCATTGAGGAAGTCAAGCAGCACCTGAACGTCGATTTCAGCGATGACGACGCCCTCATCCAGACTTACATGGATGCCGCTGAAAAGCTTGTCCTACAGTATTGCAATATCCCTCTCGTTCCATTCGAGAAGGGACCCGTTTTCAAGGTGGCAGCGCTGATCGCTGTAACCGACATGTATGAAAATCGCGGCGGCAGGGATGGCCTCCCAAGTGCCAGCCGTTTGCTTATCGATCCTTTTAGATGGCTGAGGGTGTAACGATGGCGCGTGTTAGGTTTCGGGAAGATTTCGACTACCGTCCAACGCCACAGGTAACCATCGCCTACAACGGTGGATGGGAAGGGACAGTAAAGCGCGAATGTGCAGACCAGGCGGTCGCTGCTGGCAAGGCCGAATACATCGGCAAAGACGCGGAGGCGCAAAAGGATGGCGAAGTCCAGAACAGCCGGTGATCTTTTTTATCACGTCGCCTTCGATAAACGCGTCGAACAGAACGATGGGGCGGGTAACACGAAGGGTGTATGGCAGGAGCAATTTCAGCGCCGGGCAGGGTACATTCACGTGCGAGGCGGAGAAGCCGTGATGGCCGGGCGGCTTGAGGGGCAGAAGACGCAGGTTATCTTTGTACGTGCCTGTTCGCAGTCGATACTCATCACGCCCGAATGGCGAGCGAGGGATATCCGGACGGGTGTCATTTTTAACGTCCGTGAAGTCACGGCGACGACTGATCACAAGTGGGTCGATCTCTTGGTTCAATCCGGGGTCGCTGTGTGATGGTATTCAAGGCCAAGGTACTCGGGCGGGAAGATCTAACGCGCCGCCTCAATGCACTCGCACCCAATATCGAGAAATACGCCGCCGTCGAAAAGAAGGCGGCGGGCGACGAGCTGGCGGACGCTGTGCGCTTGCGAGCGCCAACGGGCGAGACCCTAGATTACATGGAGAGCATTCAGGCTGACGTCATAGCTGATCGACCGGCTCAGGAATTAATGGGAATTCGTGCGTCCAAAGATCCTGCTGCAGTCGGTCTGTTCGCTAAATTCATTTGGCGTTTTCTCGAATTCGGAACCCGTCCGCACAATGTGGCGAAAGGCGGCGGTACGGCCATTGGCAAGAAACAGACAGAAGCGTCGGGCGCGATCATGCATCCGGGTTCTGTAGCCAAGCCGCACATTTTTCCAACTTATCGCGCCATGAAGCCGAAAATTCGAAGCCGCATCAAAAGTGCGGTCAACCGGGCAATCCGCGAATCCAGAAAGAAGTGATTGGTATGGCGAGCGCAGATCTTGAATTGCAAATAGCGATCTATGCCCGGCTGGTCGCTGATGCCGGTGTAGGTGCCATCGTGGAGGGCCGGGTTTTTGACCGTGTGCCTGTCGATGCCAGCTTTCCATACATCCAGTTGGGTGAAGCACAGGAAATCACCGAAGACCTGACGTGCCTCTCGGCGCAAACGGTTTATCTGACTCTTCACGGATGGTCGCGTGAGGTGGGATTTCCTGAGGTGAAGAAGCTCGCTGCCGCTGTGAAAGATGCTCTGCACTTGGCGCCGATCGTTTTGGAAACTTGGCGACTCGTCTCAATCAACCATCGCAATACACGGGTGTTCCGCGATCAGGATGGGCTGTCGTCCCACGCCGCTATCGATTTCGCGGCGTTTGTCGAGAAGACATAGCCGCAGCTCCATGCATCCATCCATCAACTTAATCCAGTCACTCAAGGAAGGACATGAACATGGCCGACGGTCAACAGATTGGTCGCACACTCCTCATTCAGATCGGCGACGGCGAGACTCCTGAGGTCTTTTCGAACCTCTGCGGTTTGACGACTCGCAGCTTCAACATGTCGGCCAACGAGGTGGACACCACGATCCCGGATTGTGCAAATCCGGCAGCAACGCCGCAGCGGACCGCCGAACCAGGCATCAAGAACCGGACATTTTCTGGCTCAGGAAAGTTCGTAAAAAGTGTCTCCAACTCGGCATTTCTTGCTCACGTCAACGACGCGAGCAAGTTCAACGCGAAAGTTATTGTTCCAGGTCTCGGTACGTACACGGGTCCGTGGTTCGTTTCCGAATTTGAATTCAGCGGCGAGATGGAAGGCAACATGGACTTCAACGCGACCTTTGTTGCGGCCGGTCCATTGAGCTTTGTAGCGGAGGCTTAATTGGCTGACGCAGAAAAACCCTTTCCGTTGGAAGTGAACGGAGCTCGTGGTGAGGTGGGGCTCTGGGTGGGTGTGACGCCGCTCGTAATCGCCGCAGAGATGGGCGCCCTCGCGGCCGTCTCGTCGCGTCTGTCTTGCAAAAGCATGGCCGACCTTTTCCTGCGGCTATCCAACGTCGAGCCGGCGGCGACAGTCGCTGCGCTCGATTTGCTAACGGTGCGCGGCGATAAGGCCAAAGCCATTGGCGTGCTCAAGCTGAAGCATTTCGGCGCAGTAGCGAGCGCTATCTCTGAGGCGCTTTCTCATCATTTCGATGAGGAAGACGAGGGAAACGGAGCAGCCGCCCCAGTGGCGGGATAGAAGACCCGTTTCCGTGGCGATACTGGCAAAAGGTTGCCTTTGGTGGTCTTGGATGGACGCCTTCCGTGTTTTGGGCGTCAACTCTTACTGAGTTCACGTTGGCGGCAAAGGGCAAGGCAGAGGCGAACGGCGTAAAGAAAACCGTATCGCCGCCGTCTCAGGATGAAGTTGATGAGCTAGTGAAGAAATATGGTGTTTAAGGCTTTAACTTAACCGCCGTGCCGGTCGCCGCAACAAAGAGTATTCCGCCCGTCCCGCCAGTCGAAAGCTGATTGTAGTCGAGGTCAATCGATATGACTGCATCTGCACCCACGGCGTGAGCCTCGTCACGAAGGCCGTCGAGACAAGCAATTCGAGCCTCTCTTAGGGAGGCTTGAGACGCGTTCGACCGACCGCCTACGAAGTCGCGCCAATTGTTAGCCACGTCTTTGAATACATTCATTCCCAGCGCGGCTTCGGATGCGATGATGGATATCACTCTGTCGACAGATCGGTTCGGGACGTCAATCGACGTCGTCATGATGATCGATTGCTTCGCAGCATTGTTGGATGACTTTTTTGCTGCGTCCTCGCAGTCAATGCAGAAGCCATCCTTTCCGCCAAGGTAGAACTCGGCGCCGCACTGCTTACACTTTGGCATCGCAATCCCCTGTGGGTGTGCTTTTCACGTTAGGAGCCGTACGTGGCTGGCAACGATAGCGACGACCTGATTATCTCAATCAGTACCGACCTTGCAACCGTTAAGCGGTCCCTTAATCGGCTTGTATCCGACGTCGGGCAGGCTTCGAGCGGGATTGAAAAAAGATTTGCAGCTACTGGCAAGGCGATCAACAATTCCCTGACTACCTCGATGCAGGACCGTATCAACAGCATGGTTGGCATCGGTACGTCTGCCGCAAAGGAGTGGAATGGCGTTCTTGCTGACCAGCAGAAAGAACTTGATCGCCTCCGCGCCAAATACAGCCCGTTGTTCGCGACGATTTCAAATTATAAGAGCGCTGTTGCGGAAATTCGTCAAGCGCATGCCGCCGGCGCGATCTCCGCGAATGAGATGGCTGCGGCGATTCAGAGAGAGCGGCAAGCGGCGTTGGCGTCTACTGCAGCTATCAAGGGCAGAAACGCGGCCATTAAGGCGACGGTTACCACCAGTAGCGGCAACAGCTTCAATACGGCTAATATCGCGGCTCAGCTGCAAGATATCGGCGTTACAGCTGCAATGGGGATGTCTCCCATTCAAATTGCCTTGCAGCAAGGCACTCAGCTTTCGGCTGTGCTGCAGCAAATCAAGGATAGCGGGCAGGGTGTTGGTCAGGGACTAGCTGCTGCCTTCGCGTCGGTCATCTCTCCTCTTTCACTCGTCACGATTGGCGTGATCGCCGCAGGAACTGCTGCGTTTCAATACTTCTCCACGGTGATGTCAGAAGGGGGTAAATCGGCTGAACTGCTGAAAGAACAGGCCGCCCTCATTGCGGCGGTTGCTGAAAGGTGGGGGGATGCAGTCCCCGCGTTGCGTGAATATGCTGACCAACTAAAGCGCGCGCAGGATGGTGCCGACCTCCAAAGGGGCGCCGAGATAATAAACACCAACACGCTTGCTGATGTTCGGAAGGAAATAGAAGACACCCGTCTGTCCTTTGGTGCCCTTGAACGCGATCTGCAATCCGCTGGCGAAGAAGCCACGGTGATTAAGAACCTCCAATCTGCATTCGCAGAGTTTGCAAAGGCAGCTGAAGAAGGAAAAACCCAGGCGGCCGAAGTCGAGCGAGTTCAGAACGCACTGTCTGCAGCCATCAATAGCACAGGCTTGCAGGCGACCTCAGATTTCGCGGCCAAGTTCAGAGAGCTCGCTGCTGCAGCCCTATCTGCAGCGGATAGCGTTCAGAAGGTGAATGAGGTGACGTCGGTAGCGACGTCTCGAATAAATGATCCGAGAACGTGGCGTGGCGCTGGCCGACAGGATTCACAGTTTGGTGCTGACGCCACAATCCAAGGAACGCAGTTTCCTCTGCCTGACGGCGGCCCAGTTCCGGATCGCCGGCCGTCAGACCTGGATACTGACAAAAACCGTGGCTTTGGCGCGCCAAAGCGAGCAAGGGCGCCAAAGAAGACCGCATCCGACAGGTTGGCGGAGGATTTGCAGTCGATCCGCGATCGAACTGAAGCTTTGCGTCAAGAGATGAGTCTGATCGGCCTGTCGAACGAGGCTCAAGTCAAGCGCCGGACGGCTTTGGACCTGGAGCAGCGAGCGCTTGCGGATCTCCGTGAGGAGGCTCGTAAGAAGGGTGAAAAGGACATCGAGAGTATCAAGCTTTCGCCCGACAAGGTTGCTGCGATCGAGCAGGAGGCAGCCGCATATGCTCGGCAGTCTGAGGCCCTTAGGAAAGCGCAAGAGCAACAGCAAAAGCTGAATGAGTGGAACAACGTCGCAAGGGACGCCACGCGCGGCTTTATCGACGATCTCATCCATGGCGAAAGTGCTGCGGATGCATTCGCAAACGCACTCAGTCGCATAGCTGATGCGCTCCTCGACGATGTTCTCGAAAGCATCTTCCAGGTAAATAGCGCGGCCGGTGGTAGTGGCGGGCTTCTGGGAGGACTGTTCAGCCTGTTTGGTGGCGGTGGCGGACTGGGGAAAAACTACTTCCCATCCGCGCCGTTGCCAATGTACGCGTCTGGGACGTCGTCGGCCAAATCGGGCTTAGCGCTTGTCGGTGAAAAAGGCCCGGAACTGGTTCGCTTTGGTGGTGGCGAGCAGGTTATTCCAAACCACAGACTAGCCTCCGCACTAAGCGCTCCGTCACTTCCAGACTTGAAATCGGTTGGGGGCGGTGCTGGGTCGCGTGTTGCTGTCACGTTCTCGCCAGTGATCGATGCTCGCGGCGCCGACGCTGCGGCAGTAGCGAGAATAGACGCCAGTCTTCAGCGAACACAGCGCGACTTGAAGGCAACGATCCTAAGCACTGTTCGCAGCGCGCCGGACAAAAACATTAAGTTGCGCTAGGTATCGCTAAGAGGACGAGCGGAGTAATTCACAATGACAATCACATACCCGCTCCCAACCTCGTTTTTCGACGAGTTCCCAGGCTGGTCGACCGAATTCAGCCTGCTGTGGCGACAAGAACAGTCGCGCACAGCAGGCGGACGGACGGTCGTGAAGGACATGGGCTCGCCGCTCTGGCAGATTACGGCACAATCGCGCTCGATGAAGCCAAACGAGCTGGACTATTGGCGTGCGCGGCTGACGAGCTTGGAAAACGGGCTCAAGACGTTCCGCGCATTCCCGAAGTCTCGCTGTTTCCCGGTGGCGTATCCGAACGGCAGTTGGCCAACGGGCGGCGTGTTCGACGGGGTAGGGCAGGTGGCCACGATTGCGAGTAACCGCAAGGCAATCTCGCTGTCTGGCCTGCCTGATGGCTACAAGGTCTCGGTAGGCGATTACATCCAGATCGGCGACAAAGATCTGCACATGGTCATGGAGTCTATGACGGCCAGCGCTGGCGGCGAGACAACGCAGTTCGAGGTTCGACCGCATCTGTGGCCGGGGGTAGCGGCGCCCGTCGCCGCAACTCTCGTCAAACCGTCCTGCATCATGGCGATCGTGCCCGGCTCGATCTCGACGACTGCCGACATGGCCACAGGTCGCGGCACGGTCACGTTTCAGGCGATTGAAGCCCGGTAAGGGGTATCAATGAGATACATATCAGCAGAAAACCTTGCTGCGCTTGAGGCGCGGCAGCTGGTGGCGCGTGACTTCCTCTGGTTTGTTGCGCGCGATCGAGCGACTGGCGCGCCGGTCACTGACGGCATGTGGTCTGACGTCGGAAACGTGTCGGCGGCGATCGTGCATCCGGACACAGGCTTGCCAGTGACGCGTGATTGGTACGGCTCCGGCACGCTGGTGCAGATCGATGACATTCCGCTCGTCGCCAACCTCTCGGTCCAGAACGTCAATATCCGCCTGTCGCAGGTCAGCGAGCACGTGCAGACGCTGGTGCGGCAGTACGATTGCCGCCAGGCCCGCGTCGAGATTTACCGGGGCCTGTTCGATCCGGACAGCCGCCAGATGGTGGCGCCGGCCGAATGCCGCTTCGTTGGCTTCGTCGACACAATCACGATCAACACGCCTTCCGAAAATGAGGAAGGCAGCGTGACGATGGTTTGCGCCAGCCACACGCAGGAAATGACGCGGTCTAACCCGTCGACGCGCAGTCACGCCACGCAGGTTCTGCGACAGGCTGGTGATGCGTTCTTCACCGATGCTGACACCTCGTCCGAGTGGGAATTCTTCTGGGGCTCCGAAAAGGGTAAGGTTGCCACGCAGCCGAAGAAGAAAAAGTTTTTAGGAATCTTCTGATGGACGTCCGCTTCGCCACCGACGAGGACCGCGACCGCGTTGTGGCACTTCTTCGTGAAAGCCACGAGGCCGCCGGGTTCACGTTCCCGTTTCAAGCAGCTTACGCCGATCGGCTGTTTCAGCAGCATCTGGCGTCGGACATGGCCTGCGTTTTCGTCGTGGGAGATCCCGCGCACGGTGTGCTGATGGCCTGTGCTTTTGAGCACCCGTTCGGCGCTGGCCGAATTGCCAAGGAAACAGTCTGGTTCGTAACCCCGAAAGGGCGAGGCCGAGGCGCGATCAGGATGCTAGACGCTTATGAGGCGTGGGCGCGGTCGGTCGGCTGCGTCTCCGCTGGCATGGCTTCGCTCTCAACCAATGACGTCTCCAGCCTCTACGAGCGGCGCGGCTACAGCGCTGTCGAAACACACTTCATGAAGCCGCTCTAGCGGCGCGGCGCAGGCGCATCCCAAGGAAAATCGATGGCTATCTTTTCTGGCATCGCGGCTGCGATCGGCGGCGCGATTTCGGCTGTCTCTGGATTTATCGGCGGCCTCGGCGCAGTCGGTGCGTTCCTGCTGAGAACAGCCGTTGGTGTCGGCCTCAGCCTTCTTGCTCAGTCGCTTGCCGGCAAGCCAAAAGACCCGACCTTCTCGATCAACGGCACACTGCAGGGCGGCGGGGATGTTCCTCGCTCCTTCATTATGGGTCGCACCGCGACCGCCGGCTCCCTCGTGTTCGTCAATACCTGGGGGCAGGACGGCGATACGCCGAACGCCTATCTGACGCAGGTTATTGCGCTGTCTGATCTGCCGGTGCGCGGCCTTGCTGAGGTCTGGGTCAATGGCGAGCTCGTGACGCTCGGCGGGCTGACGGATCGCGGCTATGCCGTCAACCAGTATCCGGACAGCCTCTGGGTCAAGTTTTACGACGGCACGCAGACGACGGCGGATAGCTTCCTGCTTACGTCGGTTTCGAACGGCAACAGGTGGTGGAACCCGGATCGTATAGGGCGCGGCGTTGCTTATGCCATCGTGACGGCTCGCGTCTCGAAGAACATGTTTTCGGGTGTGCCGTCCTTCAAGTTCGTGCTCGAAGGGCTGCGCCTCTACGACCTCTCGCGTGACAGCACGCAAGGCGGCGTTGGTCCGCAGCGTTTTGCCGATCCGGCGACGTGGGGAGGCGATGGTGACTTCCTGCCTGCAGTGCAGATCTACAATCTACTGCGCGGCATCACCTATAACGGCCAATGGTTCTATGGCCTGCAAAACCTGTCCTCGTCCCGCCTGCCTGCCGCAGCGTGGATAGCCCAGATCGAGAAGCATCGCGCAGGCACACTGGAGTCGACCGGCTGGGTAAACACCTACCGAAGCGGCGGCGAGATCCAGATTGATGCACCGCTGACCTCCGCTGTCGAAGCGTTGCTGACGGCTTGCCAAGGCAGGATTTCGGAAGTCGGCGGCGTCTATTATCTGCACTCCGGTGCACCTGATGCTCCGGTCATCGCCTTCACCGACGACGATATCCTTTCGACGGAAGAGCAGGAGTTCACGCCGTTCCTCGGACTGGCTGACACCATCAACGGTGTTTCGGCAAACTATCCTTCGCCGGCAGATGGTTGGGTCGCCAAGACCGCACCGCCGCTCTATCGAACGGACCTTGAAGCGATCGACGGCAATCGCCGCCTGATGGCTGACGTCGACCTGAACTTCGTTCCTTATCCGGAACAGGTGCAGCGCTTGATGAAATCGGCGCTTGAGGAGGCTCGACGCTTCCGCAGGCATACGATTGTGCTGCCGCCGAAGTTCTGGGCCTACGCAACACCGGGAACGGTGTTTTCGTGGACATCGGAGCGCAACGGCTACATTTCCAAGCTGATGCGGATTGACGGCGTTGCCGACCGCGCCAACCTCGATGTGATGATCGACATCACTGAGGTTGACCCGTCGGACTATGACTGGAGCAGCGATACCGAGTTCAAGCCGCCTGTTGACGGTCAGCTCGGCGTCATTCGTCCGACGCCACAGCCGATCATCGACTGGTTTGTCGAGCCATGGATTCTGACCGACAGCTTCGGTGAATCCAGACGCCCAGCCATCCGCATCACATGGGACAACACAGATGGACGTCTCGATGACGTTATCGCTGTCGAGTACGAGGTGCGGCTGCAATCGAGCCTTGAAAAGGTAAGTGAGGGAAGGACCGACCAGCCCCAGGCGGGTTCGCTGATTGCCTCGCACGCCCTTTTGCCAAACGAGACCTATGGTGTCCGTGGTCGCTACATTCCTGGTGGAGACCGTCCGACCTCTTGGTCTGGCTACATGCTCGTGACGACGCCAAATGTCCGCCTCGGTGCCAAAGATATCGATGTCGTTGTCGATTTGACGACGATCGGCACAGCAGTGCGCCAGCGTTTCGCCGAACTGCAAAAAGAGATGGACGATTTCAATCGTCGTTATGAGGAAGGTCTTTCGGCGTTCTCTCTCGTTGGCGCCGTGGGACAGGTCGATCGCGAGGAGATCCGTGCCGAACTGGGGACAGCCCGTGCGGAAATCATCGACGAACGACGGGTGCGTGTCACGGAAAATGAGGCCATGGCGCAACGCGTCGGGCTGGTTTCGGCGTCCGTGGATGAGGCTAATGCGAAGATCATTACGGAGGAGACAGCGCGCGTCAGTGCAGACGAGGCATTGTCGGAAAGCCTGCTAGGCGTTTCAGCTGAGCTTGGTGATCGTTTCGCGCAGGGGCTTGTAAAGTTTCAGGCAGTCGCGGCTCCGTCCGGCGTCGACGCCCGCTTCTCTGTGCTTCTGAGGGGTGGCGTCGGGCAGGCGTACAAGGACACCGGTTTCTTCCTGGAGCTTTACACCTTTGCCGGCTTCCAGAGGTCGCGCATGGCGATCAAGGTCGATCAGTTCTCAGTATCGGATGGTACGACCGCCTATTCGGTCTTTGCCATCGAGGGTGGCGTGGTGAAGATCATCAATGCCCTTATCGATATGGCTCAGATTAACAACCTCATTGTCCGTACGTCGAACATTGATCCCGGCGCTATCACCGCGGCGGCATCCGAAACCCTGCCTGGGAACGGCTCTGTCGACATCACCCTTACGCACGGCCTCGGCTCGCCGCGTGTGCAGGTGGATGTGGTCGGAAAGGTGTATTCTGGAACGTCCACCGATCAGCAGTACGTAAGCTTCACTCTACGAAACGTCACTGACAACGTCGATGTCGAGACCTTCCTTGTGTTCTCGAAAACGACACCGCCGGCAGGTGCCGCGCGATTGCTGGGATCTACAACGTATCTGTTCAATCCGCCAAGCAACAGAACCCAAACCACGTTCAGGCTGACCGCAACGCCGCAGGGGGCGACCCCTGTCAATTCCACGATCGTTGCGCAAGCGTTCAAGAGGTAGCATAGGAATGACAGCACCTTATACGGCTGGCACCATTGATCTGGTGTCGGGCAGCTCAGCTGTGGTCGGAACCGATACGGCTTGGGAAGTCAGCCTGATCATCGGCGGCACGATCTATGTCGAGTTTGACGGTGGCAATCCCATGCCGATTGCCACCGTCGACAGCGACACGGTAATAACGGCCGCCCTGAAATGGGCCGGGCCTACCGGCACCTATTCCTATGCCATCGTGCGCGATACGGCCTACGGGCAACAGACGGTCGCCAATGCGCAGGCTCTGGCGACCTATATCCAGCGCCTCAACAATCCGGCGCTGGCGGCAACCGCCGGGGTCACGCCCGGATCGAATAAACTGCTTCTGTTTACCGGCGCAAACAGCGCAACCGTCATCGATCTGGAAGACCTTCTTCAAGGCGTGAAGTTTGACGAGGAGGTGCCAACCCTTGCCGACCGTGCCGCCTATGACGGCGAGGCTGAAGGCTTCCGAGTGCTGGTGGCAAACATCGGTGACGGCCGGTCAGCATTCTATACGAAGAAGAGTGCGGCGGCTGGTGACTGGACTGTTCCATTCTACATCACCGGTCCTGTGGGAGGCGCTGGCCCGTATACAGATATTACCATTGGCCCCACCGAGACGCTTCCGGCTGGGTCGGATGCCGAGGTAACGCTGGTGCCGGTATCGCCGGGTGTAATCCGGTTGGATTTCGGGCTTCCAAAAGGCGAGGACGGAACAGGGACGGGTGATTTCTCGGGCCCGGCTGGTGGTGTCGCTTCTGGCGATATCGTGGCATTCGGTGACACAACGGGCAAGACCGGCAGAAAGGCAACGCAAGCCGAACTAAAAGCGGCCATCGGTGGGCTTCCGGTTGCAGGCTACATCTCACCCAGCTTCAACCTGTCGAATAATGCGGCTGACGCAACGAACGATCTGGATTTTCCTGCCGGCATTGTTGCCAGCGAGCAAGCTTCTCCCATTTTGATGAACCATGCCGCAGTCGCTGGAATGCAACTTGATATAGCCTGGGGCGTGGGAAACGGGGCAAGGTTTGATGCTGCTATTAGTGATGGTTGGTGGCACTGCTTTATCATCAGCAATGGAACGCTTGTCTCTCGCGGACTGTCGAAATCGTTAAACCCGACAACGCAGCCTAACTATCCAGCAGGATTTACCCATTACAGGCGGGTCGCCAGCTGGCCCAGATTGTCGGGCGTGTTGCTTCAGATCCGGCAACGAGATGATGTTTTCGAGCTTGTTACATCGATACAAGTTAGAAACAGCACTGCAGCGCAGGCGTCCACGCTGTTGCAGGTGCCGACACCAGACGGGATTGTAACACAGCCTATTCTTAGCATGATCCAAGAGCAGGGAGCGCAAGGTAACGTTCAAACCGGCGTTGCCAGCGCTGGCAAGACGCCACCTTCGCAAATCATAACGACGCTGTCCGGTGACGTTAAGAACTTCACCATATACAACGGCATTTATACAAACACCTCAAGCCAAGTTCAATTTATGGTTCAGGTTTATTCAGGCTCTCTAAACTTAAATTATCTTGGTTGCAACGGTTGGACTGATAGAAGGGGGGCATGATGCATTACGTAGAAAGGGACGAAAACGGAAAACTCATCGGCCTCTACTTTGCAATGCAGCCGTGGCTTACAGGCGAAGTTCTCCCTGATGACGACGAAGAAGTGATTGCGTTTCTCAACCCGGTCACCATCACGGACTACGAAAACGCCATCCAGAACCTTGTCGACAGTACAGCGCGTGAGCGTCAGTTTCGCGACGGCGTGACGCTCGCCTCCTATACCGCGTCAACCAAACCGGAATGGGCCGCAGAGGCTCAGGCCTTCGTTGCGTGGCGCGACGATGTTTGGTCGTACGCTTACGGCGAGTTAGCCAAGGTTCAGGCGGGTCAACGCCAGCAGCCAACCGTCGAGCAGTTCCTTACGGAAATCACTCCCATCGCTTGGCCGGTAGCGTAACCCGGCATCCATAACTCGCAATACAAAAGAGGCCCGTCGCTCCTCGTAAGCGCCGGGCCTCAATGCCGCTGCCTGATTATACGGCGCGTCGCTCACCTATGGCGATCAAAGAGATCGCCGTCAATCAACAATCAGGAGAAGGCCAATGACGGCTGTAACCGCCGCGCATGTGCGCGCGGCTGCGAAAACGCGCGTGAATGAAAGCAATCTCAACTCCGTAATGATGGCTCTGAACAAGTACGGCGCCGAGTTCGGCCTCGATCTGCCTCATCGAGCCGTCGCCTTCCTCGCGCAGCTGCTACACGAGAGCGGTTCATTCCGGTATGATCGCGAGATCTGGGGACCTACCCCGTCGCAGGAGCGGTACGACACCCGTACGGATCTGGGAAACACGCCGGCAAAGGATGGTGATGGCTATAAGAACCGGGGGCGCGGCCCTATTCAGGTAACTGGCGGCTATAATATCCGAGCCTTCTATGAATGGTGTAAGCGCAAGGATCTCAATCCGCCTGACTTCGTTGCCAATCCGGACCGGATCAATACAGATCCGTGGGAAGGTCTTTCCGCGATCTGGTACTGGGACGAGGGTAACCCGGACAGGAAAAGCCTCAATCGCTATGCGGATCGCAACGACGCCGAGATGATCACGCGTCGGATCAATGGCGGCTTGAACGGCTATGCCGACCGGCTCGACTATTACACGCGCCTTGGCCTCGTGGTGTTGGGGTATGATGTCAAAGATGTTCGTGGCTTCCAGGGCGCCGCGAAACGGGCGGGTTACTACAAAGGTAATCTGGACGGGCTGGACGGCCAGCAGACGCGATCTGCCATTCACCTGATGCTTGTCGATCTCGCGCCGAAGGCCCAAGTCGCGCAGGTGCAGATCAAGGCCGCGCCAGTGACCGAAGAAAAGCCCGTTGCAGTCACGCCGCCCAGCCTCGATGCGCCATGGTGGAAGTCGAAGGAGGTTATCGTGCCCGTTGTAACCGGGGGCGGCCTTTCATCCGGTCTGGCGGCGGTCGGCTCGATGCCCTGGCAGAACCTTGCCCTGGTTCTTCTCGCGTTCGGTATCGCCGGCGCTTTTCTCCTCTGGCGCAAGAGGGCCGACGCAAAGGCTGTGTCCGCCCAGGTCAGGGAGATGGCCTAATGTGGAAGCTCGTTCCCGGTTGGGTCAAGCTCGGCGCCGCGGCGGTTCTCGGCGCTGCGCTTCTATCGATTGCCTCGTTTCACGTCGGCAAGCGCGAGGGGAAGTCTGCCGCGCAAATCGAGGCGGCAAAGGAAGCGGTCAACCGCATCAACAATCTGGAGAAGAATAATGCCTCTTTCCGCAACATGTCGGATCGCCATCGTTGCCTTGTTTTCATGCGCGATAGCGGCTTGCCAGACCGCGCCTGCGACTAACGGGGCAGGTTACAGCTTCGTCAAGTTCTCGGATCCGCAGGCAGCGCGCTTGGCCTCACAAGATGAAACAGCCGGTCCGGCGATAAACTCGAATAACAGGCAATGCGCGGCTGACGCTGCGTGCCGCAAGTGATGGCATAGATGTTTAGGGCTGGGGTAATGGCAGGAAACGACGACATGGCGAACAACGGCAACATCGAGCGCAGCTATACCGATGCTGTTACGGCACAGCTCGGCGAGCGGGTCACCAATCTTGGCCGCCGGCAAAGCGACCTTGAGACAGAGATGCGCGCCGGGTTCAAGCAGGTTGAGAATGGCATGTCCGCCATTGCCAACGAGATGCGCACTTCTATATCGGCGCTATCGTCCAACCTGTCGGAGCGCAATAAGCCTCAGTGGCAGGCGATCGGCGTAGCCATTACCTTCTGCACTGTTATCGGTGGATTGGCTTACTGGCCGATCAACTCCTCTACCTCGCGGCTTGAAAACGCTGTCCTGGCTTTGTCGGAAAAGATTGTGACGCGGCAGGAGATGGAGTACCGGCAAGCGCGCGGCGCTGAAGACCGTAACCGGATGGAGATTTCGATAAAGGATGTTCGCGAGGCACAAGTCCCGCGCGCCGAGCTGGAAAGGGTGTGGACCAGCCAGGCAAATACCGACGCCGATCAGCAGAGACAGATTGACGACTTAAAGCAGGCGCAGGGATCGGTATACGGCGCGAGAGACGTTATCCTAGACCTTCGCCAGCGGGTGGACCGCATGGAGCGCGAGAAGGCTTCACCGGGAAGCTGATGCCGAACATTTTGTAAACGGTTCGGCTGTAGGCTTCCCCCATGAAGAAGCCCAGAACCTCCAAGCCTCTTCTGAGGCACGACGAACCCCTCCGCTCTCGGCCACGGCGTCGTCGTGATCCGGCTCAGCCCGCGTTGCCACTGGAGCCAATGCCGGCGCGCATTGATCCTGCCTTAGCGCTGCTGAAGCAAAAGCCGCCTGCGGGCGAAAAATGGGGATGGGAAATCAAATGGGACGGTTACCGGCTCGCGGTCCATGCCGATACCAACGGCGTCCGGATATTGACGCGCGGCGGTTATGACTGGGCGGCGCGCTTTCCAGCCATCGAGCGGGCGGCTCGCGATCTTGGTCCGGCATCATTCATTATCGACGGCGAGGCGGTTGTCCTGGACGAACGGGGACGGTCGGATTTCAACGCGCTGCAAAATAGCTTAGGTGCCATTGGCGCGCGCAGCGGCAAGAAAGTGGCCGGGGACGCCATTCTCTATGCATTCGACCTCCTATACCTCGACGGCCGAGATCTGCGCGAACTGCCGTACCGCAGCCGCCGGCACTTGCTTGAAGAAATGCTGACCGGCGTCGATGGCGCCATCCTACTATCGGAAGAGGTAGAGACCGACAATCCCGGCCTGATGCTGGAGCACGCCTGTCGCCTCGGGCTGGAAGGTATTATCGGTAAGGATCGAAACAGCCCCTATCGGAGCGGTAGAACGGGCGACTGGATCAAGGTGAAGTGCGTCCAGTCGGAACCGTTCATGATCGTGGGGTATGAGCCCTCCATGTCCGCCAGCGGCGGCTTTGCATCGCTATTGCTGGCCGCATATGACGGTGATGAACTGCGCTATGTTGGAAGCGTCGGGACGGGCTTTAAGGAGAGAACGGCAAACGAACTCCGCCGCACGCTCGACAAGCTCCCATGGCGTAAGAAGAAGCCGCCCGTCGTCTATTCCGGCCGGCGCGAGGTCGTTTGGGTGCAACCGACGCTTATTGCGGAGATCGAGTTTCGGCAGATGACGCCCGATCGCAAACTGCGCCATGCCGCCTATAAGGGGCTCAGGGAGAGGCAGGATAACGCAGACGTGTACCGTCTTGATTAAACGCCGCCGTTTTTCGTGTAGGTTCGCCCCATGAGCGAATTCAGAATAGAGCCGATTACGATCCTTTGGGGTGATTTCGAAACCCTCGAAACCGTCACTGATCTCGCACGGGTTCTTCTTCATCAATGGCCCGGCAGCACAGAAGCGCAGGCGTATGTGACTGCGCTCATGGTCTGCTCAGCCGTTCTCGAAAATGGGTTGGATGATCGACCTGAAGACGCGCGTCTCGCTTTTGTCGACGCGGCTCACGAGGCGGGGCTGTCGGTCAGTCCCTACGACGAAGCGCGAGATTGGTGAGAAATGGTGTTCAGTTGACGAAAGAACCCGCCAGCAGCCTCGTACTGCCGACGGGGTCTTCCGTTGCCAACTTGTGGGAGGCGGCGACGTTAAACATGCTTCTGTCTCTCAGGGCAAGCGGCCTCTTCCTGCGTCTGGCGGCTGACGTCGCACACGAGGCAGGTTAGCGGCGGGAACCGAGATGGGATTCGACTGTTGGGAGGCAGGCAAAGGATGTCCCCGTGTTGCGCGCACTCAGAGGAAAGACGATCATCATCTTAGAGCACCGGTTTTTGCTGACTTCCGTGTGCCGCCAGCGGCTGGAGGCAGCAGGCAGCACTGTCGTGGGGCCGGTTCAGTCGATAAGACGCGTGCTTGAGGCTCTCACCGAGGGCAATGTGGACGCGGCAATCGTTGATATCGAGGTTGATGATCAGACACTGTTGTTCGCAGCGAGCATCCTAGAGAACGCGAATGTACCTTTTGTTTTTGCGTCTCGAACCAATTCCCACCACGGCGGCTACTCCATGAGCGGCGATAGTGTGGAACTCCGGGAAATAGCCGATGCGCTATTCGGTCCACCGGGAACCTTGGCCACGCTTCACTGATCGGCGGAAGATCCCTGATCGCTCGTTGAACGATGCTCAAAGGAAGGCCGAGGATGCGCACTGAACTCCTGCAACGCGACGCGTCGCAACGTCGCGAGTAGCTCAACATCGATCTTGGAGTCGCGGTCAGCGGCTGCGAAATCTTCGATTATTTCGCTTATCGTTTTTTCGACCATGCGGCTCTGCATTCGCTCGTCAGCGGTAAACTTCGCTGCCCAGCGAAAAAGCAGGCGGCGAAGCAGGTCGTGATCGAAGTAAGATGGAAGGGGCAAGAACTCGTCCTCCACACGAGATAGGCGGGAGCACGTAGTAACCCTCAGTCGTCACCGCCTACGAATTCGGTTGGCGACGATGAAGGCAGCCTATCACCTTTCAAAGGGGAGTCGAGAAATTAGATGTCACGGGTGCGAAATTGCACCCCTCTATTGCGATCCATGGCTTTTTCAATCATGGGTCTTAAACATATCCCTCTGAGGATAATGCTCCCAGCAGTGCCAAGATGATTTCTCGGCCTTCGACCTGCTGTAGCCAAACCCACCCCACTGCTTACAGCCCGGATGCTCGCACCAGTGGTTCTCGTGAATGCCGTCGCCGGCCTTGTTGGTCTGGTCGCTCATTGATCAGCCACGAGCTCGCGCAGTCGCCAGCCTCCGGGCGGTGGAGAGGACTTCAACTTGGTGGCGCGCTGTGTAAGCTTCGCTGCGGCGATGATCTTCGCCTCCCGTTTCGATGTCGCCTGAACGCTCACGACCCACCGGCCGGATTGAAAACGGTAGGGCTTGGGCTTGGCGCTATCGACGAATTTACATCCTGCGACGAAAGCAAGGCGCATTCGGGCTTTGTCCTGTTCGGTTGCGCCCCTCACAGTCTTCCACCAGTTTTCAAAACTTAGATCAATCTCACTCTTAAGCATGTTCTCATTATGTTCTCTTGAGAGCAAGAGTCAATCGGGCAGCAATAGAACTAGCAGGCGGACCGATTGCGGACCGTTTCAGATGAATTCGCTGGAACGGAATTAGAACGGATCGCTGCTTCTGCCCCACAAAAGGTGGGTTTTCAGGAAGCAATCGCCGTTCAGGACGTGAGACTCCACGTCGCACCTTTAAACTTCGTCAGGTATCCGGCGCAGCTGACCTTTGAATTTGTTGAATAGCGCTTCCTGAAGCTCCAGCACCTCGGGTGTGCACTCTTCTCTTGTGCGATCTGTCGATGAAATTGCAATCGCATGGGCCGGGTTGTCCGGATAGGGCGGGCTATCCAGCACCGGATCGTCAAGGACGCACAGCGCCTGCTCACCTTCTGTTATTTCGATCGAACGTACTTCGCCAGCGAGGGCAATCGCAAGGCTGTGCGGTGCTTGGTGGTCCGGTGCAATTTCTTGGGCAATCCGGATTATGTCAGTTCTGCTCATTTTGTTTGTGCGGAAAAGCGACAAACCGGACTGCCGGATGTGACTAAGGGGAAATGCGCCAGGTTTAAGGTCGCCGTTTTTGTTAAAATGCGCCGGGCTCATGATGACTCTCGCGAGCTCTTCATCGTCAGCTACCGGGCCTATTTCCCCATGGGAGACGTGCTCGCATGAGCAAATCTCGGCGGATGTCTCGGATTCATCCACCATGTCAGTTAAGCCGCCGAGAGCATTTCCAAGAACTCTTGTGGAATTTCTCTTAGGTAGGCTTCAGATACGCCCCCAACCTTTCTGCCATCCGCTCTGTTTCGCGCAAAATAGGCATACTTCCCGTCCGTCGAGAAAGAGGCTGTCGCATAAACATCGTCGGTATCCCAAAACCAGCTAACAGCTCCATCAGATGATACAGTCGCTTCCGGGGCTGGCGCGGTTAAGGGCAGAGCTTCCACAAACGCTGTTGCTGCCTCAATGAAACTGCGATTTGGTTTAATACTTCCCACTCCATCCCAACCGTCTTGGAGCAGATTGAAGCTTTTCATATCCTTGATTGCTTCTTCAAACGATGCGGGAAGAGCTGAGCGAACGATGACTGGGGCAAACACCTCCAACGTGGCTGCGGAACCGTTAAGTAAAGTTTCCGAGTCATAACCTGTCGCGCCCAATGCAAGCGCAACAGATGTAAAGCCCGTGACCAGATAATTTGTCGGGCGAAAATATCCAAAGTCACTTACGCGCGCGTTAGCGGTGATTCCTGTCGTGGTATCAAGACCCAACGTGGCAGCATGAAGCCGCGTCAGGGCCGCATCACTTTGGGCAAAAGTCCCACTGATACTAGACATTCAGTCCAATCCTCCCGCAGAGCTCATCAGTTAGAAATGCACGAAGAAGATTTTTGTTTTCGTCATGCATGTCAGAAAACGAGCTATCGATCCAACCCGAATCAAACGCGTTTATTGTAGGCACAGGTTCATTTAACTGATCCTGAAGATAGGTATCAATTTTCACAATGGGAGATACGCGGTGAGGATTGTTTGGATCGCCAACGAATTCGAACTCTTCCACGCCGTCGACGTGCACTCTCACCAATCGGCGAGCAGTCTCGATTGAGGAATACCATCCTTGATGAAGGTGGAACAGGTGGCCCCGCGCGCCCATCGACGCAGGGATGTACTCGTTGCCGACACGAAGAAGTTCATGAATATCAAACGTATCGACGGATTGGTTCCACTCGAAAACATCAATATACTGCAGGAGGGCGCTTGTAAGTTTGGCTTCTGTTTCCGTTAGCGACACTACAAGTTTTAGGTACTCTCTTGCCGTTCCCCATATTTCGGTCCAGCGCGTATAATCCAAACAATTTACAAAAATGGTGTTTTGTTCGATTTTCAGGCGCCAATTTAGGGTGCCATCCGGGTTCACTCGTTCAAACGAGACGCTCGCCTCCATAGGCATCTGAATCTGCGGCGGCGGGAAGCCAGAACCGAACATCAACTGAACTCCGCCCCCGCGAGATACTCGTGGCAAATGCTCTTTCCAGCGGTAGTGGTTTTTCACCAAAGTCTCGATCTGGTTTGGCTCGAAAGCCTTATCTAAGACCAGTCCGAAAACCACTTCGGCGATCGCATGTTTCCCACTTTTTGGAACGAACGTCACAGTCAACCCCTTGATGCTTTATTTTCCTATAGGGTCCCAAGCCAACTTTGTCACTGAGGAATATCGTCCGGACCTTGCCCCGAGTTGGAGGCGGAAGAGCTCCTTATATCAGGCTCCCACAGAGTCTGCTTGTCTGGAGAGCCGCAACATCTCATCGTTACCTTGTCCACAGGCGTCTATTTCTGTGGATTCCGTTTTACAGTTTGCTATTGACATAACTGGAAACGTTGGGTGTTTTCGGGCTTCATTTTACAAATTCCGGCAGTCCACGCACCTGAAATCGTTGCAAGTACGATGGGATTTGTAATCAGGGGGTCGCGGGTTCGAACCCTGCCGGGGGCACCAGTATTTTCAAGGATTTGCCCTGTCTTTCATACGCACTGCACGATTGATGTTCGTGCAGCGGCTATGGCTTTATGTGATAGAGCTTGTGCACGATCGTCCAGTTGCCGTCGTGCTCCAGCAGGGACAGATATTCGTAAAAATCCATACCGTCGAACCGGGTTGTCAGCTTTACCGAGGCGCTGTCTCCCTCCTTGTCGATGCCGAGGATTTCGAAGGCGGGGTCGTGATCGGGAAGGCCGCGTTCGGTTTTGCGGACCTGATCGACAAAATCCTCCAGAGACAGCCATTCAGTCGCGCCTTCGAATGTGCCGACGATGCTGGCGCGCGGGTCAAAAACATCGCGCATCAGGCCTTCATCCGCATAGGCCATGGCGTGCACATAATCCGTCACGGTCTGGGTAATGGTTTGCGGCATCGGATCGTCCCTCCCTCGGATCCAAAAGGGGAGCTTACACCCCTTGGCGACATTCCACCATAACCTCCTGAAAATGCGCCTGTTCGGGGCACATGACGATCTCTCGTGGCGGCCAGCGCTGGAGGCGGTTCCGATGCCGGTCGACGTTTTGCGGCCACTGTCCACAATTTTGTCCCGGCTGTCGTTATAGTCGCCTTGGGTCCGACAAATTTCGGCATCAAGGGCTTTTTCGCCAGAGAGACCCTCTCGTGCGGGAGCGCGTAAATTCGTGTTCTGCCGGTTTAAGCGCCGTCGCGGGGTGCCGCACGGGGCGGATTTGGCCTATGATCCGGTTGCTGACCGGTTGAGAGTGGTAGCAGCGTGCGGGTAACAGTTTGCGTTTGAAGGTGTTTTTGTGATTGATCCCTATGTTTTGCTTGGCGTGGAGCGGGATGCCGACGAGGCGGCGATCAAGTCGGCCTACCGCAAGGTTGCGAAGGCTGCCCATCCCGACAGCGGTGGCGATGCCGAGCAGTTCGCGCGCCTGCAGACAGCCTATGAACTTCTGAAGGATCCCGTGCGCCGCAAGGTCTTCGATGACACGGGTTACGATCCGCAGCTTGCCGATGCCAAGGATCTCAAGGGCCTGCTGATGCTGGAAACGCTGGTCAATGAATTCATTCTGGATGAGCGGGAACCCGGCAGTTTTGATCCCGTGGCTGCCATGCGCCGGAAGCTGACCGACGATATTCTGAAAAGCCGCTTCCATATTCTGGAACTCGAACGGCACCGTACCCGGGTGCGTAAACATATGGACCGTCTCGGACGGAAGCCGGAAACCGATGTGCTGAGTTCGATGCTCCGCTCCCGAAGCCAGTCCATAGCCGAAGCCATACGCAACGCGGAGGCGCAGATCGAGGCGATAGAACAGGCCTATACCATGCTCGAGGGCTATTCCTACGAGCTGGAGAGCGTGACGCTCGCCGAGCCGTTGCTGAAGGGCGAGGCGGCGGAGTAACTGCCTGTCATGGGCCGTTGACGAGGGCGAGTATGAGCTGGTGAACCCGCCCGCCCGGGGACAGTTCATCCCGGTCGAAATCTCGGCCGCGTTGGCGCTGCTCGTTGGAAAGCTCACCTAACCTTTGCTGCAGAACAGCGCGCACCTTCTGGCATTTGGGATCGTCTTCCGCCCGTAGCCCGGTGCTGAAGGCTTCGATCTTTCTCACCATATCGAGAATGTGCTCGCCATGAACTCGCTCATGGGTTTCCACCCCGGAAATGAAGGTCTTCCAGCTGGCGGCGACGGCGGCCGGCAGATGGGCAGGCGCCTTTGGCCAGGTGTAGATGATGGTGAGATTGGGTCTGGCACTGGCCAGCACACAGGCACCGTCGGGCTGCGGTCGGTAGTCTCTCCGCCACGTCAGCTTGAAGGTGGTGTGGGCAATGGCCTGCACGCCCGCAGTCGGGCCGCGCTCGCCGATGGACTGATAAAGCGCACCGCCCGTATTGCCGCTGACGGCATAGGTCTTTATCTGCTCGGCGGGTTTCCAGCCGGTGGACTGTGCTGATAGCGGGAGAGCGCTCAGCAACATGATTGCGGCGCTGAAGGTGATTTTGGGGAGGCTGTTGACGGGCACGCATCGATCCTTGCAGGTTGCGCGCCGAAGATAGGCGAGAGGCGGGCAGTGAGGCAAGGGTGCGGGCGGTGGGAATGCTGCCTGATGTTCAGACTTCCACGCATGAAAAACCCCCGCGCCGGAGCGCGGGGGGACAAGCCTCGACTGCAGGGGTAATCAGTCGTCCAGCTTGTCGTAATCGAGCTTCGGAGCGTTCTGCAGTGCATCCTTGGTGGTATCGACAAAGGCCTTCCATGTGCCGTTGTCATTATGAACGGCCACGGAGGCCGGATCGAGCACCACGTAGCTTTTGTCGATGCCCAGGAAGCCGCCGACGCTGGCCACGAGGCCGATCACCGCCTTGCCATCGCCGATCACGACGTCTTCGATTTCGCCGATGTTTTCATTCTGGGCGTTATAGATATCCATGCCATCAAGCTGGGAAGCGGTGAGATCGGTCTTCTGGACATTGACGAACTTCAGCGGGCCGGTTGCCTTCGTACCCATGGTAATGCCGGGGCCCGACAAGGTCGCATCCGCGCCGGCAGCAGGAGCCGTGGCAGCCGTCTGGGCAAATGCCACGGAAGAGGAGAGCGCTGCTGCGGCAGCGAGAGCGATGACATTGATTTTCATGATGTTTCTTCCCTTTTTATGCTGAACATTGCGTTCGGGGAAGAAACGGCAAAGGGCGGATTTGGTTCCTCATGGGATGACAGGAAAATTTGGTCTATGGTGAAAAAGAAACAGGCGTGCGTCGAAATCGGGAGGATGTCATGGCGAAAAACACGGTGACTGAAGATGCAGAGCAGACCGCACCATCAGACTTCATCGACCGGAAGATCGCGGAGCTGGGCGACTGGCGCGGCGAGACGCTCGCGCGTGTTCGCGCGGTGATCCAGAAGGCCGATCCGGAAGTGGTGGAAGAGGTGAAGTGGCGCGGCGTTCCGGTCTGGTCGCATGCGGGCATTCTCTGCACCGGCGAAACCTATAAAAGCGCGGTGAAGATGACATTTGCGAAGGGCGCCTCTCTGGAGGACCCGTCAGGCCTGTTCAATTCGAGCCTTGAGGGCAACACGCGGCGCGCCATCGATTTTCACGAGGGCGATGTCGTTGATGAGGAGGCGCTGGCAGCGCTGATCCGCGCTGCGGTGGCGTTGAACGTGGCGGGAAAAAGCGGAAAGAAGCGGGGATAAAGCCGGGCGGTGTCACCGGCAAAGAACGACAGATCGTGATTTAATCGCGGTTGGCATCCGCTGTCTTGTCCCACTCTCCGTCGATGAATTTCAGCGCATCGATGATCGAAACCTTCCACACGGACCAGACGTGATCGCCATCCGTCACCCGCAGTTCGGATTTGCGGTTGTCCGCCTGCAGGGTCTCATGCAGGGCAATGGCACCGCGCCAGAGGAAGAAGCCATCGTCATCTCCCACAGTCAAATAGGTGGCGGGGAGATCCTGACTTTCTGCGACATGCTGTGCGACGAGGGTGAAGACATTCTTTTCGTTAAAGAGACGTGCATCGAAAGGGGTGCCGAAGGCGCCGGAGAAATGATCGCCGGTTGAGGGAAGCACGATGCCGCTGGTGACGGTGGTGCGGTCGACGCGGTGGAAAAAGGCGCTGTCCTGAATGAGCTTGAGTTCGGCGGGTGTCTTGTCGAGATCGGAGGCGGGCACGTTTTGCCAGATGGCGCCCGACAGGCTGGCGACGGCGCCATAGAGGTCCTCGTGGCCATAGGCGAGATGCAGGGCGCCGAAACCGCCCATGGAAAGGCCAACAATGGCGCGGCCTTGACGATCTTTTCGCACCGGCAGCGTTTTTTCGATCTGGTGGCGCAGATCGCCGGTGAGGGCGGTCTCGTAATCGCCGGGACCGCCGACGGCGGCAGAATCCACATACCAGCTGTTTTTCACGCCGGGCATCACGACAACCAGAGGGCGGATGGCGCCAGCCTCGATGAGCGTGTCGAGCGTCTTTTCGATATTGCCGAGATCGCGCCAGCTGTTCTGGTCGCCGTCATGGCCGTGCAGGAGGTAAAGTACAGGCCAGCCGTTTTCGGGCGGCGGACCTTCGGGGCGATAGATATTGACAGGGAGCGGCGCGTTCAGGGCGGCGGCGTGAAAGGTGGCGTCTTCGATATGGCCGGCGAAGGCTGAACCGGACGACATGAACAGACAGAAGGCCATAAGTTTTTTTCGATACATATGGGTCTCCAGTCATCATTCCCGAAAACGATCAACGTTCCCCGGGCCTACGCGTTCGTGATTTTATAATGTTACGGCAATGTTGTTTGCGCAAGTTTGCGCGCGGTCTGGCGATTGCGACGCCGCAAACGTGGTTTGACAAGCCCACTTCATTAAGCTGCTTTTTCAGGTTCCAACAGGATGACATTGCTATTATCGCGTTTTGCCTGCCTGTCTGTTTTTCTACTGTTCCTCGCCGGTTGCATGACCGTACCGATTTCCAGCATTCCCAAGCTGATGCGGCAGGATTTTCTGACGATGGATTTCGAGCATGTGCGGGTCGGATTGCAACTGCCAGCCAATCTTTCCCTCCGGTCCGGTGACGCCGTGATGATCACCCGGAGCAGGACAGACGGCGCAGCCGAAGAAACCGTTGCGACCTACGCGCTGGTGGCGGATACGGATGCGGCTGCGCTCGCTAAATTCCGGCCGGAAAAACGGGATGGTATGTTGGCGAGCGTATGGCGGGTAAAGCCCGAAGACGTCGGAAGGCTCGCGGAGCTACAGGAGCGGGTGCGCCGTTCCCGCGCTCAGGGTCCACGTATCAGAGGCAGCACCGAGATCAAGATCGTGAAAGCCTGCTTCAAAGGCACGTTTCCCGCCGGCCCGATCTATTCCTCGATCTATATGAAACCGGCGGAAAACGAAGACTATATTCCCACATCGCTTGATACGGATCTGGTCAAGCTGTTCGGGGCAACCGCGGTCAAGTCGCTGATCACGCCCTGTGAAGGCTGACAGGCGCCGCCGGCATGCGCAGACGGCGCTGACATGAACGATGGGAGCCTTAGCCGCTGTTCATGTCAGGCCGGCCTTGCACAGAGCGCATCAGCGGCCCGGACGGCCAGTCTTGCCTTTGGTCCGGCTTTTGCGCTTCTGCTCGCCGGCATCTTCATAGGAACCGGCGCCGATCTTGCCACGGACCAGCGGCCGCGGATCGTCCGTGGCGCGTTCGGGCTGGCCTTCCAGCAGGGGGGAGAACCTCTTGCCGGGTTCGGTCGCGGGCTTATCGGGCACCGCGCCCCTTACGGGCTTTTCGGTCCGACCCACGGTCATCTCGTCCAGCGTGTTCTTGCGGAAAAGCGGTTTTCCTGCGTCGGAGCCCGGACCCATCTCGTCCAGCGAAGGTTTGGCGAAGAGGGACTTCCCGCTTTCGTTCGTGGAAGCGGCATCTCCGTCTGCCCTGCCGGCTGTCTCCCCTTCAGGGGAGGAAATCGACAAGTGGCTCCGTCTGTTGTTTTTCCCGCCGCCTTCGACCGCACGTGCTTCTTCCTTGGCCATGGGGTCGTCCATGGTGGCAAGTTCGGCTGCCTTGAGGCGTTTGATTTCGTCGCGCAAGCGGGCGGCCTTTTCAAAGTCGAGGTCCGCTGCGGCGTCGCGCATGGATTTTTCCAGCGCGTTGAGATGGGCCTGGAGATTGTTGCCGACCAGATGACCGCCATCGGCGAAGCCCTTGCCGGAAACGCCTGAAATATCGGCTCTTACGTGGTCGCGTTCATATACGGAATCAAGAATGTCGGAGATCCTCGCCTTGACCGATTCCGGCGTGATGCCATGTTCCTGGTTATAGGCCATCTGCTTTTCACGGCGGCGGGAGGTTTCCTCCATCGCCCGCTTCATCGAACCGGTGATATTGTCGGCATAAAGGATGACCTTGCCATCGACGTTACGGGCGGCGCGGCCGATGGTCTGGATCAGCGAGGTCTCCGAGCGCAGGAAGCCTTCCTTGTCTGCGTCGAGGATGGCTACGAAACCACATTCCGGAATATCGAGGCCCTCGCGCAGCAGGTTGATGCCGACGAGCACGTCGAAAGCGCCGAGGCGCAGGTCGCGGATGATCTCGATGCGCTCCAGCGTGTCGATATCGGAGTGCATGTAACGAACGCGGACACCCTGTTCATGCAGATATTCGGTGAGGTCTTCGGCCATCCGCTTGGTCAGCACGGTGCAGAGCGTGCGGTAGCCCTTGGCGGCGGTCTCGCGGATTTCGCCGAGAACATCGTCCACCTGGGTGCGGGCGGAGCGGACTTCGACCGGAGGATCGATGAGGCCGGTCGGACGGATGACCTGTTCGGCAAAAACGCCGCCGGATTGCTCCATTTCCCAGCCTCCGGGGGTGGCGGAGACGGAAATGGTCTGAGGGCGCATGGCGTCCCATTCCTCGAAGCGCAGGGGACGGTTGTCCATGCACGAGGGCAGGCGGAAGCCATATTCGGCCAGCGTTGCCTTGCGGCGGAAGTCGCCGCGATACATGCCGCCGATCTGAGGAACGGTGACGTGGCTTTCGTCGATGAAGATCAGCGCGTTGTCGGGAATATACTCGAACAGGGTCGGCGGCGGCTCGCCCGGATTGCGGCCGGTGAGATAGCGTGAATAGTTTTCGATGCCGGCGCAGGAGCCCGTGGCCTCCAGCATCTCCACATCGTAGCGCGTGCGCTGTTCCAGACGCTGGGCTTCCAGCAGGCGGCCGGCTTTTTCAAGCTCGGCGAGGCGCAGCTTCAGCTCTTCCTTGATCGACTTGATCGCGCCGTTCAGCGTCGGGCGCGGTGTCACATAGTGCGAATTGGCGTAAATCTTCACCGATTGCAGGTCGCCGGTCTTATGGCCGGTCAGCGGGTCGAATTCGGTGATGGATTCAATCTCGTCACCCCACATGGAAATGCGCCAGGCCGCATCTTCAAGGTGGGCGGGGAAGATTTCGATCGTATCACCGCGCACGCGGAAGGAGCCGCGCACGAAGTTGATGTCCTGCCGCTTGTATTGCTGGGCCACGAGGTCGGCAAGAAGCTGGCGTTGATCCAGCTTGTCGCCTACCTGCATCTGGAAGGTCATGGCCGTATAGGTCTCGACCGAACCGATACCATAGATACAGGAAACCGAAGCGACGATGATACAGTCGTCACGTTCGAGAATGGCGCGGGTTGCGGCGTGGCGCATGCGGTCGATCTGCTCGTTGATCGACGATTCCTTCTCGATATAGGTGTCGGACCGCGGCACATAGGCTTCCGGCTGGTAATAATCGTAATAGGAAACGAAATACTCCACCGCATTGTTTGGAAAGAAGTTTTTGAATTCGGAATAGAGCTGGGCAGCCAGCGTCTTGTTGGGCGCCAGAATAACGGCCGGGCGCTGTGTGGCCTCGATCACCTTGGCCATGGTGAAGGTCTTGCCGGAGCCGGTGACGCCGAGCAGCACCTGCGAGCGGTCGCCGGAATTGAGGCCTTCGACGAGATCGGCAATGGCGGTCGGCTGATCGCCGGATGGCTTGTAGTCCGTCACCATCTCGATGGCGATGCCGCCTTCCGATTTCGGCGGACGGGCCGGCCTGTGGGGTGTCCACAGCTTGCCATCCTTGAAGAGCGGGTTGCCGCTTTCAATCAGTTTGGAAAGCGCGTCCACCGTCGCCGTCACCGCGCCCGGTGCCAGGGACTGGGCATCCTCCAAGGAGACATCGAGCCCTGCCACAGGATTGAGACCCGCGGCGGCGCGCGTTTTCGGATCGCTCGACGCGCCGATCGAAACGCCGCGTGCCGTTTTTGACGCGGTGGTCTTTTTCGCCGTCTTGGTGGCGGCTTTTTCCGCTTCCTTGCGCGCTTCTATTTCGATCTTCTTGCGGTGCTTGCCCGCCTTCGAAGCGATTTCGCGCTGGGTCTCCACGGAGGATGCTTCCGCTTCCGCCTCAAGTTGCTTGACCCAATCGGCAACGCTGCCGCCGAGCGGCGCGCCTTCGAATGACGATTGCGGAGCTTCCTCGAAGCCCGAGGGCGAGGAGGTGGAGTTTTTCGGTGATCTGGCCATGGGCGAAATATGGAGAGAGTCACGCGCAAAGGGAAGGGGAGACAGTGAAAAAATGAGTACAAAAAGGAAACGGAGCATGCGGAACAAAATTCCGCCGGATGCGTTGCGTAGCGGCTGAACACGGCCTTGCCGCGATCCGTAGAAATCGATTCCGGTTTTCGGCCGGATGCGCTAGAGCAAATCCATTACGGCAGGATGAGGGATCCCCTCAGACTGCCTTCTTCCGCTGCATTTTACGACATCCCTCTTTTTTCCAGGACCCATCATGCCGTTCTCAATCAGCCCTGCCCACATCTGGCCCGTCCTGATGCTCATCGCCTCCAATGTTTTCATGACCTTCGCCTGGTACGGCCACCTCAAGCACAAGGGCAGCGCGCTCTTTCTGGCGATTGTCGCCAGCTGGGGCATCGCCTTTTTCGAGTATGTGCTCGCCGTTCCCGCGAACCGCATCGGTTCGGAGGTTTACTCCACCGCACAGCTCAAGACCATTCAGGAGGTCATCACGCTCGCGGTCTTCGCGCTGTTTTCGATCTTCTGGCTGAAGGAAAGCATCACCATCAACCACGTCATCGGCTTTGCGCTGATCGCTTTCGGTGCTTCCTTCATTTTCCGGTCCTGAATAGGAAGAGACCCGCGCTTTGCCTGCCCAGAACCATCGCAACGGACAAGAGGTGATGTATCGATGAAAATACGGCCTGCAAGACTTGACGATGCAAAGGGAATGGCAGCGGTTCAAAACGAGATATTCGCGGCCGGCCTTCGAAAAGCGCCGACGGACGTCGCGGCGGTGCTGGAGAATTACATCCAGCACGCCGACCGTATCGAGTGTTCGGTCGCGGAGGATGAAGACGGGCATATCCTGGGCTTCCAGTCGCTGCGTTATGCACGGGCGGACAATCCCTATGGCGTGGTGGAAGGGTGGGGCATCATCGGCACCCATGTCAGTCCGCAGGCGGCGCGAAGAGGCGTTGGATCCGCCCTCTTCGCCGCGACGCGCAGGGCGGCGGAGGCGCGGGGCCTCAAGAATATCGACGCCAGCATCGGCGCGGACAATGCGCTCGGGCAGAGTTATTATGATGCCATGGGCTTCATGACCTACCGCCAGCCGGAAGGGTTGGTCTGCAAGGTTTACCGACTGGACTAGATGCGGCGTGCCGCTGCCGGTCGGGTATTGCTCTGATGGTCAGCTGCGATTGTCGTTTTCGGAATATTGCAGGCGGGCCTTGCAGATGCGGACGTGGTTTTCGTCGGCCCATTGGACCAGCAATTGCATTGGTACCAGAAACGAGCGGCCAAGACCTGTCAGCTCATACTCCACGCGCGGCGGCACCTCGGCATAAAGCGTGCGCCGGATGAATCCATCCTCCTCCAGCCGCTTCAGCGTACGGGACAACATCTGCTTGGAAATGTCGTCAATCCTGCGGTTCAACTCGTTGAAGCGCAGCACGCCGCCCTGCAGCGCTTCGAGAACCAGAAGGCTCCATTGGTCTCCGATGCGGTCCAGCACATCCCGAATGGGGCAGGGCTGCTCGAAGTCGAAGATTTCTTTCGTCTGCGTATCCGACATTTCGATTACCCCATATCCTTGCAGGTCATCGCCATGTGACCAGATCACCGGCTGCTGACTTCTTGCGGCCGGGGACGCGATACCATAGCCCTTTCTTTCGGTCTATTATTTAGACCAACGACAGTAGCAACAAAAGGAAGAAGTCATGGCTAAAATCGCGCTCATCGGTGCTTCCGGCAATGCCGGGTCCCGTATTCTCAAGGAACTTTCCGACCGGGGGCATCATGTTACGGCCATTGCCCGCAGCCCCGAAAAGATTGCCACCCTGCCGAACGTCGTTGCAAAGAAAGGCGATGTCTTCGATCAAACCGGACTTTCAAAACTGCTTGCAGGTCACGATGCCGTGATCAGTTCGGTGCATTTCACGGCGAGCGACCCGGTGACGCTGATCGAGGCCGTGCGTGCCTCCGGCGTTCCACGCTACCTCGTGGTTGGTGGCGCCGGCAGTCTTGAAATCGCGCCCGGTCAGCGTGTCGTCGACCTGCCGGATTTTCCTGCCGCTTACAAGGCCGAGGCCACCAAGGGTGCGGAGTTTCTTGATTTGCTGAAACAGGAAAAGCAGCTCGACTGGACCTTCCTTTCGCCTTCCGCCGAGTTCGTGCCGGGTGAAAGAACGGGCAAATTCCGCATCGGCAAGGACAATCTTCTGAGCAATGAAGAGGGTAGCCGCATTTCCTTCGAAGACTACGCGATTGCGCTTGTCGATGAAATCGAGAAGCCGCAGCATTCCCGCCAGCGCTTCACCGTCGGTTATTGAGAGGTATCACCCATGAATGTCATGACACGTCGTCTCGCCATCGCCGCTCTCGCTCTTGCGCCCGCATTGACAGCCGTTCCGGTGCTGGCCGAAACCGCCGGGCGGGATTTCGCCCGGGAAGAGGCCAATCGCAAGCTGGTGATCGAGTTTTACGATACCGTCTTCAACAAGCACGAAGTGGAAAAGGGTGCTGCCGTTATTGTCGACAGCTACAAGCAGCACAATCCCATGGTGCCGGATGGCAAGAAACCGTTCGTGGATTACTTCACCGGCCACTTCAAGGAAAACCCGCAGTCCAAGGCGCGGATCGTGAGAAGCGCCACGGATGGCGACCTTGTCTATCTGCATATTCATTCAACAGAAAAGGACGGAGACCGGGGCAGGGCCATCGTCGATATTTTTCGGGTGACCGATGGCAAGATCACCGAGCATTGGGATGTAATCCAGCCCGTGCCGGAGACGGCGGCGAACAACAATACGATGTTCTGAGGCGACGAACTTTTGAGGCAGGCGGGCACGCCGGGATCGTGCCCGCTTGCCGGAACGGGTAAACTTCAGGCCAGAAGATCGTAAGTACGGAAAATCCAGGCGATCTGGTAAATCAGCGCAAAGATGACGAGAAACCGATGGAAACGGCGGTTCTCGATGAAGATCGCCAGCGTGAACAAAATGACGTAGATGGCGGTGCGTATAAGGTATTCCGGACCAAGTGAGGCGAGATAGTCCTGGCCTTTCAGCAAAGTATCCCCGACATCGGTGACGAAAAGCGCTGCCAGAAAGGCGAAGAACCAGCTTTTGCGGGAAAGGAAATAATCCTCATATCCCTTGTACTCCTTCATCTCCGTGGGAAAGAGCAGAACGCACAGGAAATAAAACAGCGAGCAGAACAGGATCAGGAAAAGGAACGCGCCGAAGCCCAGTACATGGCCTGTGGCAGAAAGCCGGTGCTCCCACCACCAGAAATGCACCAGCATCAGAAACAGGAACGCCACCCAGCCGATGTGCAGGGGATAAATCCGTTCTTTTTTGGGATGCTGCACGAAACCTGCAAGGCCGGTCAGCAATCGGGCGAGGCTGAGGCCGACCACCATGCCCATGACCGCGCGGATGTGCGAATAGGCTTCTGCGGCGTTGACGGCGGCCTCCATCGCTCCTACTCCGCCGGAGGAATGGGCGTCGGTTGCCCGTTTTCGTCCATCGCCACCATGATGAAGGTGCCGGCGGTTACCTTTTCCAGCTTGTCGTAACGCGACCGCTGCGCCCAGGCCTCTACCGTCAGCGTGATGGAGGTGCGGCCGACGCGGGCAATATCGGTATAGATGGACAGCGTGTCGCCGATCTTCACCGGCAGTTCAAAGGCCATTTCCTTGACTGCCGCCGTGACCACGCGACAGCGAGAGCGTTCCGCCGCACGAATGCCGCTCGCCAAGTCCATCTGTGACATGACCCAGCCCCCGAAAATATCGCCGGCCGGATTGGCGTCGGCCGGCATGGCGAGCGTTCTGAGCGTCAGCTCGCCGGTCGGTTTGATGGTCTGGTCGGTCATGTTGAGATGTGCTCCGTGCGAATGACAAAGGCGCAGCATGCGATGCGCTTTGTGATTTCGCAAGGAATGGCAAGCGTCAGGACGACGCTTTGCCCAGAAATTGCTGCGTTGCGTAAAGGGCGATGGCCGCCGCGTTCGACACGTTGAGCGATTTGATCGCTCCCGGCATATCGAGACGGGCGAGCGCCGAGACGGTCTCGCGGGTCTTCTGGCGCAGGCCCTTGCCTTCGGCGCCCAGCACCAGTGCGATTTTTTCGCCGCTGAAGGTCCGTTCAATCGGGGCGGGGCCCTCCGAATCGAGGCCGACCGAGAAGAAGCCGAGCTTGTGCAGTTCACCCAGCGCATCGGCGAGATTGGTGATCTGGATATAGGGGATGAGTTCCAGCGCGCCTGAGGCGGATTTCGCCAGCACACCCGATTCGGTCGGGCTATGGCGCATCGTGGTGATGACGGCGCCCGCATTGAAGGCGACTGCCGAGCGCATGATGGCGCCAACATTATGCGGATCGGTGACCTGATCGAGCACGAGAATGAGTGGGCTATCCTTCAGCGCGCCCAGCCGCTTGACCGGCAGCGGCCGGGTCTCCAGCATCACGCCCTGATGGATCGCCTCAGGCCCCAAAACCCTGTCGATATCCTGCGGGGATACTATCTCGACCGGGAAGGGCTGCGCCTCCGCCTCGCCGATATCGAGACGTGCAAAGGCATTCTGGGTAACCGAAAGCTTGACGATCTGCCGCTCCGGATTGGCAAGGGCTGCGCGTACGGTATGCAGGCCGTAAAGGTGCACCTGGTCGGGCGCAAGTTGCGGCGGCTTCCAATCGTCGGCGCCGCGGTTCCGGCGCTTCGACTGCTGCGGGGTCGGAATTTCACCGCGCTCGCGCTTCGCGTCGCGCACGGCACGACGCAGGTTGGCGTAATGTGTGTCGCGGGTGGATTTGTTGTTGGGATCGTCTTTGCTCATGGCGCCTTATATCTCCGGCGCGTGCCGCGCACCAGCCCCCGTGATAATCCACAGGGCTGCAAAGGGGATTGAATTTTTTCCCGAAAATTCGTGAAAGGGCGTGTTGACAGAAACGAACGAGGCCGTCATATACGCGCCACAGACGACGCAACGGCGCTTCGCCGCAGCGAAATCTGAAGAGCTTGGTCGCTTGATCCTCGCAGATAACTGGAGGGATGCCCGAGTGGTTAAAGGGGACGGACTGTAAATCCGTTGGCTACGCCTACGTTGGTTCAAATCCAACTCCCTCCACCATTCTGCACGGATCGAAATCGCCACCGCGGGTATAGCTCAATGGTAGAGCAGCAGCCTTCCAAGCTGAATACGCGGGTTCGATTCCCGCTACCCGCTCCAGCTTCCTCCCAGTAAATCACCTTATCGCTGCGCGACGTGTTTCGCGTCCTCGGGTATTTGTGCCGTGAGCATTCAGCCGATGCGGTGATGGGCTCTAATTTATCCTATACGCCATGAATGCCGCGCCCCCAGTCACACTCAGTAAGGCGAACGGCACTGGCTTCTTGTGCCTGCGGGCGCCAGGTAGCTGTTGTCAGTAGGATGATAGGAGGCGTAACGCGCCGCGCACCATTTTACGTGATTTATTTCGGCCTGCGACAGGGCGTATCCGTCAGGCGTGGCTTCTTCCCCGGTTCCCGCGGCAAAGGCGGATGCGGGATAACCGCGCTGGCCGGAATTTTGTGCCTGCGTTTCATAGGCTGGCTGTATGAGGCTCAACGCCTCAGCGGGCATAACAAAAGCAGCAGATAATGCGACGCTAAGAGCGAGCGCGGAGATGGTCTTCGGCATCCTCAACATCGATAAATCCTCATTATTCGTTCGGGATGCTAACGAAAATTTAGGAATTTCGTTCCGATGGAGGCTTGACGCCACACGAAGACGTGATTCTTCGGCTTGATCGGAGAGCGTGGATTCGGAGCGGCCTCATGGGGAATCCGAGGCGCGGAAGGATGGATTTATGCTCGCTCAACCAGACTTTGTATCCATGCCGCACTGCTCGTTGACAAGCGGAAAATCCGGTCAGATAGTCGACCGGCAATCATGCAAACGGGAGTCTTCAATGTTGAACAGGGTTGTCATTCTCTCATCCTTTGCGCTGCTGGCATCGGCGGCGTTTGTCTCCCCCGCTGCCGCACTCACCATGAAGGAGTGCAGCGTAAAATATCAGGCAGCGAAAGCTGACGGGTCCGCCAAGGACATCAAGTGGAACGATTATCGCGCCAAGTTCTGCGGCAGCGAGGCGGCGGCTGAAGATGCGGCCGACGACAAGCAGGTCGCGGCCACAACCGAGAAGGAACCCGAGAAAGCGACGATCAAGGCTCCGAAGGGCGTCGCTTTCCCGAGCGCTGTTGACAAGAAATATTCAAGCGAGACGCCGGCAAAGGCCCGCCTGAAAACCTGTGTCGACTCCTATCACAAGAACAAGAATGACGGTACGCTCGGCGAGCTGAAATGGATCCAGAAGGGCGGCGGCTACTGGAGCCTGTGCAACACGGCGCTGAAGAGCTGAGGCGGGCAGGGGCGGCGGTCGGTTTCCGCCGCCCTCTCCCGAGCCGATATCGCATGAAGAGTTTAGCGCTGGAGGCGAAACCTCTCGCGCTGCGGACTAATGCGTCCTGCTCCGTCCACCGACCCCATTTCGGGCGGGTAAAATATGCGAATAGCCTGTGATTCAGCCTCTTGGTAGACAGGCTGATCCCTGCGGTTTATCCGCATCCAGCAATTCAACGGTTACGGTTGTCGAGCAACGGCCGTCCGGCGATGGGGGCGGATGACCAGACGGTTTCGAAATTATCTCGTAGTTCTGGCCATATCCTTGGCGATGTGGGCTGTGATTCTCGGCATTGTTTACTGGCTGTTTCGATAGCCAGCCCCCGCTTGGGGTGGATTGCAATGATGCACGCGTCCAGCGGCAATGAATCGGGGATATGGCGGCGGTTCCTGGAGCTGCCGCAATTTGGCTTTGCTGGCGTGACCTTATGACGGGGTCAAACCAGGAAGGCCCATCATGAAGAAATCCGTTGCAGCACTCTATCTTGCCGCTCTGTCCCTGCCGGCTGCCTCCAGCGCGCTTGCCGAGGATCTGGTGATTCCGCTTCCCGGGGACACGACGGTTGAAAAAACCGATGCCGTCTATCGGTGCGGCGCCGAGACGGTGGAGGCGGTTTATTACAATGCCGGCGACATCAGTCTTGTTCGGCTGGGTTTGAAGGACGGCGTTATCGTCGCCGCCAATGTTGTTTCAGGCTCCGGAGCAAAATACCAGGGCGGCGCTCGTGTCTGGTGGTCCAAAGGAGACGAAGCCGATCTCTACGATGTGATGGCGGATCCGGACATGAAACAACCGGTTCACTGCGTGGAAGAGAAAAAAACCTGATCGCCATGATATTCATGGAGCGGCGGCAGGGCGGTTTTGAAAACCGTGCCATGCCGCCGGTCAGTGTCAGGCTGCACGCTCAGCCAAGAACAAGCGACGCTACAAGCGCCAGCAGAATGAGAGAACTGGCGACGACGCCAAGCTTCATTCGGCGAAGACGACGGGTACGTCCGCCGCTCCAGTCATAAGCCATTGGGAGCTCTACCTTTCTTTTTATTATTATGACTTATAAGTAGCTCCCTAGGCTTGCCCGTGGCTGACCTCAATTGCCAGAATCCACCGGCGACAAATCACGATTTCCCAATCTTCTCCGGATGTTGCAGCGAAGGCGACAGCTGATTCCCCGCTCGCTCCACCAACGCAAAGGCCGGGTGGTCGGTGAGCTGTCCTCCGTCATGCAAAAGGCCCGGAAAGCGAGGCTTCCGGGCCTTTTGAAAGTGTGTTTCTGCAGGTGGCTCAGCCGAGATAGGCCTGAATGTAGGGCAGGACTTCGAGCGTGCCGTGATACAGCATATTGAGCGCCACGTAGATGATGACCATCAGGCCGAGATAGGAAATCCAGCGGTAGCGGTGCAAAAGCTTGGCGACGAAGTTGGCTGCAAGTCCCATCAGCGCGATCGAGACGATGAGTCCGATGACCAGAACAGTCACATGTTCCTGCGCGGCGCCGGCGACGGCGAGCACATTGTCCAGCGACATGGAGACGTCGGCGATGACGATCTGGGTTGCTGCCTGGAAGAACGTCTTGTGGCCCTTGGTCAGGTCGGCCTCTTCATCCGTCACCTCGTCCTCGATGGAGCCCGAAGCTTCGCGCAGTTCGCTCCACATCTTCCAGCATACCCAGGCGAGCAGCAGGCCGCCAAAGAGTTGCAGGCCGACGATGGCAAGAAGCTGTACGGTGACGGCGGCAAACCCGATGCGGAGAACCGTGGCGGCGATGATGCCGACAAGGATCGCCTTGCGGCGGAGATGCGCGGGAAGACCGGCGGCGGCAAGGCCGATGACGATGGCGTTGTCGCCTGCCAGAACGAGATCGATCGCAATGACCTGTAAGAATGCCGTGAAACCGGCGGCTGTGAAGATTTCCATTGGCTGGTCCTGAAACGGATAGAGAGGCGGCGCGGGGAAAAGCGGCGGTCGAGACATGCATGGCAGCGCGGCAGCGCCCGGTTCCGCTCGCCCGTCTCCCCCCGGCGATGAAGTGTCCTTAAGCCATCGAGCCGCCCCAGGTAAAGAAGTTGTGATGGAAATATCTTAATTAGTGATCGGCTGCGACTGAAAAGGCGGCTCGTCTGTATCTCTGTGTGATGCCACGGCGCGGGTTTGAATGTCGCAAAACATACACCATATACGCCCCACAAGGCACGCTTAGAGCGCGCGCGAAGGCGCTTTCACAATTAAGTCTTGCGCATTCGCTTACAAAGCCTTAAACGGCGACACCAAACCGGTTCGCCGGGGAAACTACTTCACGTTCACAGGAAGCAATTCACATGGCAAAGAGCAAGTTTGAGCGGACGAAGCCGCACGTCAACATTGGCACGATCGGTCACGTTGACCATGGCAAGACGTCGCTGACGGCAGCAATCACGAAGTTCTTCGGCGAGTTCAAGGCGTATGACCAGATCGACGCG
>NZ_JAINDY010000035.1:0-1101 GCF_026191755.1 Agrobacterium sp. InxBP2
CTCGTAGGTCGCAGGATCGATGATGATGATCCGTTCGTCAGCAAGAACGATATATTCGTAATCACGGTACTGCGGAACGATCTGGATCACGCGCGCTGGGAGCTTGTGAAGCCTAACGGTTCTTGGAACCGCGGTTCCAACAGAAATGCTGAATGTCGGGCGGACGGGTTCGACCTTGTTTTCGATAATGACATTTCGGATTTCGGTGCGCTGCTCGGTCGTGACATTGACGTTCACTTGCGAACCGGCCTTCTGCTCTTTTGTCGCCGCAGATGGTGACCCTGAGACATCGCCGTTGGTCGCACCAGCAGTGCCTGTCGTTTCAGTCTTGGTTTTGGACGAACCGGTGGTATCCGTGCTTTTCGTGGTCTCGGCCGCATCCGGGGTCTTGGGAGTCGTCACAGATCCGGACTTCCTGTTTGTTTCGCCGGAATCGGCTCCCGCTTTTGTTTTCCCGGCAGGCTCGCCGGCATCCGTTCCACCTGCATTTTGATGCCCGGCGCCTTTTTTCTGTAACGGCGCTTCGGCGTTCACGGGCGGTTTAGCCTGGCTTTCACTACCAACCGCAGATTTTGTATCCGCCGCCGGCGTCTTTGTCTGCGTCTGTCCGGCTGCGTCCACACGACCGCTGGCGTTTCCGGCCTCGGAATTGCCATTGGTTTCGGTAGCGGTGCCGGGCGTGTTTTGCTTTTTCGGCAGCAGTGCGGGGTTTGTTTCGCTTTTCGTCTGTGAAGAAGCGTCCTGTGCGACAACAATATATGGCGTCAGAGTGGAGCTCGCGATAAGTGCGGCCAGAAGAGTTATTTTTGATGTACGTGACATCTTTTCCTCCCATCAATCGTTCGTGCTTTCGCTTAGTTCATGATCCTGATGACCTTGCGGGTGCCGGGATCGACGATCGCTGTCTTTCCGTTAACGACGACGTAGCTGTAGGTGACATCCGGTGCATCAATCCTGTGAAGCTCCACCGTTTCCGGAAGGGCAGTGCCAACCACGACATCGACATTTGGCACATCCACTGAGGTGACCGTGTGCGCAGTCACGTATTTCTGGATCACAACTTCCTGTTCCGGGCTGATCACGACGGTCTGCGCGTGCAGA